>DAORDI010000161.1:0-12296 GCA_035345895.1 Leptospiraceae bacterium
AGTATCTCGTATAAAACTTTGTAACTTAAAATACCGTGAATTTGAGTTTGTAGATATACGTCAAAAGCGGGGTTTTAGCAGTTTTAATGCTTGTGTGGGTCGCAAACCCCTGCATTTGAAAAGCTGTCTAATCATCCTGTTCAGATTTACTTTCCAAAGAGTGGTCTTGAAGATTCAGTTCTTAATCTGATTCACGTTATATAAATAAGGAGCAGGGAATGCCTTCTGGGAAAAAAAGAAAACGCAGAAAAATAGCTACACATAAGAGAAAAAAGAAGAGAAGAGCAAATCGTCATAAGAAGAAATAGAGTTTCTTTTTAAGCTAATTGGGAAGTCTCCGATAATATGACTATGCTGTATGAATCAAATCCGGATTTATATCGGACATGGTGGAAAAAGGCTCGGCCTGTAACACAGGGTTATAAAAAATGTTACCAGGCCAAGACTCCTGCAGGGGACCTGCTTCAGGCAGAATTCAATTTCCATGAAGGTCTTGTCAGATTGAACTTAGATCTTTCTGACGGATCATCTTATTCCTCAGTCATTAAGAAAGGGAACATCATTCGAGAGAGAGATGTTCTTCACAGTATTCATAAATCTGTGCGGAAGAAAATTCATCCTTTCAGAATGGTCTTTGCTTCGATCCCCGACAAGGATCTGATTGATGCAATCGGCGGGATGTACGAAATTGTACCTATTCTGCCCGGTACAGGAATTCGGAAGGATTCTTCTGAAAAAATCTTTGAAGAGGATTCCGTTCCTAAAAAGAAACGGGTTTCATTCAGAGAAAGGCTTCGCGGATTCCTTCGTCCGAAGTTCAGCAGGGAAAGAGTAATCGACGAACTGCACGATGCGGTTCTAGGTGCTTCTCTGGGTGCAATTCTCTATCTTCACTATTTTGACTACATTGTTGTAGGTTCAGGACTTGCCTTTCTGGGTATTATGTTTGGGGGAATGGACTGGGTGATTCGGGGAAGAAATCCTCTGATTATGAAGGTCTTGATTTTTTTAAGTTTAGGAAGCTATTTTTTCTATACAGGATATACTGAGTTCTAAAATGGGAGTCTGACTATGCCGCAAGAAGAAAATCATCTCATTGATCAGTATATAACATTTACCATAGGCGAAGAAGACTATGCAATTTCCATTATCAATGTGGAAGAGATTGTAAAAGTTTCCAATCTGATTAAAATTCCTAAATCACAGGACTATTTTGTGGGCCTCATGGACATTCGCGGCAAAGTAGTCAATATGATTGATCTGAGCAAAAAGATCATGAATAAAAGAGTGCACGAATCAATGATGAACCGTGCGATCATTGTGAAAATCAACGGAAAATCCTTGGGAATCATTGTAGACAAGGTTTCTCATGTTGTGCAGTTTTCCAAATCGCAGATAGATCCTCCGCCTCCGTCGGTAAAGGGAATGTCTTCCCGGTACATCATCGGAGTGGCCAAAAGAGACAACCGATTCATCATTCTGATTGATATCGAAAAAATTCTCACGAACGAAGAACTGGCTGAAGTTACCGGCTGAACGCTTTTCACTGAATGCATTTCTGCCGATACAGAAACTGATGAAGATATTATACTTTTTTCTTTTCAGTTTTTCTGTTTTATTTTCCGATTCCGGCGATTTTCGTCTGGATTCAGAAAAAAGATACAGAACCCCGGAAGAGTGTATCAGTGCAGATAAAAGAAAAGAAGTTGAAGACATTTCATCTAAAGATTCCGGCAGTTCTGAAAAAATTCAAAAAATTCTGGAAACTCTCGAACTTTATTACGGACAGTTCACTGAAGACAAAAGACTTGAAGAGGAAAGGCTTCGTGCAGGGAAATTTCCTGACAGGAAATTCAGAGACGAGGTTTCATTAAGATTCAAAATACTTTCTGGAAAAACGGGACCGACCACAGACTGGAATTCGATCCGAAATTTTGGGAGGATGCAGACTCTTCAGAATTCGGAAGCATCATTAATCAGAAATTCCAGAATACTGTATGACCTCTTTTTTCAGCTTGGCCAGCTGTATGAAAAAAACAGTGAGGATCACAAGGCGAAGGAAGCATATCTTGCCGCATTCAGAAATCACAGTTTTGATTTCGGAGAAGACTATTTTCTGAAAGAGGAGAGCAATCAGGATATTTTTTCCAATGAGAATTCCGGCCGCATTTCCAGGCACCGGGAGCTTCTTTCAGAATTTCAGAAAAAGAAGAAAGAGGTCCGTGAACTCATTGATTCTGTACATGAGCAGGAGGCGGTCAATGCCCGAAAGAATGTTTCTTCTGATTTTGCAGGGAACAGGAAGAAGATAGAAGATGCCGAAAAAGGTCTCGAAAACGCAGAAAAAAAATACAGAGATTCCTTTCAGGAAAATCTTTCTCCCGTCCAGAAAGAAAAGACCTCAATAGATGCGAAGAGACTTTTTATTTTTGGAAATATAATGAAAAAAAATGCAAAACATTTCGGATATATTTCCATCTATGAACTTGCGTATTCTCTGAATCCAGAGATGCCTGAACTTCTTATGGAGCTCGGAGATGAATACAGAAAAGCGAAAGACACAAGGACAGCCCTCGATTATTATATAAAATATATCAGACTTGAGAAAGACCGGTTCAAGGAATCCAAATTTGATGCAGGCGTCTATCTGAAAGCAGGCACTCTTCATTCAGAACTGAAGGAAAACATTCCTGCAGTGAAATACTTTGAGGAATACTATTCCAGTCTTTCTGGAACTGATGATAAACAGAAGACTGAGTTCAGTTTTTTTCTTTCCGATTTTTATGATAAGAGACTGGGAAATCTTGCCTCTGCGGCACTGTATGCAGACAGATGGATTTCAGGGAATGAAAAGTCAAAATCGGATAAGTCTGTCAGAAGCATTAATGAAATCAGAAAATCATTTTTCTGCAACTGGATTATTTCCAGAAATGAAAAGCAGAAAAAACGCTTTCAGACTGAGGATTCGTATCTCGAAAAAACGTACAATGATTATAAAAGCTTGAAAGATTCACTTCAGAAAAGTGATGAGACAGTAAACGCAAAAAGGACGGAAGTCAACGGTCTCAAACGGCAGCTGATTTATTCCACAGATCCCAAAGTTCTGGAAGTGTACAAGGAAGAAGAGAAATCACTGAATCTTCTTACGGAATCCAATCAGGAAATCAGATCGGCATTTAAAAATCTTTATTCCATTCCGCTTCTCCTTCGAATTGCAGAAAGAGAAGAAGAAAAAAGAAATTATGAAAAAGCGTACAGTATGTTTCAGGAAATCCAGGGACTTGGAAATGAAACAGAGTCTGAAAAGGCTGTCAGAAGTATGATCAGAATTCAGAATATAATTTCAGACGGAAGAATCAGAGAAAAAGACGACTGAGCTGTTCTTCTACTGCCGCAGTTAAACTGCCGCAGTTACACTGCTGCTGCAGTTTTTCGAGCCAGTTTTTTGAGTCCATCCTGAATGACATCAGCATCCGGGAATTTAGATTTTAAAACCAGAAGAAGTCTTTTAGCCTCTTCATTGTGTCCTAATTCAATGCAGGCAAGACTTTTCAGATAAATGCTTTCTGCATGGTTCTGCAGGCTTCCCGATCTTTCCAGATGAAGAAGAAATTTTCTGTAGTCAGACTGAAAGTAATACACTGCAGAAAGGGACCTGTTCACAATATATGAGGATGGAATGGATTTGTATGCTTCCATAATCTCATTTTTAACCTGAAGAGCAACCGATGAACTGAGCAGAAGAAGTATTTCGAAAGGGGAGAGTGTATACACCATATGTTCGGCCCGGAGAGTTTTGTATTTCTGAATCAGATCTTCTTTCTCACTGTATCCTTTGAAAGAGTGTTCTGTGTCCGGGTCAGATTTTCCGTTCAGTCTGCGGATTCTGTCAAGCCAGGCCCTGAGTTCCCTTTTACTGTACGATTTTTTCATAAAATTGTACACCTGAAGGAAACGTCCGTTTTCCTGGAAGGATTCCATAAATTCTTTCTTTTCCAGATCATCCAATGAATCAAAGTTTTCCATTATAATCTTGTAGATGGGGAAAATATTCCTGATTCCGGAAGTATTTCTGCTGAAAAGATGAAATACGATTCCATTCAACGAAGGAGCCGTTTTTTCCAAGACCAGATCGTACAGTCTATTTCTTTCCAGAAGCGACATTTCCAGGAATTTGTATTTGTAAAGGATATTCAACGGTTCTTTTTCTGCACCGCTCATTACCAGATTTTCCAGAGGCTTTTTCATCAGTCCGGAAAGAATGGAGAATATCTGAAGATTCAGACTGAGAAGATTTTTGGAAGAAAGGCTCATAATGAATTCAGAGATCTCTTTCAGCCTGTTCTGGTACAAAAGTGTCAGAAAAACTGTATCCAGATAGTCAGTATGAAGCTCTGGTCTGCTCATCAGATCCGTCAGGATTCTTTCGAGAGATTCCTTGAAGGACGGGTTTTGAAGAATGGGTTCGAGAAAGGAGTATTTGGCATTTTTGCCGAGACGCAGACGGATATTTCCTAAAAGATCTGTGTAAAGGAAGTCCGTAAGATTAAAAGTCGGGTTTTTTTCACCCGGAAAAAAGGACAGAAACTGCCAGGACGATTCTGAAGACGGATTTCCCGATTTGTCTACAAAATAATCGCGTATTTCTGTGATCGAAAAACTGCCTGTAGCAAATCCTTCAGAAAAGCTTTCCTCTTCTTGTGAGGAAATGTATATTTCTTCCCAGCCTGGAGAACCCAATTTTTTCTCTCCTATATATTAATTTACAATAGGCATACGAGCCTAACCGTTTTTTTTGTCCATAGAAAACCTATGGCTGTTTTTCTCCGAATCTTTTTCTTCTTTTTTTTGTTTTTTCCCTCCCTGCTTTTGGCAGAGGAAGATATCCAGTATGATATCAAAACGATGAGCTGGAGAAAAATCAACAGAAATTTATCTTCCAAAACATCCATCACCCAGACGGAAGCCTTTGCGCTCGTAAGGTACCATGAAGAAGTCAAAAACCCTGACAAGGAATTCAGATTCCGTCTTTTATACGGAATTGCTTCCGGAAGATATCCCGAGAGGATAGGCCCGCCTGAGGTGGAAACCCTTCTGGCTGAAAAGTTCAGCTTCGGAAAGGTGATCTTCAGGATTTCCTACTGGAAACTTTATCAGGAACTGAGCAGAAGGAAACTCCTGACTGTGAAACAGAAGCTCAGATACCTGGAAAAAGCTCCTTTGGAAAATGACCCTGTGTTTCTTCGGTCCTGGGAGGAGCAGCTGTCCGTCTTGGCTTCAAACGGATACTATGATGCGGTCATTGAAAAAATGAAAAATGTGGAAAAGGAGAAGCCGTTTCTGTTCACAGGTCATTCAAAGTATCTTCTGGCGCATTCCTTATGGAAGGACGGCAAGGGATCGAAGGCTCTTTCCGTCTATTACAGACTTCTGTCTTCGGATGCAGACCCTGAGTGGAAAAAAATGGCTGTCAAAGATCTCAGGAGGGTAATTCAGGAAGATTTTTATATGAAGCTTGAACCTCTCGAGCTTTCATCGGTAATACCTTATCTTTCCGGCAAGGAAAAGAAAAATCTGAAGAGCAGGGGAGCAGTGAATTCATCTCTTGGAGACAAGACTGCTGCAATGAATATTGCACTTTTTTACGCAGGGTACATGCCCGGACAGATTCTGCCGTTTCTTTCCAAGAATCCCGAACTGGCAAAAGATGATTCTCTGATCGGCAGACTGGCAGATGAGCTGATTTCAGGGAAATACTATGATGCGGCAGAAGAGCTCATCGGAAAGTATTCCTCAAGTTCTGATCCGGGAATTCAGAAGCAGAAAGCAAGACTGTACAAGAAAAAGGGAAGCAAGGAGAAATTTTTCAATGCAACTGTAAGTTATCTTACAGTATTTCCTTATGATCTTACATATCAGGATTATCTGATTGATTTCCTTGTCAGCACCGGTGCGAATTCAATTCATTATGCAAAGGAAAATTACTGGGAAACTGCATTCAGCAAAATACCGAATGTTCCTGTCAAAGGAAGATTAGTATACTGGTATCTCAGATATCTGAAGTTCAGACAGAACAAGACAAAGTTCAATGAAGTGCTTGAAAGGGCTTATGAACACTGCCCCGGATCCTACTACAATGTTGTCATTAATGAAGAGTTTCATCAGGAAATTTCACTTCTGACTGTTCCTTCCTCTCCGTTCGCATCCAGAGAAAGTCTTTTGAAATATTTTTCATTAAAAAAATATGATGAATATTCTTCTGTTCTGACCGGGCATAATCTCAGTTTTGCCTATTTCAAGGATTCACAGGAACTGGCTGGCCGGCTTAAGACAGCCAGAGAAAAAGTAAAAAACAGTCAGTATCTTCAGACGGCAGCCGAGTACCTTCGGTATGGGCATATGAAAGAGGCCCTGGAGATGGCTGATGCATATTCCAGGGAACAGAATCTTTCTCTGAATCAGAAGTATGAAATTTACGTCGGTCTGGGTGATTCCGGCAGAAATGCATATATGTCACTCTTTTATACCAGACAGCTGATGAAAAATTATATGATTCCTGATGATCCTCTTCTTCTTCCTGAAGACCTTTCCTCCAGACTGTATCCCAGACCTCACAGGGATCTGGTCGTCAAGAATGCTTCCGAATACAATGTGGAAGAGGAAGTTGTATATGCCATAATGAGACAGGAATCTTTTTTCAGAGAGAATGCAGTATCTCCCTCCAATGCAAGAGGACTGATGCAGGTTATGCCTGCCACCGGGAAATTTTTGGCAGGTAAACTCGGTGTAAAAGACTATTCTCTTCACGATCCGGAATATTCCATCCGGTTCGGTGCAAAATTTCTTGGGGATCTTCTCCGAAACTATGAAGGCAAGCTGACCTGGGCTGCAATTGCATACAATGGAGGCCCGGGAAATCTTCGGAAATGGAGACGAAATCATTATAAGAATGACTTCAATCATTTTCTGGAAGAGCTTCCTTCCAAGGAATCAAGGGACTACTGCAGGATCATTATCTCCAATTACAGAAACTACAAGGTGCTCAGCAATCTCCAGAGGTACTATCCTTTATGAAAATTTACACTAAGACAGGCGACAGAGGTGATACTTCCCTTGCGGACGGAAAACGAGTCAGAAAGTCGGATCCAAGAGTGGAACTTTACGGCACAGTCGACGAGCTGAACAGTTTTATCGGGGGAGCTCTCAGTTTCATCGGTCATGATTTCAGTGAGAAAAAAACTCTGACTGAGATACAGAATATTCTGTTCGAACTTGGGTCGGAACTTGCCGGGTTTATTCCTAAAAATTCAGGCAGGATCATTCTTGATGAAGATGTCTCTCTTCTCGAAAAATCCATGGATACAATGAGTGCTGAACTGCCTCAGATGAGATCCTTTGTTCTGCCGGGCGGAACTAAGGCAGCATCGATGCTTCATATCGCAAGGACAGTGTGCAGAAGACTGGAAAGACAGATGACCGAACGTCAGGAAAATGCCGGAACAGTGAGTCCTGAGGCATTGATTTACATAAACAGGCTTTCTGATTATCTTTTTACTGCGGCCAGATATGCGAATTTCAAGTCAGGAAACGAGGATGTTCCCTGGAAGTCAAGGGCAAAGGCAAATGCAGGATAAGCATCACAGAGCTCTTCCCATACTTTTTTTTACAGAGATGTGGGAACGATTCAGCTACTACGGAATGAGAGGACTCCTCATTTTTTATCTTACAAAACATCTGCTGATGAGTGATGCAGCCGCAGGAAAAATTTACGGTGCATATACTGCACTGGTGTATCTAGCCCCTCTGCTCGGAGGGTATGCTGCAGACAATATTCTGGGAAGGATCAAGTCAGTTTACATCGGCGGAATACTGATGATGATCGGGCATTTTTCCCTTGCTCTGGAGGGCATTTTTTTCTTTTACGCAGGACTCGCCTTTCTTATATTCGGGAACGGTTTTTTCAAACCTAATATGAGTTCTCTTCTCGGTGAACTGTATACGGAAAAGCAGACTCTCAGAGAATCAGCATATACAATTTTTTATATGGGAATTAATATAGGAGGAGCATTTGGTCCTCTTCTCTGCGGATACATTGGAGAAAAATACGGATGGCATTACGGCTTCAGTCTGGCTGGATTCGGAATGTTCATCGGTCTGGTTCAGTTTTATTTCGGAAGAGGACTGATCGGAAACGTCGGTGAGTTCAAGCCGTCGGCTGTTTCAGAGCATAGGGATGTTCCTCTGAGCAGATCTGAGAAGAACAGTCTTGTATATCTTGCAGTTCTGGGTTTTTTTGCACTTTTTTTCTGGATACCCTATGAACAGATGGGTTCAGCAGTCAGTCTGTTTACAGACAGGAAGACAGACAGATTCGTGTTCGGAACTGAGATTCCTGCATCTATGTTTCAGTCTGTAAACGGTTTTATGATACTGATGTTTGCTCCGATCACTGCAGGCATCTGGACAGCGCTTTCAAAGGAAAAGAAAGATCTGGCAATATCCTCCAAATTCATACTTGCCGTCATATTGCTGGGGCTTTCCTATCTGGTCCTTTATTTCGGCGAAATATTTACCGGAAATGCAAAAACTCCATTAATATATCTTATGCTATATTATGCTCTGCTTACTTTCGGTGAACTCTGTATCTCTCCTGTCGGGCTTTCCATGGCAGTGCGGCTTGCTCCGGTCAAGTTTTCCGTAACTGTGGTCGGCTTCTGGTTCACTGCAAATGCGGTATCACATTATGTTTCGGGATGGCTTTCGGGCGCTTATTCCAAATGGTTTTCTGTCCACGATTTTTTTCTGTTTCTCGCACTTGTATGTTTCGGATCTGCCGTAATTCTGTCCGTTTTCAGCAGAAAGCTGGAGGAGCTTCTGAATGAGTAAATACAGGTCAAATCTTTTCGCATTCCTGAAAAAACTGAAAAGGCCGTTTTTCTTCAGTCTTTTTCTGCAGATCTCTTCCGTTCTGCTCAATACCAGTTTCAGTCTTATGGGCTTTGATATTTCTGAAACGGTCCGAACGTATTTCAATTTTCAGTTTGCATTTGTGTTTCTTTCTGCATCTGTGAAAATATTTTTTATTTATTTTATATTTTTCACCTTTCTTCAGCTTCTTTTCGAGCGGTTCTTCGAAAAATACAGACTTCCGGGATTTTCCAGTTATCTGCTCTTCAGTTTTTTTGTATTCGTATTTTTCATTGAATCAGTCGGAAGATACCCTCAGATGTACTCTGATTTCTTTTACGGAAAGCATTCTTATCTGAAGTTTCTGCTCCATTTTACTACCGATTATATTTCCCCCGATATTGTCAGGATATTTGTCATAATGATTCTTGCTCTGCCGGCAGTCATTCAGATGATTCTGTCGCTTAAGAGTCCTGATTTTTCAAATGTTTCATTGTCTGTTTTCTCTGTGTTTCTTGTGTACCTGCACTATGAGGGATATTCTGTCATTATCCTTTCCTGTTTCTTCGCATATATTCTCATGCAGGGTTTTTCCTTTCAGACTTCATTCAGGAATGCGCTCACTGCAGTTTTATTGAGTTTTTTTATTATCGGATGTGTATATTATTCGTTGAATCTGCATTCGGCCCCGTCTGAGAGAAACAGTGATTACAGTCTGATTCTGATTTCTGCGGACAGCCTTCGAAAGGACAGGATAGGGCTGAAAAGAAACGGTGAAAGCATTACTCCGAATATAGACCGGTTTGCAAAAGAAGCATTTCAGTTTGCCGATCATCATACTACTGTCCCCAGAACATTTGCGAGCTGGGCGGATCTTCTTACAGGCCAGTATTCCATGCGCCACAAGGTCAGAGATATGTTTCCTTCTCCTTCCGAGGCCGCAAATATTGGAAGTGCTGAATTTCCTGTCATAGGCCAGAAACTTGCAGAAAGAGGATTTGCGACTGCAGTCTTTTCCTCCTTTGCCGGCGATATATTTCCTCGGGCAGATTTTGGATTTCAGACAGTGCATACTGCAGACTTCAATGCCAGAATTTTAGTGGTTCAGAAAGCACTGGAGGCACAGGTTTTTCTGCTTCCGATCATTTCCGGAACGGTTCCCGGAGGAGAGTATTTTGAGGAAATCCGTGCATTTGCCTCCAGAGGAGACGGTGCACAGTATGAAAGACCGATAAAAAAATTCATTCAAAGAAACAGCGGGCGGCCTTTCTTTCTGACAGTGTTTTCTTCTGTCACTCATTTTCCTTACTCGCCTCCTTATCCGTATTATAAAAAGTATGCTGATTCTAAGTATTATGGAAAATATAAATATTTTAAATTTGTAGATCCGACAGCATCGGAAAAGCCCAGTCAAAAGGAAATACAGCAGATTCATGATATTTTTGATTCCTCTGTAAATGCGTTTGATGCAGAATTCGGCAGGCTGATCGATATGCTGAAGTCGCAGGGAATCTATGAAAAGTCAGTAATTGTTCTGACTGCGGATCACGGGGAGTCCCTGTATGAAGATGTGCATGGACACGGTCATGGGGAACATTTAAGAGGAGAATCTGTCACTTCCATACCGCTTATAATCAGATTTCCTGAAAAATTTATTTCAGACAGAATTAAGACTGTATGTGATGAAGAATGCAGACAGTTTCCGGATGTCAGCAGTTCAGTCGATCTGTATCCCACTGTAATGAATCTGTATGGAATTGAAATGACCGGCAGTTTTCCGGGGAAATCCCTTCTGACTGTTCTCGGAAAAAAGAACTGGCCTGAAAAAAGAGAAGTATATTCTGAAACAGGAGTATGGTTTTCGGATGTAGGAGAACATTTTTTTCAGAAGCAGAGAATAATGTATCCAAACATACTTGCCCTTCACCGCATCGTTCCTGAGGAAAATTACAGAATCATGATTATGGAGAAAGAACATCGGAATACGATTGCATTCTCCAAGCACAGGGCGCTCATCGGAAAAGATCATAAACTGATTTACATTCCTTCCCATGACGGAGTCATTTTTGAACTGTATGACAGGCACAAGGACCCTCTGAATACAAAGAATATTTTTCCTTCTGTTCCAGGGGATGAAATGAAACGAAAACTGTACAGGATTTCGGAAGAATATGAAAATGCAAAAATAGTGGAAGGTTATATATTTCCCGAAAGACTTTGATGAAAAGTTCTGCTGCTGTATTGTTCTGATATCTGAGGTTATTCTGAAACGATTCTGAACTTGCAGTGAGTCAGAGAGATTTTTCTGTTTTCACATCACGAATGCATTTTTTCAGTTTCTTTCATCCTGTGCGGCAGATCAAATTCCATCTGAGTCTTCGGCAAGGGATGAACTTTTCTTTCCTGATTTCCGGTGCATCTGCCTGTGAAGTTCTTTCATTGAGACTGCCGATAGTTCTGTCTGCAGTGCCTGTGTGAAATTATTATCCGAGGATCTTCTGTTCAGGGTCTGTCAGGAATTTCTGTGTACTGATTCAGAGCCATTCCAATTCTCGATGCGGAATACGGAAAATGATTTTGTCCAGGAGATTCGGCCTTTCAGTGCTCACATTTCGGGATTCATCTGTTTCCTGACTTCAGAAAGGCGAGGCAGGATGCATAATTTCTGCAGAAGCACAGGAAGAGCAAGGCTGCAAGAATTAATTTAAGAGAAGAATCAGGCTCATACAATTAGAACGGGCGCTTGAAAGCGATGTGTTTTGCATTTTCCGGCATCAAAGAACTGTTCCGTTCAGACGGATATGTGATTCCGATCAAATTTCAGAAGGACCGCTGAATTGACAGGTGCCGGGAATGATATTCCTCAAATTTCTAATGAAATTCTCATGAAGTCAGTCATTGACGGCGATTAAATTTGCAGCATCGCTGAATGCCGCACTGCAGGGCGGCATCAATTGATGCCGCTGGACTCGTCAGTTGTATTCTGTTCTGCGGTCTGCTGCAGACCTTGACATATCCTGTCTTTCAGCTTCTGCATAGGAATCATTTATTTTCCCCTAAAGCCGATCCGATTTCTGTTTTTGCAGTCTGCCGATGTCTCATCCGCCGGAGCGGCGAGAAGTCACCGGCAGTCGTCTCTGTCAGAGGGAAAGCTGTTTTCAGCGAAGGACACGCAGGACTTCGACAAGTCTGCGATGCAGATCTTTAGCTTCATGTCTGCCCTGGCCCTACAGATCGGTTCAATCCTGCATTCATGGATATTCTGTAATTATGAAATGATTTATACTTCTTTTTGAAAATAATCGGGCTTATCCAAGATTCAGGCTTGTACTTTTTAGAGTTGTTGAAAAATTAGTTTCAACAACTCTATTTTTAATTTTTCTAAAAAA
>DAORDI010000162.1:0-12178 GCA_035345895.1 Leptospiraceae bacterium
CAGTATAGGCCAGATAATGGAATCCTGAACTTCCCTTTTTGTGATTTCGTAACCGGCCATATGTCCGAAATCCCAGGCCTCTCCCTTGATTTCTGCCTCAAGGGGATCAAAAACTTCAATACCGAGTCTGGAGAGAATTTCCTTCGGGTTGACTGTTTTTGTTTCACTTTCTGAGAAAAATTTCAGAAGGTTCAGCACTGCGAGAGATTCTTCTTCTCTGAAATTGCCTTTTCTTGAAACTTCTATCCTGTTGGATGAACCCAGTGTAAAAAAGCGGAATCTGATATTGTCCAGAATGCCCTTGGTTTCAAAAATATTTTCGTTCAGGGCCTGAAATGAATAATAATTGTTTTCGAAAGTATGGACTCTCAGATTTTCAATCTGAGTCTTGATGACTTTGATGCTGTCAAAAATCATTTCCTTGGTAAGGACTGCAGGGGTAAATTCAATCTTGATTTCACCTTTTTCTGAAGTCACAGAGAGTCCTCTGACAGAGTTTTCCCCTTTACTGTCTTTCGTTTCCCGAAATATGAGTTCTTTCAGCTGCAGAAAATCAAGTGTATTTTTTGTTTCATTCATTTCCAAAAAATCTGTTTCCCCTAAAATTTAATTGCATATAATAACCCAAAAATAGTCGATTGAATATTAGGAAAAGAATTTAATTTCTGAGGTTCAGAATGGCAGACGGTTCATTATCACAGGAAGAAATAGACGCTCTACTCGGGTCAGGATTCAGCGGAGGGGATGCTCCGTCCGTCGGCGGAGGAAGCGGGGAAGATGATCCTCTTGCAGGTCTTGGAGACTTTGGAGGGGACTCTTCATCTATGAATATCCCAAGTTCAGACGCGATTGCTGCTGCCCTGGGCACAGGCGGATTTACTCCTCCTCCCCCCCCGAAAACAATCGCCAAGCCGACTCCTATGAGCGGAAATTCCTCCAATCTGAATCTTCTGATGGATGTAACAATGTCCCTGACCGTTGAACTCGGAAGGACAAATATGCTTATCAAGGACATTCTTCAGCTTTCTGAAGGGGCCATAGTGGAACTGGACAAGGCCGTCGGAGAGGATCTGGATCTTCTTGCAAATGGAAAAATCGTCGGGAGAGGGAAAATTATCGTCATTGATGACTGTTATGGAGTTCAAGTAACGTATATAGTCAACCCTGCAGAAAGATTCAGTATGGCACAGAGTCTGTAATGATAAAATCAGTAATTTTTTTAATAATATTCTTCGTAATCTCCGAATGCAAGGAAACTGCAAAAGGTGACCTTAAGTTTGGCGCAAAGATGGAAATGCTCCCGATTGATACCAATAATGACGGCAAGAAGGATGCCATCGGTTATTATGTAAATAATTCAGAAAATCATCGGATTGTATACCAGGAGCATGATGCCGATCAGAACGGCAAATCAGAGTTTTTTGTCTGGAGCGGACTTTCTGCAATGGACACGAATAAACCGACCAAGGATACAGTAAAGGTTCACGAGGAGGAGGATACAGACAAGGATGGAAAGATCGATACAATCCGCTGGCTTCTTCCAAATGATTTTATTGCAATGAGTCAGGTGGACAGAGATGCAGACGGTTATTTTGAAACCACGAACTACTATACAATGAGGAAGACAATCGCCCGTTCTGAAGTGGATACGAATAAGGACGGTTACCCTGATCAGTTTTTCTGGACAAGAAGAGTGGAAGTGGATACTGACTTTGATAAAAAGCCGGACAAGTATTATGTCGGAAGTTCTGAAGCAGATATCAGAACAAAAGCAAATGATAAAAGCAGTCTGAAGCCTTTGGCCGAAAAAGAATCATGGGTTTTGAATCCTGCTCTCGTTCCTGCAGAGGAAAAGTCAATCATCAGAACAGATTTGAATTGAGCACAGAAAAGCATTCATTTAGAGTCGGTCTTGATGCAAGACCGCTTTCTACCAGAGTTTCCGGGGTCGGCAGGCTGATCTCGGAAATACTGAAATACTTTCCTGATAAAATTAATTACGAATTCATTCTTTTTTCTCACCTCCCGATTCATGAATCTCATCAGGAACTGCTGAATCTTCCGAATGTATCCGTACAGAAAGGGGAAGGCTTTTTTTCCAAAAAAGGAGGGCTTTATTTTCTCTTTGAGCTTCCTCGGCAGATACGGAAAATGAACTTGGATGTTTTCTGGGGCTCTCAGCAGGTGGCACCTCTTTTCATTCCTAAAAAACTGCCTATTGTTCTGACCTACTGTGATCTTGTACTTTATCTTTATCCTGATACAATGAGAAAGATTGCAGCCCTTCAGCAGAAATTTTTTCAGGGCAGTTCAGTCAGGCGTGCTGATTTTATTCTGTCCATTTCGGAGAATACCAGACAGGACCTCATTAAAAAGTTCAATTTCCCTGAAGCAAAGACCGGAATCAGCTATCCTGGAGCTGATCCTGCAAGAATCAGGAGTTTTCTGAAAACTCCTTCCTCGGATAAACTGGCTCTGCTTCCTCAAAAATTTATGCTTTCTGTTTCTACGATTGAGCCGAGAAAGAATTATCCTTATCTTCTGGAAGTATTCAGAAAATACAGAAAACTGGCAGAAAAACCGATTCCCTGGGTGATTGTGGGCAAAAAGGGCTGGGAAACTGAACAGTTTTATGCCGACTTGGAGCATGACCGGAAGACCTATAATGACATCATCATTATAGACAATGCGGATGATGCAGACCTGCATCATATCTATTCGAGGGCTGAGCTTTTTCTTTTCGCGTCTGTCTATGAAGGTTTTGGAATTCCTCTTTTAGAGGCACTGATTCATGGAAGAAAATGCATTGCATCGGATATTCCTACTTTCAGAGAAATAGGAGGCAGTTCCATTCCGTACTGTTCTCTCGAAAATTCAGATGAATGGGTCAGAGAAATACTGAATCAGCTTAAATCAGACAGGGTTCCTGAAATTGATCTGGAGAAATTTTCATCGGAAAATTCGGCTCTTGCAACTTGGGAAGTTTTTCAAAAGGTGCTTGGACTTGGAAAATGAAGTCACGGAAAAACTATGGGAAATTGCTTCCAGGGTTCCTTTTCCTTCTCCGTATTTTCTGCAGCCCAGCCGGGTGAAAAAACTGAACATACCTGAACTGTTCCCTGAATTTAAAAAGTATTTCCTGGAACTCGGTTCAGGGTGGGGAGAGGTGGCACTGGAGCTTGCCGAAAAAAATCCTTCTGTGCTGTACCTTCTTCTCGAAAAAAAAATAGACCGAATTAAAAAGACGATCCGGAATTCGGAAAAAAAAGACCTGAAAAATATAAAGATCATTACTGTAAATTTCAACTGGTTTTTGAATGAATTTCTGTCTGAAAATCAGTTTGATGAAATCCTCCTGAATTTCCCTGATCCATGGCCGAAATCAAGGCACCATAAACACAGGACCTTTGATTCTGTCTTTGCAGAAAAACTTTCCTTTCTTTTAAAGGAAGGGGGAAGATTCCGTTTTGCATCCGATCACGGAGGATATGCCAGACAGGTCATTCGGAATCTCCGGAAAAGCATTCATTTCAGCCCCCCTCAGATAAAATTTCAGAGAGATGATATCCCTGTATCCTTTTTTGAATCAGAAAAAAGAAAGGAAGGAAAAAGAATCTATTTTTTGGAGACAATTAAGGATTGTAATCTGAAAACATAAATAATCTCTGGAAACTGGTGAAGACAAGACTGAAAAATCATCTGCAGAACAGCACTGAGCTGAAATGGATACCGGACGGATTTCATTTTCTCGGACCGGAAGAGAGTGCCAAGCGAAGGAATCTGCTGAATCTTCTGCACGGCTATTTTAACGAAAAAGGTTTCCTGGAAATACAGATGCCTACCTTCGATTTTACATCTTCCTTCCAGAATCATGTGAATCCTGCAGAGCACGGCAAGTTTTTCAAGATCAAGGACGGGTACGGAAATGAGATTTCCCCCAGTCATGATCTGACTCTTCAGGCTGTAAAGGGAATGGCAGGATTCGGTGAAAAGAAGGGAAATTACAGACTATACTATATTTCAAAAATCTGGAAAGATCAGTCTCAGTACAACGGTGCAAGAAGAGAATTTCTTCAGGCAGGCGCGGAAATCATCGGTCATTCCAATGAGGGGACATTTAAACTGATCCTGAAAATCCTCGATGAAATATTTGAACTGATTTCATTTAAAAAGAAGATTACGATTGTTCTCGGCAATATCCTTCCCTTTTATTATATTGCTGAAAAGCTGAAACTGAACGCTCAGGAAAAGGAAACTCTGACAAGACTGATGTATTCCAAGGATACTGAAGAAATCAGAAATTTCCTTTCCGGAAAAAAAGGAAGCAGGGACATCTTTGACATACTGCATCATCTGCTTTTCAGTTATTCATTCAGGGAAATTCTTCCTGCACTTCTGATTCTGGAAGGGAAATATGGATTTCCTCTGAAGAACTGCATCAAGGAAACAGAAGAACTCTTAAAATTTTCGGAGAATATGAAGAGCATTGAGATCTGTCCGGATTTTTCATTAGTAAGAGATATGGATTATTATACAGGATTCGTTTTTCAGGGATATGCAGGCAGACTGTCTTTCCCTCTTGTGCAGGGAGGGGCATATGACAGGCTCTTTCAGAAATTCACAGGTGAGGAAAAAAATGCGTGCGGATTTTCACTGAACATAGACATTATAGAAGAATTAATCAGAGAGGAACAGTAATATGCCGGCAGAACTGGTGGTAGGCGCTCAGTGGGGCGATGAAGGAAAAGCTAAAGTCATTGATTATCTAAGCAAGGATACTGATATAATCGTCCGGTATCAGGGCGGTGCAAATGCGGGACATACTGTGGTTGTCGGCAAAAACAAATATGTATTTCATCTTGTTCCTTCCGGTGTAATCTATCCGAAAACTCAGTGTGTCATCGGCAACGGGGTTGTTCTTGATCCTGAGTTTTTTCTGGAAGAATGTGATCATCTGACAAAGGAAGGGTTTGACGTATATAAAAAAACTTTCATCAGTGATGCATGTCATCTGCTGCTTCCTTTTCACAGAACAATTGATTCTCTGATAGAAAGCAGTTCTGAGCCTGGTAAAAAAATCGGAACGACCAAAAGAGGCATCGGGGTCTGTTACGCGGATAAAATGATGAGGGTTGGTCTGCGTGCAGGCGACATACTGGAAGACGATACTCTTGAAGACAGACTCAAACATGCAGTCGATCTGAAGAACAAGACACTGAACAAGCTGTATGGAGAGACTCCGGCATCCTATAAGGAAATTCTTGATCAGCTCAAGCATTTCAGAGACAAAGCAGGGCATATGATTATCAATACTGCTTATTATCTGAATGAGCAGCTGAAGCAGGGGAAATTTGTTCTTCTTGAGGGAGCACAGGGAACAGGACTGGATGTTGATTTTGGAACCTATCCGTATGTTACAAGTTCGAATTCAACTACAGGGGGAGCCATTTCAGGCACTGGGATAAGTTATCATTATCTGGGAAAAGTTTACGGAATCAGCAAGGCTTATGCGACCAGAGTAGGCGAGGGCCCTTTTCCGACAGAACTCTTCGGAGAAGAGGGAGACAGGATGAGAAAACTTGGGTCTGAATTCGGTGCAACTACAGGAAGACCGAGAAGATGCGGATGGTTTGATACTGAAATGATCAAACATGCGATCCGTGTAAACGGAATGTCCACCCTTGTGCTGACGAAGATAGATATCCTTTCTGATTATGATAAAATTCCGGTGGGCGTAGGATACGAAATCAACGGGAAAAAACTGAATTTTCTCCCTTCTCACGGAATGGAAAAAGTGAAAGTGATTTATGAAGAACTCCCGGGCTGGAAGTCGGACATTACAGGAATCAATGAATTTTCCAAGCTTCCTGCTTCCTGCAGAGACTATATCAATTTTCTTACAAAACAGATAGGAATTCCAATAGGAATCATATCTACAGGACCGGACAGAAACGATACAATCGTCTGTGAGGGAAAATGAAATATCTGGAATCTTCTCAGATTATTCCTGCAAAGGGTATGTCTTATACCCTTTATGAAACGGGAGATGATTTTTCAATATCCCGTATGCTTACTTATATTCCGGATATGGATGAAATTCATATATATCCAAAACCGCCTGTAAAGAAGCTGTACAAGCCTGAACTCTGCCGTGAAGTCCAGGAAAGCGATTTTGTTTCTCTCTGGCAGAAGGGTGAGGAAAGGAAAAAAAGGAATCCTGAATGATATTGCCGTTTCTGAAAAATCTGAAGAAAAACAACAGCAGGGAATGGTTTCAGGATAATAAGAAATCTTATGAAGAGGCAAAGCAGTCTTTCACATTCATAACGGCAAAACTTATTTCTGAAATATCCAAGTTTGATTCCACTGTCAAGGGGATTGATCCTGAATCTGCGATTTTCAGAATTTACAAGGATGTCCGTTTTTCAAAGGACAAGTCTCCGTACAAGACAAATTTCGGTGCATATATTGCCAAAGGCGGAAAAAAATCCTCTTTTCCGGGCTACTATATTCATATAGAACCGAATGAATCAATGGCGGCAGGGGGAATTTATATGCCCCCTCCGGATGTGCTTCTGAAACTCAGAAATTTTATTGCTGAGAACCATAAAGATGCAGTGAAAATCATGAAGTCAAAAAAGTTTTCTGAGGTTTTCCCTGAAATGTACAACGACCGTCTCAAGACCGTTCCCAAGGGATTTTCAAAGGAACATCCTGCAGCAGAGCTTCTGAAATACAAAAGTTTTATTTTTTCATCAATGATAGATGATGAGTCAGTCGATTCTGAAAAATTTGCTGAAGATGTTCTGAAAAAATATAAAGTTATCTATGAATGGAACAGGTTTCTCAAGAAAGCAGTATAGTCATTCTTTCCAGAACACTTCAGCCGGAAGAAAATTTGTGCCTTCAAACTTCGGATGATTCCCTTTTTCCAGTTCAAAGGAGAGAATTCTTTCTCTCCAGTAAAGACAGCTTCCTATATGGTTTTCTCCGGTGTGAACTGATACACTGACTGAGTATTTGCCCTCATTCATGTTTGCAGGAAACTTAAAAATGCATTTTTTCATTAAATTATCATTCTTCTGAGGAGGTGTTTTCAGCAGATGTGTATTCGTTCCGTAAATTTTGATCCCATTCTGGTTTTCAATATGAAATCCTACAGTCAGACCATCGATTTCCGAATTCAGAGAAAACTCAATGCCTAGTATAAGAATCTCAGAAATAAAAAAAATTTCGCCTGAGATCATTCTTTCCGATCTGAGAGAAACCTGAATATCTGATAATGTATTTTCATTATCATTCCCGGAATTTCTGCCCAGAAGCTCCATATATTTCTCTACGGTGTCCGATGTTCTTCCCGAGAAGATCAGCTTCCCCTTGTCAAGCAGGATCATTCTGGAGCAGATTGAACTTAAAAGAGACAGGTCATGGCTTACGATGAGGATCGAGGAACCCTGTCCGGCAAAAGTCTTCAGTCTTTCCACGCAGGACTGCTGAAATGCTGCATCCCCGACAGCAAATGCCTCATCTATTAGAAGGTTGTCCGGTCTTCCTGCAGTTGCCATAGCAAAGGCCAGGCGCATTGTCATTCCGCTGGAATAATTTTTCAGAGGAATCTTTCTGAAATCCTTCAGTCCCGAAAATAAAAAAATCTCTTCCGTGATCTTATCCAGATCATTTGTATTAAATCCGGATATTAAGGAATTATAGTATATGTTTTCCTCTCCGGAAAGCTCCGGATTGAAGCCCGTCCCGAGTTCCAGTATGAAGCGAAGTGTTCCGCCTGTTTCGAAACTGCCGGAGTCGTAAGGACTGACTCCTGAAAGAACCTTCAGAAGTGTCGATTTGCCCGCTCCGTTTCTTCCTATGATTCCGCAGATTTCCCCGCTCTTTAATTCAAAGCTGATATTGTGAAGTGCAGAATATTCTCTTCTGCCTCTGAAGAAACCCATACTCAAGGCAGACAGGATTCTTTCTTTCGGTGAAATAAATCCTCTGTATATCTTGTTCAGATTTTGAATCCTGATCATAAATGATCCATGATGCTCTTTCTGTAACGAAGACTCGAAATGAAAAATACAAGAACCGAAATTATGCAGAAGCAGAAAAAGATTATTCCTGACTGAGTTCCAGGAAAAGATTCATCCGTCAGGAGGAATCTGAAGACTGAAAGAGGAAAATGAAGAGGATGAAATTGAGCGATCCTTTGAAAGCTTCCTGAAGGGACGTAAAGAACAGGGAGGGACCAGAACGCCCCCTGAAGAAAAATTCTGACTGCCGGACTGATATCCTTGAGAATCACATTTGAAAGACTTAAATACTGAACAAACGGATAAATTACGGCGGCAGTTATAAGGAAGACTGAGTATGCCGCAGGGATCATCATCAGACTGATTTCAGAATAGACTGAGAGGAAAATAAATACAGGCACACCTATCAGTGCCGACTGAACCGCCATCTGCAGCATAGGAATCATTAAAAAATATTCCATTTTGATTCCTGATTTTTTCAGCAGATTTCTGTTTTCAGAAAGGATGGAATTTCCCTTCAGTATCATATCCTGAATCGGAATCCAGAATAAAAGTCCTGTCAAAGAGTAGGCCGCTGAAGCCGTGCTTTTTTCGGACCTGACTAGAAGCCAGGAAGCCAGAAGGAAAATTCCTATCTGAGCAAAACTCTGGAGTACTGCCCAGGCAATCCCAAAGACTGCCCCGGAATACTGAACAGCATAATCTCTTTTTACCAGAATCAGCAGTGACCGCAGACTCATGGATTTATTTCAGTCCAGAAGTTTTCCGAATCTTCTGCTGACCTGTTCAACAATTTCAGGGGAGGGTGAAAGTACAGACGGATACCAGTCCTTCATTCTGCAGTCAAAGACAATGCTGTCTTCAAACCCAATGTGATTTCTTTCAATGACTGTCTTTCCATACATATCTCCTGCCGGTTCAAAGCGTGTGAATATTGTCCATAGAAAATCAGCTTCAGATTTTACCGTTTCCAGAGAGTCGTCTACAAGAAATACAAAAGGGAATTTTTTAATGCTGATTTCCCTTGAGAGAGCTTCCGGAATTCCATCGCCTCTTTTATATGCAGGCCCCTGAACTACAAGAGCTCCCGGAACAAATACTTTCGGATTCTTGAAAATCGAATTCTTAAAATCACTGAAAAAATCTTTTGCAAGTTCATTTCTTTTTTCACCGATCCCAAGGACCACCATCTTGCTCCCTGAGTTGACTGCAGGGCCGGTATAGTCCAGTGTATCCTGTGATATATTTGAAAAAATATGCACGTCTGTCCTGACATTTACTCTTTCGAGAACAGTCACAAGAGTCTCCTTAAAGTTCCGGAGATTTACCATCTGGTTTGTCACGAAAAGACATTTTGCAAGAGAAAGATGACCTTCTCCGAGAATCCTCAAGGCGGCAGTAAAAGCTTCCTTGTGATATCTTTCCTTCACTACTGCAGCAGTCAGACTGTGAACTCCTGACTCTTCATATGCCCATACATTGACTACTTTCGGCATTACAAGGGGGAATAGAGGTGAAAGCAGTTCCTGAAGATATTCAGCTATGTAATGATCTTCCTGAGGCGGCCTTCCTACAACCGTAAGCGGCCATATTGCATCTTTTCTATATAATATTCTCTTTATATCAGCATAAGGATAATCGTGCTGCAGGGCATAGTATCCGTAATGATCTCCGAAAGGCCCTTCCGGTTTTCTTTTATGGGGAGGGATTTCACCGATAATGCAGAAGTCTGCATCAGCGATGATCGGAAGGGGAGAAATTTGACTGTTTCTGATTACCTTTACCTTTTCGCCGAGAATGAGAGATGCAAGGAGCAGTTCTGAAATATCCTCAGGCAGAGGAGCGATTGCCGAAAGAGTAAGAGCAGGAGGGCCTCCTGCATAGATATGAACAGGAAGTGAGATATTTTTCTGTTCGGCCTCGTAATAATGAAACCCGCCTCCCCGGTGGATCTGAATATGCATTCCTGCAGTGGTTTTATCATGGATCTGCACTCTGTACATTCCCAGATTGCCCTTTCCCGTGACAGGACTTTCGGTATAAACCAGCGGAAGTGTAATGAATCTCCCCCCGTCAAGCGGCCAGGATTTTATTGCAGGCAGTTCTTCCAGAGAAGGAAATTCTGCAATTCCCTTGACCATGTCGCCTGTTTTTACTGTCTTCAGGCCTGCTTTCAGTGCAGCAAAACCAAGCTCCCTTGCATCCCAGAGTTTAGAAAAACTGGGCGGGAGAATTGTTTCAGCGGCGTGAGCAAGTTTTGCAATGATTTCCTTCGGCTTTTTTCCGAATGCAAGTTCTATCCTTTTCTCCGACCCGTAAAGGTTTCCGGCTGCAGGAAATTTTGAGTTTTTTACTTTGTGAAAAAGAACTGCAGGACCTTTCCTTCTGACAACACGCCTTTGAATTTCTGCGATTTCTTCCACCGGATCTACTTCTTCGTGAATTTCGAGAAGTTCATTTTCTGTTTTCAGAGTTTCAATAAATTCTCTGGTAGACTTGAATCCTTTCATTTTTTACCCAACCTGAATTTTAACTCCGTCATCCTGACCGATCGGACTAGTTACCGGATTTCCTGTCATTGCGATGAGTACTGTAAATATTCCAATTCTTCCGATATACATTAAGAGACAGTATATCAGTTTTTCTGCATCCCCTAGAACGGGCGTAATGCCGAGTGAAAACCCCACTGTTCCAAATGCAGAGATCACTTCGAAAATGATCTGCGGAATTCTTCCCTGATCCCGATGAAGAACCGTCAGAACAAAAATGACTGCGGCAAGAGTCGATGTGGCCAGAAAATAAAGCCTTATGCTCATTGCAACGGATCTTTTTGAGATTGTGTTTCCAAAGATTGCCACATTGCTCGACGAGCTGATCACGTTTCCTAAATATTTAACAAGTATTGCAAATGTAGTGATTTTTATCCCGCCTGCAGTTCCCTGAGGGCCTCCCCCGATAAACATCAGACAGCAGATGAGTATGACAGTGGGATCGAGAATTTTTCCTACAGGGAAGGTATTGAAACCGGCTGTTCTCGAGGAGGCGGACATAAGAACGGAATTGGCCAGTTTTTCTGAAAAATTGAGTGCTCCCAGGGTTTCAGGATTTCCGAATTCCAGTGCCATCACGAAACTTGTTCCGAGGAAAAGAAGTGCAACTGTTCCATAGATAATGATGTTTGTCTGTACTTTGTTCGACTCTCCAAACAGAGATTTATTGTACGATTCTATCCTGTATTCTGTCCATAGAGACAGTTTAGTGAACATAAAATACATCTTAGAGGGCTCTTCCCCTTTGATTGCCTGTCTCATCAGATATGTTTCACCCAGAACTTCCAGCTTCGATACAACTTTATAGAGAAGTTCCAAAAGAGATTTTTCTATAAAAATCATTACCGGGTATCCGATGCCTCCCAATATGATGAGTGCGGAAATGGTGTACAGGCAGTAGGTATTTTTGGTCAGAAAGCCCAGATCATTGGTAATTGAAAAACCGGCATTATTGAATGCAGAAATGGACAGAAAAAATGACAGGAAACCTCTCGATACACTGAACGGAAGATCATTCGGAAGGAAAATATACAGAAAAAGCGCTCCTAACAGTTCCAGAGATACAGTGATATTAAAAATGGAAATAATGACTCTCCAGATATCGGGCGAGGAGGATTCGTAAGGAGTCACTTCTTTACTTTCTCTGATGTTTGTATCCAGAACCTCTGCTACAAATTCCTTCAGTTTAGTATTCCTCGAAAGTCCCTGAATCACCATCAGCCCAATCAGCACTGTAAATACGATAATGCCAAGTCCTCCCAACTGTATATAGATCATAATTAAAAACTGGGAAATAAATGAAAGAGTACTCAGATCGACCGGGGTAAGGCCGGTGACGCAGAAGGCAGAAAAAGAAATATACAGAGCATTGACAAAGCTGAGTTTTTCATAATCGGAGAGAAAGAGCAGAACTCCTCCCCCGAAAATTGCGAGTCCGAAGCTGACACAGATTGTCCTCGCTACAGAAAGTGATTTGAAAGGCTGGTAAAAGAACCAGACTACTTTATATAAAACAGAATAGATTTTGGATCGGAACGATCCCATGATCTACGCTTCTTCTTCCAGTTCCTCATTTTCCTGCTCTTCTTCACTTCCTTC
>DAORDI010000163.1:0-12170 GCA_035345895.1 Leptospiraceae bacterium
ATGATGTTTCTTAATTTTTTAATTGTTATTTTTTATTTTTCCTTTATTTTTGCGAGCAAAGTTTTTGCGGCTCCCTTCATAGATAACGGAAATGGTACAGTTAAAGACAAAGCGACCGGACTGGTTTGGCAAAAATGCAGTAACGGGCAAAACGCTACTGATTGTTCAGGAACTGCAAATACTTCCGATTGGACTACTTCTATAACTTATTGCACTGGACTCACGTTAGCATCTAAGGTATGGCGTCTGCCGAATATCAATGAATTAAAATCAATTCTGGATTACTCTAAAACAAGCAGTCCAATGATTGATACAGCTATTTTTCCCAATACTGCTGCCGGTTATTATTGGAGTTCTACTACATATTCGCCAATTACCAGTTCTGCGTGGTATCTAGGTTTCGACATAAGTACGGTACTTCAAGATCCAAAATCCAGTCCTTACTATGTGCGGTGCGTATCAGGACCATAACCCCCTGATTCTTAACAGCAAAATCAGTGCAGCAGCAGTCCGCCCCTAGATTTTTCAGACTCCATTTTCAGGCGATTTTTTATTTGACAGAAATGGAGTGCTGAATTTATTTGATTTTGAGACTAATTCTCAAAATCAAATAAGGGTCAAAAATGAATATAATAAAATCTTTTATAATACTGCTTTCTGTGTTTATGTGGAACTGTTTTCTTCAAAAGTCTGACAATCAGGACAGAAACAGCAGAAATCTGATTCTTGCTGCGGCTGCAGTGAGGGCGGCGGAAGTGCCGAATTTCCTTTCCGGATATGCACGATATGCATTTCTGGCATATTCCGATTCGTATTCTGCAGCTGTTGATCTTCAGACCAAAATCAAGACATTTACAGGCAGTCCGGGCGAATCCACTCTGAAAGCCGCAAAAGCCGAATGGAGAAAGGCAAGAATCTCCTATCTGCAGACAGAGATCCTGCGTTTTTCTTCCGGGCCTATAGACAATAAAGAAATTCTGTCTGTCACAAAGGACGGTGAGAAATCTGAGCTTGAGCCTCTGATCAATGCCTGGCCCCTGGATGAAACTTATCTGGACAACTATATCAGTTCCTCAAGGACAATTTCAGAAACAGAATTAATAAGTGCAAATATGAACTCTGCAGTGGTTTCTTCGGAAAATGACAGTGCCAAGAATATTGCAGTCGGATGGCATTCGATTGAATACCTTCTCTGGGGTGCGGATGCTTCAGGAAATTTGACTGCAGGGACAAGACCGTATACAGATTATACATCTGCATCAAATGCATCCAGAAGAGTTTTATATCTGAACACTGTTACCGATCTTCTTGTGAAGCATATCGGTCTTGTAAAAGACAGCTGGGATCCAGACAAGTCAGGAAATTATGCAGTCAGTTTCAAGGCCAACCCAGGGAATACTTCACTGAAGAATGTAATGAACGGTTTAGTGAAATTTGCAAAGGGAGAATGGGGAGGAGAAAGACTGAAGGGTCTGAATACAAATTCACAGGAAGATGAACATTCCTGTTTTTCGGACAATTCCAAGAACGACGCATACTATGATGCACAGGGATTCATAAATCTTTACACCGGAAATTATAAGACACTGAAAAGTGTGAATGAAACATTTTCAGGACTGAATACAATCGCAGGCAGTGATTCTTCCATCTTTACAAATGCAAAGACTGCGAGAGACAGTTACTGTCTGAATGAAAATCTGGAAGACAGTACTCAGAATCAGACCTGTACATCCGGATCAGTATCCTCCAGGTATGATAGCCTTCTCATCAGCACATCCAATTCAGAAAGATCCATCCTGACAGGAAAAGTACAGACAGCCATTGTATCCGTAGGAGACTCACTTGCGGCAATTGCGAAGAATTACGGGATTGCAATCGTAAGCGAATAGGAGCCTGTATGTTCAGGAAAATTGACTATGAAAAAATTTACAGTATTTATAATTATGATGTACTTTCTGTCAGGGTGCAGAACAGAATCAGACGTAAAAAGAAGACAGACCGCAGCTGCTGCGGCAATTGCTCTGGGTGCTTCCGCAGACGATCTGGGTGAGGAGTATTCTGCGGGAAACCTAACTGTATTTGATGATTCATCCAATGCGTTCAACAGTCCAGGCTTTAATCTCAAAGGACAGAGAGTGATTGATTTCAATACCGGCAATGCTGTATTTGATTCTACCTGGATACCTGCAGGAAACAGTGTACTTTCAGGAAGAGGTCCTCTCTGGAACAGTTCCTCCTGCAGGGGATGTCACGTTTTTGACGGAAGAGGAAGACCTCCGAAGCAGGAAGAAACTGAGCTGACATCAATGCTGATCCGGCTCAGTATACCCGGTACGGATGCAAATGGAGGTCCTTTGGGAGTTCCTGGTTACGGTACCCAGCTGAATACCAGATACAATGCTGGAAAATCTCTGACCTCTGCTGAGGGAAGCGTGAGTATCACTTATACTGAAGTCCCCGGAAGTTTTCCTGACGGGGAAAAATATTCCCTTCGTAGACCAAATTATAATATTACTTATAATTTCAATTCTGTACCGTCCAGTCTGATGATTTCCCCGAGAACAGCACCTATGATTCCCGGACTTGGTCTTCTTGAGGCCATACCGGAAAGTGACATTCTTGCGAATGCAGATGAAAAGGACTCTGACAGTAACGGCATTTCCGGGAGACCGAATTACGTGTATGATGTTCTGTCCGGAAAAAAAATTCTGGGAAGATTCGGCTGGAAGGCAAACAATCCCAGTCTGAGACAGCAGAATCAGGGAGCTTTTCTGGGTGATATGGGAATAACCTCTCCTCTGTTTCCTTCGGAAGGATGTGAATCTGCTTCAACTCAATACTCTGCCTGCGTCTCTGAAGGAAGCGGAAACAACGGACATTCTGAAGGAACAGAAATAAATAAATTATCTGTTGATTTCATTACTTTTTATACACAGACTGTCGGAGTGCCCGCCAGAAGGAACTGGAACAGTGCTGATGTAAAGAATGGAAAAAAACTGTTTTCTGAGATCGGATGTACTTACTGCCATATCCCCAAGTTTACAACAGGAAAAGTGAAGGACTTTCCGGAGATATCCGGACAGACAATACGTCCATATACGGATCTTCTTCTCCATGATATGGGAGAGGATCTTTCCGACGGACGTCCTGATTTTCTGGCGGAAGGAAAAGAATGGAGAACAGCACCGCTCTGGGGAATCGGGCTCATCCAGACTGTCAACGGTCACAACAACCTGCTCCATGACGGGAGGGCCAGAGGATTTCAGGAAGCTGTTCTATGGCACGGAGGAGAAGCAGAGAAATCCAGAGAAAAATACAAATCGCTCTCAAAGGCAGACAGAAATTCTGTCTTGAAATTCCTGGAGTCTCTATGATGATATATAGATTTACTATAATAATTATAATATCATTTCTGTATGAATGCAGGCATTCTGAAAATTCTTCCAAAGGTTCAGGACTTGACGGACTCATATATATGAATATGAATTCTTTCAATACTGAAAAAATGCTTTCTGATACAGTGGAAAACATCATTCTGCCTGAGTATCGAAATCTGGACAGACTTGCTTCTGTCTTCGAAACATCTGCGGGGGCCTATGCTTCAGGTCTGAATACTGCTCAGCTCGAAACATTGAGATCAGACTGGAGAAATCTTCAGTCTGCACTGAAGAACGCTGAACTGTTCAATTTCGGTCCTGCTGGGATACCTGATAATTATTATATCAGGCTGGATTTTTCTGCAATTTCCGGAGGAGCGAAACTGGATGTCTCAGGGATGAATACTGTGATTGAAGGAAGCAGTCCTTCTTCTGTTTCGCAGAATTATATTGCAGGTCAGGGAACAAAACGCGGACTGATTGCTGCCGAGAAACTTCTGTTTGATGATACCGTGTATCCCGAGGATTCCGTTTTTCCTGACAGTGCATCTGCTGTCAGCTCTGCTTTTTCCTCGAAGCAGAGAAGACTGGATTTCCTGAGATCGCTTTCTCTCGACATAAAGGACACCGCTTCGAAACTGATAAGGGCCTGGGAGCCTTCGGGAGGAAACTATATTCAGGTCTTTCTGGGGAAAACACCTGATTCAAAGTATTTCATAAAAACAGATGCGGTAAGTGAACTTATCAACCAGAGTGTTTTTCTGCTGGAAGCAATGACGGACAGAAAGATAGGACTTCCTGCGGGACTCAGCAGTTCTTCAAAGGGCATAAAAAATTCTCTGCTTGTCGAGTCAAAATACAGGGACAATTCACTTCCGGATCTTCTGAACAATATTCAGGCACTTAGGAAACTGTATACAGGAAAAGGCAGAGAAAATTCAGGTTCTGGAATTTCTGATTATATAAAATATTATAATCCTGTTCTGGATGCAAGGGTTCTTGCCCGGATACTGAAAACGGAAAATCAGATCAGTAAAATGAATGAATCAGGACTGAGCTTACGAAAGTTCATTGATTCGGATATCCAATCGGTGAAGACTCTTTACAGTGATGTGAAAGAACTGAGACTTCTGTTTGCGGCAGATATTGCTTCAGCACTCAATGTTACAGGCACTGCATCTTCAAGTGACGGTGACTGAATCATCCCAATTATTTTTATCCGAATTTCTCTTCAGAAAATTCTCCTCCCTGATGCTTACTTCAGAATTCAGTAATGACCCATCTGAGATTTTCAGTCGAAAAATTTTCGGAAAAAAAACAGATACAGCTTCCATTTTGTCCGGCTCGTCTGTATAATTGTACTTACGAAAACGCAGGGAGGATTACAATGAAAAAGAGTTCTGTTGCAGTGAAGGAGAGGAAGAAAAGGGTGAATTGGTCGGACAGGCTGAAACTCCAGACAAAAGAAGTTTTATACGATCTGCCTGTTTCTGCATTTCTTCCCGGTTACTGCTGTATGAAAAGCAGCGAACATCAGTTCGGAATCATCCGTCTGGAAGACGCCCTGCGGAATGCCTATATCATCAGAAGCAGAGACTCCGGTGAAATCATAAGGGAATTTACAGATGTAGTTTCTCTGATTTCAGCAGGATGGGTTGTGGACTGAGGAATACTCAGGAAGTCAGTTGAAAATATGGCTGACTTCGCTTTCTTCCATAAAAAAATGCGTCTGTTTCTTTGAGTCTGCTTTTGTATAAGTCTAATGAATGTGAAAACTCTATTTCTTTATATTCTGTTCTTTTCTGGCTGTCTCAGGATGCAGGTGGACAGATACTGGTATTCGCCGGTAGCCAGTCTGCCTATTCGGATGTTTCCCAGAATTGAAACACATTTTGATGTTCATCAGATATATGGAACAGAAAGAATAAGAAATATCAGAATTGGCTTTGAAAAAAATGAAAAGATGGAAAGAGGATATGTTTTTCTGGAAAATGGGAAAGAGTTTTCACTTTCCAAGAAATCTGTCTATATCCCAAATTCAGTATTTATTATGTATTTATATAACGAAGACGGGACTTTTTCTGAAAAACGATTTATAAATGTTCCCGAAGATATTGAAAAAATTACTATAATAGCAAAATAATATGACTGTTCAAGAAAAAAGCAGAATGTGCTGTAAGAATTATCTGACAGGCCCTTTTCGCTCTGTCAGGAGGGATTTTCCAGTTTATGCCTTAGAGATGAACTAAGGGAGTATTTTTGGGAAGAAGCGGGTGAAGAGCATTTGCAGTTCTGCTTCTGTGACAGGAATGATGGTCTGACTCAAAACAGGTGAGAGCAATTCTTCCGTTTTTCCGGAACAGATTTGCCAGTTCAGCTAAATCGGACTTGTTCTGTATCAGAGTCGTTTTTTCATATTCAGCAAAAAGTTTTTCATAATCATTCTGCGTTTTCAGATTCTGACGTTTCCCTGAATCAATTCCCAAACCGGGAATATGAACATAGTCGATTCCTGCACCTTCCAGAATTCCTTTCAGCTGACTTTTGGAAAATCCGAACTTCATACTCATAGGATTTTTTCTGATATCACACAGGATTTTAATATCCTCTTTTATTAATTGAGTCACATACTGTTCAACAGATTTACCTTCATAGCCGACTGTAAAAAGAGCAGGTTCTGCATTCCTTGGGCGAACAGAGTTTACCGCTGCCATTTCCTCAGAAGATAAAATACTCTCGGCATATTCACTCTTTATCGCATAAAAAGGATATTTTTTATATACATATCTCATCAAAGGAACTCCGCGCAAATCACTGTATTCAGAAGCAAAGGAAGGCAGATCCTGCTGATCTTTTTTGTTCAGAGACTGTATATAATTCTTTGTATCAGCAAGAATCCAGTCGTCTGCTTCTTCTTTGACCATATTGTATTTTATCATTGTTTTCAAATCCTGATTCGCCTGAGGAGAATGACATCCGGAGCGGAACGGCAGAAAATCAAAAGAGGGTTTCAACTGCCTTTGAGCAAACAGAAACAGAAGATTCTGCAGATCGGAATTGGAAAGTTTTCCATTGAAAGTTTTGAGCAATGCAAGTATAATTTTTCTTCTGTAATACATTATATCCTCTTTTACTGCCTTTATATTTATCATACTGGAGGTACGTCTTTTTCGGATCAATACTGTTTTTCTTTTCAGCAAAAAAATGTTTAATGTTTTTTGGAGCAGGATGAAAAAGATATGCAGATCAAGAACGTTGTCGTTTAAAAATCAGCTTTTATTCAGTAACTCACCTTCCGCAGGTGGGGCGGCTTGAGGGCTTCTGCTGCTCTCGCAATGGCCGCCCAGAGCTGGAAACTGGCTAAAGCCCCGCAAGCTGTTAAACTGTTAGGTTTCCCAAATTGCAGAAAAGTTCTAAGCAATTTTTACCGGAAAATAGTCAGGATGATTTTGAATTCGGTAAGGTCCGAGTTTCCCGAACGTTCTCGGACAGACTTTATCCCAAGAGAGTTTTCAGTCAGACCCAGCCGATTTAAGAATTGAAACTCTGAACATTTTGAAAAATCTGGCTATATGTCAGTCAAGGTTCAGTTAAAAGACGGTTCAGTCAGAGAAGCAGAAGCAGGCACAAAAGTGTCTGAGTTTCTGAAGAGTTTAAGCATCAGTTTAGCCAAGTCAGCGTTGGCCGCAAAGGTGGACGGAAAAGAAGTGGATCTTTTTTATCCGATCACGAAGGACTGCACTCTCGAGGCTCTGACATTTGAAAGCAAGGAAGGAAAGGAAGTGTTCCACCATTCCAGTGCACACCTTCTCGGTCAGGCTGTTCAGAGGCTTTATCCTAAGGCACTTCTCACAATTGGGCCGACTGTGGACAATGGTCCCGGCTTTTTTTATTACGATATTGATTTCGGCGATACGGTCATTACCCAGGAAGATCTTCCTAAGATCGAAAAGGAAATGCAGAAGATCGTAAAGGAAAATATTGAAGTCCGGCGCGAAGACTGGAAAAGAGAAGATGCTCTCAAACGTTTCAAGGAATCCGGCGAAAAATACAAGGCTGAGCTGATCGAAAGTTTTCAGTCGGATACAGTATCATTATATTATCAGGGAGAATGGTATGATCTCTGCCGAGGACCGCATATCCCAAAAACCGGACTCATCAAGGCGTTTAAGCTGACTGCAATTTCCGGCGCCTACTGGAAGGCAGACAGTTCCAATAAAATGCTTCAGAGAATCTACGGAGTATCCTTCCCTTCCCAAAAGGAACTCGACGAATATATTTTCATGATGGAAGAGGCGAAAAAACGCGACCATAGAAAACTGGGAGCGGAACTCGAACTTTTCACCACATCTGAAAAAATCGGTCCGGGACTTGTGCTCTGGCTTCCGAGAGGAAACGTAATCAAAGAACAGCTCGAAAGATGGGGAAAGGACACGGAAGAAGAATGGGGATACCAGAGAGTGACAACCCCAGTCATTACAAAAGAAACACTTTTCTATACAAGCGAGCACCTTCCTCATTACAAGGATCATATGTTTCCTGCAATGGAAATGGATAATGAAAATTACTATATTAAGCCGATGAACTGTCCTTTCCATCACACTATTTTTGCAGACAGACCCAGAAGCTACCGTGAACTTCCTCTGCGCATTGCGGAATATGGACTCTGTCACAGATATGAGGATTCAGGAACACTGTTCGGTCTGATGAGAGTGCGTGCAATGAGTATGAATGATGCTCATATTTACTGCACAGAAGATCAGGCGGTGGAAGAATTCAAGAATGTGATTCTTCTGCATGAGTACTATTACAAGACTCTCGGCATCAAAGACTATTTTATGGTGCTTGCTCTCCGCAATCCTTCCAGTGCGAAATACCACGGTGATGACGAGATGTGGAGCAAGGCAGAAGCACTGACAAGACGGGCAATGGAAGAATCCGGTGTGAAGTTCATTGTTGAAAATGACGGAGCAGCTTTTTACGGTCCGAAGATGGACTTCCAGATCAGAAGTTCCATAGGAAGAGAATTCACTGCCAGCACCTGTCAGCTGGATCTTTTCATGCCCATGAAATTTGATTTAAAATATAATGATAAAGACGGAACTCAGAAACGTCCTGTCTGCATTCACAGAAGTCCTCTGGGAACTCACGAAAGATTTGTAGGCTTCCTGATTGAACATTTTGCAGGTGCGTTTCCTGTCTGGCTTGCTCCTGAGCAGGTGCGAATTCTCCCTGTCAGTGAAAATTTCCTGGACTATGCAAAAGAAGTCGAAAAGATTCTCCGCAAGAAAAGAATCCGCGTGCATCTGGATGATACATCCGACACTCTGGGAAAAAGAATCCGTAATGCAGAACATACTAAGATTCCTTATATTCTCGTCGTTGGAGAGAAGGAAAAATCTTCTGAATCGGTCAATGTCAGAAATTATTTCACAAAGGAACAGGCTACAATGAAGAATGAAGAATTCATCAGTCTGATCTCCAGGGAAATAGAAGACAAGATCATTCACTGGACTAAGCCGGCAGAGAAAAAGTAAAAGAATTTTACCCCGTTTAGTTCATAACACCTTATTATGAAAAAGACGCATTCCACTTTTGCTTTTGGCTTTTAACTTTGTTGGATAGAAGGAGATAGAATTATGGGAGAAGTTGGATGCAGATTACTAGAAAGATAAATGTATAGGATATAATTTCGGTTCCTATTAAAATTTGGAATGACCAAATGTTCATCGAGCATAGTGCAGATAAAAATATATGCCCACAAAAGCCTTTAAGCATCCCAATTATTAGAATTGACAGGTTTTTGTGGGAGTGGTCACGACCGCTTTTTATTAGGTAGTGCATAATCAACTTTCGAAAGCAAGAGACGTAAAAAAATGCGATGGAATTAGAGGTACCGAACCTTAAGTGTGCTAGAAAAAATGTTCAAAATAATTTTCTCAATATTTCTATCTTCTTTGTTGCAATATATTGGTATTGCAATCCTTTGTTATAGCGAATACGCCTATGTTATCAATCAAGAATATCTACCCGAAATTGGTGAGTTAAAATCGACTTTTGATTTTTTTCAGCATATTTTCATTGTAATACTTCCTGAAATAATTTTAATAAATGCTGTGTTTTTCTTTGTCAATTCAATTCAATATAATAATATATATTTACGTTATATATTTCTCTGGCTTTCTATTTTAATTTTAATAATCGGACTACTTTGTTCAATTCATGATATAGTACATACATTTATTAAAGCTAGTGGAGGTGGGGGGACTTGGCTTTTTTTAGAAGAAGTTTTTTCCATTTTTCCGTCGATAGCACATTTGATTTTGTTCTTTTGCCTAACACTTGGATTTACATTATCACTGGCATTGTTTTTGTAGGTAGTAGTTAAGCTTAGTTAATCGGCATTCTTTTAGGGGGAAGACTGAATAATATGCAAATTATAAGATACTTTTATCAAATATTCAAATTTAAAAAGAAATTTATATTCATTTTGATTTCTTTTTATTCTTATTCTATTTTTCCTGATTGCTCATTTTGCAGGACATTTTTCTATATTCGGTATAAATTGGATACGAAAGTAACGTATGAAGGATATGTTTCGATTCCTCCATATAGCCCAGACTATACAAAGCAACTTTTTTATCCAAATGCAGACCCAGATTCAGCAACAGATATTTTGGCACAAATTAAAACTATAAGAAACGTTGAATTATGTTCTAAAGTAAAAATGAAAAATTTTGATCCCCTCTCCTCCCCAAGTTCAGCTAGTTATATTTGTTATGGAGAATATAAAATAATTCCAGGTAAAAAATTCAGGTATGCCATTAAATTAAATAATCATAATTATATGGCATCAGAAATGTCTTTTGTTGATAAATATGGACATAGATTATTCGAGAGAAAGTTTGGGAAGGTAATACGAAAATGAAGATACCAAATATTTTTTGGGAACTATATATCTCAAAAATAATTGCGTATTTTTTCGTAGCTGTATCTACCAATTCAAGAAAAACCAACATTTAAAAGCAAAGACTTTTGGAAAACAGTATAAGAGATGCTTTGGTATTTTTAGTTCTTTAAGTCGAAATTTAAAAATGTTTCTTCTACATCTAATCTCTGGCTCTTCCTAGATTGTGACAGGCTTTCATTTTACAGGTAATTCTTCTTTAACCGATTGCGAAATGTGCAGTATTTGATTCCATTTGTCTTGCAATATGCCGCCATACGAAACATTGCTCTTCATCCTTCCAGTATCGCATATTTATTTCTTTTGGTGAACCTGCTGTTGTTTAGGTGATTACAAATATCTGAACGAATTAAAAAACGTTAAATTCCTCCGACGTATGCGGAAATCAGCCATTTACCTCTTATTTTTTTAATTATAAGACACCTTTCTCCGCCATCTATAAGACGAAGATTTTTTTTATTGATATACCCTTTTTTGCCTTCGCTTGTCTGAGTACGAGGCTATGCGAAATCATTGAAATCGATGATTTTTACAAATTCATCTGATATTCTTTTAATAATATATTTCCCTTTATTTTTGTATACCGGTAAATTCTCTCCAAGTGCCAGAGAATAATCCATATAGTTAATTCCATCCATATTTGCGTAATCTGCCGAAGGGAAGTAGAAACTTGGCTCCTTACCGATTCTGCAGGATTGGCGAATTTTCTTCATTTGAATCAGATATTTATAGAAAAAGAGACAGGCAATCCGGAAAAACTTCTTCAACCTAAAAAAATTATTTCGGATAACGAACCATTCCAAGATAAAAAGCATCAAGGAAGATATAGTAGGTGATCAAATGAATTAGGGACCTGCATACAACTCAAGACTGAAACTCTTTGTGGAAAGAGACTGGGATATTCAGCGAGCATCAGAAAAGTCAATCAGTCTTTTTAAAGCAGTTACTGCTTTGAAACGGTGGAATATTTCTCGGTGAATTTCATCTGAAAGGCCGCGAAGAATTAATTAAATTATATGGATAAATATTTACTGAAGATCGACGAGAATTTATAATTAACAAATATTATAATTAAAATTATAGAAAAAATTCATATATCAATTCCTGACTGCTCAGTGAGAAACAGATTGTAAAAAGACCTGAGAAGGCATCTTGAAAAGCAAGGGTTCAGTATGCAGGGAAGCTTCCATATGAGCAGCCGTCTTGAATAACTTGGCGAAGCGGCCGCTTAAACCCCCGTCCGGCTGTATGCTTGCTAAACCAGCACAAGCTAGGAAATACGGCAGGTCTCCTTTCTCTTTTGATTTCTAATAACCTGAAGGGCGGAACAAGCTGGCATTTTCCCAGCTTGCAAGATTGGAAATCCGGGAATAGTCTGACTGTAAGGATTGGTTGGTTTAAAGACTGGAATTTTAAGCGGAAGAAATGAAGCAGCGGATAGCATATGACGAAGGAAGGGGAGAGTTTGGCTTTGAATCTGCAAAACTGAACACCATTGAAATTATCAGTCTCGAAATGATCCATAAAGTGATTTATATTAGGTTTGTCTTACTCTTTTTTAGCTTTGCTTAAGAAGAGTGATTTCGGCATTGTCTCATTAAACAGGCAGGAGGCTGATTGTATGGAGAAATTGTACGAAAAAGAAGGAGTGGCAGCAATTTATTGGGATGCTGCATCTCAGGCTTTATGTCCCGAATGGAAAAGTTTTTCGGTATCAGACAAGGAAGTCAAAAATGTGCTCGAAAACTTATTGATTTTCATTGCACAGAAAAACTGTGACAGACAGATTATCAACACAGGAAAGACTTTAGGCGGTTTCAGTGAGG
>DAORDI010000164.1:0-12153 GCA_035345895.1 Leptospiraceae bacterium
AGAGAGCAGAAAATGAAAAAGAAGCACTGCCTCATCCTTGCTCACCTTAAGTTTCTCGGCCATCTGCACTGCATGTTCAAGCATTGATTTTTCCGGAACATTTTTCAGGATTTCGCGAAGCATAAGATAACTGAGAGTAATATGTTTTTCCGTGATGTCGGGTATTGTCTTCTTGCAGGCTTCAGTCAGTGAACGGATATGCAGGTGCAGTTCTGAAGGATTCGGATTTTTCCTGATGATTTCTTTCAGTTCATAAAGAAGCTTGTCGGTCAGAAATGCATAATCCAGTCTGGCATTGCTGTCTTCTGCAAGTGCAGCAAATGCCCTTGTATAAGATTCATATCCTGAAGGAACAGCCGGTCTGATTGAAGTATTGCCTGCACCTGAAACTGACTTCTGAAAATCAGAAAGGATCTTTGCCCCCAGTTTGATGATTTCCTCATCTTCCATCTTCAGACTTGAGACCTTTGAATCTTTCAGTATTTCAAAAAGAACTTTCAGAGTATGCCTTGAATCCTCTGCCTTGATCTCTGCATTCAGGAACTGTCGTTTCAGTGTAAGCTCTGTTATCTTAAAATATCCCTCTTCCACAAGGTGATTGGAAAGCACCGCCTCGGAAAGCAGATCTATGAAACTTTCAGGAGCAGAATTGGAATGGTCTGGAAGCGCCTTGTCCAGAAAGGAAGGGTTCTTATCATACTCTTCTGCAAAGTAGGAAAGGTTTTTGCCGGCAAAATGAATTGTCTTCGCAAAAGCACCGCTGAGCCTGATCCTCGCAAGAAAGTCGCTGAGTTTGTTTCCGAATTTCAGCCAGTTCTGAACCTGTTTTATCTGTTCTTCCCTTCTTTTCTGGAAGAACCCTGAAGATGATGTAATGAAAGGAAGGACATTCAGATTGGAAGTATATCTCCACACATCATCCTCTGAAATCCTTGCACCTGAATATCCCGTCTCATCCAGATTCAGAAACCGGATCTCCTTCGGAAGTTTTGTCATCCTGGTAAAATCCTCTTCTTCCCAGATTCTTTTCAGAAGGACCATAATGATCTGATTGTATCCGGAGGGTTTCAGTCTGCTGTTCTGAAACGGGATATTAAAATAGGCCTTGCTTGTTCTTTTTTCAGAAAGGATAAGCAAAAGTTCGTCTTTTATTCTCTTTTCATAGCTGTCATTGTCTTTCAACGAACAGTAGAAATTGAGGGCCTGAAGTACAGTATCACTTGGATTTTTATTCAGTTCGAGATTTACTTTTAGATCTTCGAGAAGCGGTCTCATTTTCTTTCCTGTTCCATTTACATTGATAATTGAATCTGCGATATAAGAATCTGTGATATAAGACGAAAAAATCAGTTCATATCATTCAGTATTTTCAATCCTCTTAGAGTTATCAGCGGATCTACTTTGTCAAAGATATTATTTTTTGCCGAGTGAATTGCAGATACAAGCCCCCCGGTTCCGATGACTTTATAATCTTCCCCGTACTGACCCTTGATTTCGCGGATGATGCCTTCGAGGAGTCCCACCCAGCCGTAAAAAAAACCGGACTGAAGAGACTCAATCGTGGAATTTCCCAAAATTCTTTCGGGTGTCTGAAATACTATCGGAGGCAGCTGTGCCGTATTTTTTGTCAATGCTTCCATGGAAAGCTTGAGTCCGGGTGCTATGACTCCTCCCAAATATTCCTTTTTGGAATTGAGCACACAGAAAGTTGTGGCAGTTCCCATATCCACAATGATGCTGTTTTCCGATGACTCTGCAGCGACTGCAGCAGCATTGACAAGTCTGTCTGCGCCGATCTCGTACGGCCTGGGATATTTTATAATGAAAGGAAGATTCATTTCACAGCTGACTTTCAGAGGCTTGACCTTGAACCAGTCCTCAAGCATTCTGGAGACTATAGGATTGAAAGCCGGCACGACGCTGGAATAGACAGCAGAGGAAATGGGCACACTTTCCAGATTCTCCTCTCTGAAAAATCCCTTCAGGAAGACTCCAAGTTCGTCTGAAGTTCTGTCAGGCCTTGTGACGGTTCTTTTGTGAAATTTCGGTTCATTTTCGCCTTTCGCAAAAATACCGAATACAGTGTTTGTGTTTCCAACATCAATTACAAGCAGCATTGCATTCTATTTCCCTTGCAGAATCACTGATTACAGTTTCTTTTCCTTCCAGATCCAGAACAAGAAAACCCTCCGGGCTGAAACCCTTGAACACAGGAAAAACTGTCTTCCCGTCCTTCTTCATACTGAGCCGCTTTCCGCGAAAAAAGGAAACAGATTCCAGATGACGCAGTTCCTCTTCTGTTTTTTCAGGGAGAGTATTCAGTGATCTGTTGATATGATCAATCAGACAGGACAGGACATTCTTTTTCTCATTCAAAGAGGGCTTAATCTTCAGAATCCCGGAATACGGGAGATCCGTTTTTTCCAGGTAAAGATTAATACCTATTCCTATAATCAGTTCTTTTCTTTCTGCCTGAACCAGTGTCTCAGTAAGAATTCCTGCACATTTCAATCGGTCGATATAAAGATCATTCGGCCATTTCACAGAAAGCCTGTTCTTCAGTTCAGGGTACAGTTCGGTAAATGCACTGTGGAGAGCAGATCCTATAAAAAGAGGAACAAGGCTCAGAGAATAATCCGGAAACTCCGTCTTCGCAGAAAAGAAGATGCTGTCGCCTTCAGGACTTTCCCACTGTCTTCCCAGTCTCCCTCTGCCTGCAGTCTGAATGTCCGCAGTCACCCAGGCTGATTTTGGAATTGCCGGATTCTTGATATAATCATTCGTTGAATCCGCTTTTTCCAGATGAATATGCTCAGAGTGACTGATAAATTTTTTCATTCTATCTCATCCAGAAGTTCCAGTATTTTCTTTGCATTCTGATTTTCAGGTTCGGCTTCCATTGCTTTTTTTGCAAAATACTCCGCTTCCCTGCTGTTTCCTTCGAGTCTGTATATATCTGCAAGATTTACAAGATTGTTTGCATTCTCCGGCTTCAGGTTATATACACGAATTGCAGCAAGTCTGGCTTTTTCATAGTCCTCATTTTTCTTGCAGGCAATGGAAAGATGATACAAAAGTTCATGGTTTTCAGGATCAGATTCCAGATACTTTTCCAAGGCTCTTGCAGCAAGTTCATATTCTTTTTCCTTGAATGCGACAAGGCCAAGAAGTCTGTTCAGATTCGGGTTGGGGCTTTCCGCTCCGAATGACTGCTTGAGAAGGACCAGTGCCTCTTCTGTTTTCCCTTCCCTGAAAAATTCTTTTGCCTTCCCGTAAATATCTCCAGTAAACGGAGCAGTAACTGAACCGGCTTCAGAGACAGCTTCAATGACAGACGAATTTCTGATTTCCTGCACTGGGATGTTTCTGTCCTTTGCCTCAGTATATACAATTTTCAGAAGAGACAGATCATCTGTAATGTTTCCCATATTTGTAATGATCTTTTCCATCATCTCCAGATCAGCATCCGCTTTTTCTGCAGTCTTCAGAATCAGTGTTTCATCGTCATTGATGGTTCTGACAGGTTCATCAGGAGTCATATCAATGTCGTCTCTTCCGTCAGAACCGAGTATCAGTATATCATCGGGCTGAAGCTGAAACTTTTTCACCTGAAATGTAAATTCGGAATCCAGTCCCAGTTTTCGCAGAGACATTCCGTCTTCGAGAAATTCCGCTCTTTTGTCTCTGTAGAGAATGGAGAACGGATGTTCCGCATTCCAGTAAAACATCTCTCCGGTAAAATCATTGATGAGCACTGTCACTGCAGACATGACCATTGTGCTGTTGAATGATTTGAAGATTGCATTGCACTCAAAATACGTTTCTCTCATCCATTCTTCCGGAGTCATCAGAGAGGATCTGGATCTGGCAAGAATGGAATGAATCACGACCCCCATTACAATTGCCCCTCCTGCTCCCTGCATGGATTTTCCCATTGCATCGCCGTTGACTGCCATGGTATACCTTGCTGTGCTTCCACCGCTTCCCAGCACAAGATTGCCTGTAATGCACACATCACCGCCAAGTTCAGCCTTCCTGTTTCTGAACTCGAAAGTTTTTTTCTGTCTGATGATAAAATCGGTCTTGACGTTGGGTGATTCATTCAGATTGACAAACAGCGGTCTTGCCAGAAGTGAAGTCAGGAAATAGTCTCCATCCTGCTGAATCTTGAGGGTTTCCACTTCCCTCATTTTCTGTTCCACTTCAAAAGTCCTTTCCTTGACTTTGTCTTCCAGAGTGTTTGCATAATCCTTCAGTTCATTCCTTGCCTGCTGTATGGAAAATACCATTGAGTTGAAGGAGGCTGCCAGGTATCCGATCTCATCCTGCTCACGGATAGGAACCTCGACATCCAGATTTCCCTCATTTACTTTCTGCACTCCCAAAAGAAGGGCATTCAGAGGATGCACAAGGCTGGCATTGAAAAAATACGGGAATATGACCAGGATGCTGATGACGGTAATGACAATGATCAGAAGCAGCTTTTTGGCATTTTCATGAGTGTGCTTTCTGTATTCCAGATACTGGAACCCGACCTCATATCTCACTCCTCCCTCAACAAAATCGTAGCAGATATAGTTTTTTCCGTCTATGATTCTGTATCCTCTGCTTTCAGTCTTCTGAAGACTTTCCTGAACGTTTCTGAACTGTCTTCCTTTTATAAACTCCTGTCTTGCCAGATCAAATGTCTCCTGACCCGACCGTTCCGGAAATTTCTTTCTGATCTCCTTCAGCTTATCTGAGACTAGAAAATCTATTTTTCTGATTTCGGACTGGATCAGTATTTCCTGAGTGACAGCCTTGTCTTTTGAATACAGAAGCTCCTGTCTCGGTTCAAAAAGAAGCACTTCCACAGGCTTTCTGACAACATACTCTATCTCATCTGCAAGGGAGGAAAAGTTCCCGGATGCTATGAATTTCTTTTCTGCCTTGACTTCCGCCAGTCTTTCCTTGTCAAAGTCGGATTCGCTGATGTTCAGGGTCAGATTGCTCACAAAACCCAGAACAAGCAGAACAGCCAGAAGACTGATCCCTACAAGCTTTACCATGAATGTTGTGCTTTCCCCCGAGCTGTTCATGTAGCCCAGAAGCATCAGAAAGCAGATCACCAGAGTGGAATTTGAATAGTACACTGCGTAATAGTCGTAAGGGAGAATTCCTGCCTTGTTCAGTACATTGGAAACAGCAGTGATAATAAGAAACATTATAATCAGAATGAATGTCTTAGTGGAATTTGCAGCCTTTCCCCTGGGAAAGAAAAGACAGATGAATCCTGCACAGAATCGGGCAAGTGCATTCTGAATGCGGAAAAGGAAGGAAGGCTCGCCCGGAACAATCAGCCATTTTTTAAAAAAACCGTCGTACAGAGAGTAGCTGACTGTCTTTCGGACCAGGATGAAGAGTGACCAGAGAAAGAAAAATAAAATGAAGAGTGATGTTTCCGTTCCGAAATTGAAGTTGTAGCAGTGAGCTTCAAAATTGTAATTTTTTTCTGCGGAATAGGTGTTCCATATGAAATGGATGTATGCACCCAAGGCTGTCAGAAAAAGAAAAGGCATAATCAGACGGTATTCCTTTTGATAATCTTCCTTGAGGAAAGTGTAGGCAAAACCGACAAAGCAGAAATTCCCGAAAAGTACAAATACTGTCAGATATCTGTGAAAGGCTCCGATTGGATCATACACGGAGTATGCCAGGAAATAGCCGACAAGCATTACAGTAAAGCCGGTAAACACTCCGATGAGCCAGTAGCTTGGCTTTTTCTTGTCTCTCTTGAATACAAGAAACAGAGTTTCTATCAGCAGAATCACGGAAACAAGGAATACACCGATAGAATGGTAAGAGAGAAGAAACTCCGGTAAGTGCATGGCCGAAAACCTAATTTTTAACCCGAATAATTACAAGCAAAAAACTAAAGATAATCATCTTTATCCAGTTCCACTGCACCCCTGTGCGGATATGCCTGCTCAAAAAAAAGTGCCGCAAAAAGTTCAAATTCCTCATCCTCCGGAAGATCATTCTCTTCCCAGTGCATATTTCTTCTTTTCGTCAGGAGAAGGATTGTTCTGTCTTCCAGTGAAAACTCCACCTGACCCCGGTTGAGTCTCCTAATCAGCCAGTGCAGATTGTGAAGATGATAGTCCCCCAGATACTCAAGAGCTGCCAAAGTCGGCTCATACATCATCATTGTTTCAATCAGGTACACCGGCGTGATCAGATATTCCGGATTTTCAGTCTGTCTGTACATTTTCACATGATCTGAAATTGTCTGAATCATGGAAGTATAGTTGTAATAGGACTTTTTTACGGTTTCCGCCTCCGGCGTCCTTTCATCAAAATACACAGTCAGATCAATGAATTCGTCCTCCGTCTGAGCCTTCCTCAGAACCTCATCTTTTCCTTCTCTGGGAACCGGGTCTATGAGTTTTATGAAAAGGTACTTGGTTTCAAGGGCGAACCTGGATTCCTTTGGAATATAGTATTCAATCCAGATGGGTTCTCTGTAATAATTGACTGCTTCCTCCTCAGGAAGATCCGGAGTGACCTTGAGGGATTTGAGCTTTTTTACATCGTCAGTGATGACCCGTCTTCCGGAGATCTTTGTCCGGCTTCTTTTGATCTGCCGAAGTTCGCTCCGGTTGAACATCGGTTTTGGTCTGAAGGAATCCACTCTATTTTTATCGGGCAGAAAAAGTTTACAGATAACAAAAATGCAAAAACTCTGTATTCTGTGCACATATTTCTATTCATTCTAATCCCTTTCCTTTCCCTTTACTCACAGGAAAAGGAGTTTCCAGCCGAAAAACAGGACAGCCCGACGTTGAAAAGACCTGTGAATGACAAAAATCCTGCCGCCGCTGCCCTGCTCGGATTTGTTCCGGGCTTGGGACAGGCATATCTGGGAAACATTCCTTCAGCCGGGATTCAGGCAGGGATGTTCCTTGCGATTTCGGGAATCCGAAGCGATTTCGCATCTCGGCCCGACTATATTGATTATGAGAACAGGGAAGTGAAATTTGACTACAAGGATGCTCTTTTCGGATATTATGCTCAGAGAAACGGACTTGTATATAATAATGACCTGACGGGCACCGTCATCAAAAAAGGAGGATTTCTGGATTCGGATGTCCCTTATCCTCCGGAAACAAAATTTGGAAGGGACCTTCGCCTTATCAAGGAAGGACAGCTAGGCGAGCTGAACCCTTATCTTAAGTATGGAGACTATACAAGGACTAGCAGAAACACTGTATATGCAGATATGCTCTCCAATCCGATGCTTTCGGTAATGTTTTACTCGATCTACTCATCCTACAGGGATGCAGGCGGACTGGGAGAAGAAAAAAAGAAAGAGACATTTGCAGAAATAGCATATTCTCCTTTCAATCCTGATATTCTGAAAAAACCGATGGTATTCGTTCCGATACTGGCACTCGCAATTCTCACAGGAGCATCAGAAAATATGACTGATGGAAGCAACCCGATACTGGGTCCTAAATCAGTAAAAACCGACGGTTCTCTTCATTTTTCTGCATTTGTCGGAGGAATTTCACCTGCAATCGGAGAAGAAGCCTTTTTCAGAGGGTATCTGAACGAAAATATGGTGAGAAGATACGGAAGCGTGACTGGAATAGGACTGTCCTCGGCATTCTTTATGCTGGCACATGAAGGAAACAATGATGCAGTGGACGGACGGTTTTCGAGACTGCTGGCAGGAGTTTATCTAGGGTATCTCCATTCTGTTTCCGGATTCGACATACGTCCCGGATCTGCAGTTCATTTCTGGTACAATTTCATCCTCGGACTTGCGGAAATCAGCCGGTACAAGCCGGATGAAAACTACTCCAAGTCTCAGAAGGAAGTTTATTATATGCCGCTTCAGTATTCACTTCAATTTTAGGAATTATCATGATATCATCATTTTTTTTAATCATCTTCAGAGTAAAGAATATTTTTGCTCAGTTTTTCATTATTTCACTGCTTGTTTTTTCCCGCTGCGGAACTGACGGAACGGCGGAAAGTTCAGAAAAGAAAAATATGACTTTCAGCATTTTTGTCAAGGCTGCTGAATGCGGGAACAGTCCTCCCTATCCCCTCATTCCTCTGAAGAAATCATCCTCCTATTCAGTCAATGCCTGCAATCTGGCAATACTGCTGAGTCCCTGCCCCTTCAGTCAGTATCCTCTTGTCTGCCTGGAGATTTTCAACAAGGTCGATGTTCCTGACTATGGACCGGCAATGCAGAACGACTGAACTTCACGGAAGCAGCAGACGTTTAAATTTTTTCTTTTCAAAAGAATGCAGTTTCTTCAAGTGACACTATGTTCTTATGACTGATTAAACAGGAAGGAATATGAAATCAGGCCCCATTAAAAAAACCAGTGCATCGATTTTTTAAACGGACTGTAATACTTCTGCAGCTTAAGCACAGTCAAATTTTTCGATAAGGAAGAAAAATGGCAAACAAGACGATCAAAGTCGAAAACGAAGTTGTCAAGGAACTTAAGGAAGGTGCAGAGGAACTCGATATACTGAAGATCGGTGTCGATGTTCCGGGTCTTGTTTCAATGATCAACGAAAATAATATCAGAATGTTCGATGATCTTGAATACACAATGACAGACGTGATCAAGACAGTAATTGAAAGCCGTGCCAGTCTCAGCAGTTTCTTTCTTCTCGATATCGGAGCAATATTCCGCAAGTACAAACTCTGGATGCGTCATATCCCGACTGTCAAAATGTTCTATGCGGTCAAATGCAATTCCGACAAGCTTCTTCTCCATACTCTTGTGGACCTGGGAGTCGGATTCGACGTGGCCTCCAAAGTGGAAATATCCACTGTAAGAGAACTGGAAGTGGATCCTGACAAAATGATTTTTGCAAATCCAGTCAAGGAAATCAATCATATCACTTTTGCAGAGGGTGAAGGCATAAAGAAAATGACATTCGACAACGTGGATGAGCTGAAGAAGATTTCAGTATTCCATCCGAATGCAGAACTTGTGCTTCGAATACTTGTAGACGATTCCAAATCCAGAATGCCTTTCGGAACTAAATTCGGCTGTCCCACATCCAATCTTCCTGGAGTGTTTGATCTGGCTAAGACACTGGGACTGAACATCATCGGAGTGAGCTTTCACGTTGGATCAGAATGTGAAAGCTCCTCTGCGTTTACTGACGCAATCATACTGGCAAGGGAAGTTTTCAATACGGCAAGAAATTACGGATTCGAAATGAAGCTTCTCGACATAGGAGGCGGTTTTCCCGGACATGACTCGGCAGAACAGGAAGACAAATTCATAGAGATTGCAAATGCAATCAATTTTCAGCTGGCAGAATCTTTTCATGACATCCCCGACATTGAAGTCATTGCTGAACCAGGAAGATTTTTTGCAACCAGCTGCGGAACGCTTGTGACAAATGTGATCGGAAGAAAAATCATTATGAATTCCGACGGAGAAAAAATCATACATTATTATATCAATTCCAATCTTTACGGGGTGTTCAACAATATCGTATTTGACAAGGCCAATCCTCAGTTTGAACTTCTGAAACCGATTCCTGAGGGAGAACCGCTTTACAAATCGGTCATTTTCGGACAGACCTGCGACAGTATGGACAAGATTGCAGACGGAATCATGCTTCCTGAACTTGTATGCGGAAACTGGCTCATCATCCGAAATCACGGTGCATATACAATTGCATCTGCATCCAGGTTCAACGGATTTGAACTGGAAGATGTGAATTATGTATTCACCTTTTAATAGAATGCAATGAATATAAAAACACCATATTATCTGATAGATGAAAACCGCCTTCTGAAGAATCTGAAAAAAATGGAAACTTTGCGCGGTCTTTCCGGAGCCAAAACCGTGCTGGCACTGAAATGTTTTTCCACCTGGTCGGTATTTGAACTGATGAAAAATTACATGGATGGAACCACTTCAAGCTCGCTCTATGAAGCCAGACTGGGATATGAGAAATTCGGAAAGGAAGTTCACGCCTACAGCGTGGCCTGGTCGGAAAAAGAAATCCTTGAGGTGCGGGATTTCAGCACTAAGATCCTTTTCAATTCAGTGTCCCAGCTGAAAAGATTTCTTCCTCTGGTAAAAGGAAAAAATCTGGGGCTCAGAATCAATCCGGGAATCAGCCATTCAGGATATGATCTGGCCGATCCTGCCAGAAAATATACAAGACTCGGAGTGTCGGAAATATCCTCAGCAGACGAAGTTCTGCAGGAAATATCAGGGGTTATGTTTCACTGCAACTGTGACAATGACGATTATCAGTCTTTTTCTAAAATTCTAGACTGTATATCGGACAGATATAAAGATCTTTTAGAAAAAATGGAATGGGTCAGCCTTGGAGGGGGAATATACTTCACAAAGGACAGTTATCCTTTTGAGGAATTCTGTGAAAAGATCAGAAAGTTTTCTGAAAAATTCAAGGTGCAGGTATATCTGGAACCCGGAGAAACTGCCATTACAATGTCAGGTTTTTTAATTACAGAGGTTCTCGACATAGTTCAGAATGAAATCGAAATTGCAATTGTGGATGCTTCAGTGGAGACCCATATGCCGGATCTTCTCATCTACAGACTCGATGCTAAGATGGAGATCCCAAAAGGCGGGAAACACAGGTACATGATCGCGGGAAGAACCTGTCTTGCAGGAGACATATTCGGAACCTATGATTTCCCGGAAAAGCTCAAAGTCGGAGACAGAATCACGGTTGCGGATGCCGCAGGCTATACAATGGTGAAAAAAAACTGGTTCAATGGAATTCAGATGCCTGGAATCGCTGTTCAGAGGCTTGACGGCAGAATCGAACTCATAAAAGAATTTACATATGAGGATTTTCTAAACGGTCTTTCATAAAGGGAGGAGAAAATTGAAAAAAAACGTACTGATAATAGGTGCCGGAGGTGTTGCTCATGTGGCGGCTCATAAATGCGCTCAGAACAATGATGTGCTCGGAGACATCTGCATTGCTTCGAGAAAACTCGAAAAATGCGAGAAGATCATTGAGAGCATAAAAAGAAAGGGAAACATCAAGGACAGTTCCAAAAAACTTTATGCCAGACAGATTGATGCATTCGATGTGCCTGCCACAGTGCAGCTCATCAAGGATACAAAATCGGAGATTGTAATTAATTTAGGCACTGCTTACGTGAATATGTCAGTCCTTGAGGCATGTCTTGAGGCAGGAGTTTCCTATATGGACACCGCAATCCATGAAGATCCGGACAAGGTCTGTGAAAATCCTCCCTGGTATGCAAACTACGAATGGAAGAGAAAAAACAGATGCAAGGAAAAGGGAATCAATGCGATTCTTGGAATCGGATTTGATCCCGGAGTGGTCAATGCCTGGGCCGCACTTGCAGTCAAAAAACATTTTGATAAGATTGATACAATCGACATTATGGATGTGAATGCAGGAAGTCACGGAAAATACTTTGCCACCAATTTTGATCCTGAAATCAATTTCAGGGAATTCAGCAAGGTCTGGACCTGGATTGACAGACAGTGGGTGGAAAAGCCTATGCATTCTGAAAAATGGGTCTACGATTTTCCGATCGTAGGAAAGCAGCCGGTGTATCTGACAGGCCATGATGAACTTCATTCACTTTCTAAAAACATAGATGCACAGAGCATCCGTTTCTGGATGGGATTTGGAGATCATTATCTGAATGTATTCAATGTGCTCCGAAACATAGGGATGCTTTCTGAAAAACCTGTCAAGACTGCAGAGGGTCTGGAAGTGATTCCTTTGAAAGTGCTGAAGGCAGTTCTTCCTGATCCTGGATCATTAGCTCCTAATTATACTGGATATACATGCATAGGCGATCTTGTAAAAGGAACAAAGGACGGAAAGCACAAGGAGATATTCATCTACAATTCCTGCGATCATGCGGCCTGCTACAAGGAAGTGGAATCACAGGCTATCTCATACACTGCCGGTGTCCCCCCTGTCGCTGCAGCAATGCTGATTGCCCAGGGAATCTGGGATCCGAAGACAATGGTGAATGTGGAAGAACTTGATCCAGAGCCTCTTTTGGCAATCCTTGACAGAATCGGTCTGCCTACAGTCGTGGAAGACAGAACACCTAAAAGCTGACTTTTTCAAAAACAAAGCTGCGGGACTGTGCAAAAGCAT
>DAORDI010000165.1:0-12111 GCA_035345895.1 Leptospiraceae bacterium
CTCCTCACCATTTTCTCCAAAGCAGAACCACTGCAGGGTAAACCAGAAGCTCCAATACAAAACCTCCGATCACAGATGCAGCTGCAGTTTGAACCGGAGTCAGAATCCAATTCTTCGAAATCCTGTCTGAGACTTATTTTTTTTCTAAGCCTTGCATCTCTCCGCAGGATAACAGAGTTTGCATGAATTACTGCCGGAAAAAATACAAACGATCTGTTATATAAAACACGATATTATCATTATGAAGTTCTTTGCTCTCACAGTGGACTTTGTATTCAAGTCTGTCTTCGGAAAAAATGAGGACCTGCTTCTGGGACTGCTGAATTCATTTCCCCAATTTCAGGAAAACAGAAGGATAGTATGGCTGAAAGTTCTGAATCCGGAAATTCCAAAAGAGATTTCGAGTGAAAAATTTTCCATTCTGGATATAAGGGCACAGAATGAAAAGGGGGAGTCAATTCTGATTGAGATGCAGGCATTTCCTCAGTCCAGCTTTTCCAAACGAGCTCTCTATTACTGGGCCAAGATTTATTCTCGCAGTTTGGGAAGAAGCCAGAACTATAACCGTCTCAAAAAAGTGTATTCCATCAGTTTCCTGAATTTTATCTTATGGAAGGATCAGCCGGAATACATTCATGATTTTGAAATACTGGAAAAAACAAGAAATTTCTCCTTGACGGAAGATCTGGAAATCAGCATAGTTGAACTGCCGAAGTTCATAAAAGATATAAACAGTCTGAAGTCGGAACTGGATGTCTGGATCTATCTGCTGAAAGAAGCAGGCAATATAAAGGAGGAGTTTATGAAAACACTGGAAAAGAAAAATGAAAAAGTGAAGAAGGCCATCAGTGAATTGAAAACTCTGTCCTTGTCAGATAAAAACCGTGAATTGTACGAAGCCCGCCGGAAAGCAGAGCTCGATTATTTTTCCGGAATGACCGAAGCCTTTGAAAAAGGAATCGAGAAAGGAAAGACTGAAGGGATTGAAGAAGGGCTGTATCTGGGGATACAGCTGAATCTGGAATCCCGGTTCAATTCCAAAGGCAATGCACTTCTGAAAAAAATCAGAAAACTCAAAGACTTGAATCTTCTGAAAAAAATTCTGGTCTTAAGTGCGAAAGCCGAAAGTCTTCAGGAAATCAGAGATTTCTTAAATAAAATATAATTTATTATAAAATACTCCTCACCTCCTTCTCCAGAGCAGATACACTGCAGGGTATACAAGAAGCTCCAGGATGAAACTGGTCACAAGACCTCCGACCATAGGGGCTGCAATTCTTTTCATTAAATCAGATCCTGCTCCGCTTGACCAGAGGATGGGGAGAAGACCTGCAATTCCGCACATCACTGTCATAATCTTCGGGCGCACTCTTCTGACTGAACCATGAAGGATAGCTTCCTGAAGCTGCGAAATGGAAGGAGAATCGGTGGTCTTCATCAGCTTCTCATATTCCAGATCGAGATACAGAAGCATAAAAGCTCCGGTCTCTGCATCCAGTCCAAGAAGTGCAATCATCCCCACCCAGACAGCAGTGGAGATCTCATACTGAAGAATAAAAAGCAGACTCACTGCACCCACAAGAGAGAAAGGAACTGCAAGCAGAATGATCATTGTCTTCTGCCAGGAACCTGTGCTCATCCGAAGCAGAAATCCGATGAGAAGAAGAGTGAAAGGCACAATGATTTTCATCTTCTCTTTCATCCTTTCGAGACTTTCATACTGACCGCTCCAGAGAAGATTGTATCCTGCAGGAAGTTTCACTTTTTCAGAAATCAGTCTTCTTGCACGGTCCGCATAACCTCCCAGATCCGTCTCTTTTGTGTCCACAAAAACATATCCTGCCAGAAGCCCGTTTTCATTCCGGATCATGGAAGGTCCAGACTTGAATTCAATCTTTGCAATCTGTCCGAGAGGCACATGACCCTTTTCCGTAGGCACAAGAACCTTCTTCAGACGGTCTGGACTGTCTCTCAGTTCTCTGGGATATCTTATATTTATAGAATATCTTTCTCTCCCTTCCACTGTCACAGAAATAGTCTCTCCTCCGACTGCAGTGCTGATGATCCTGTTCGCATCTGCGACTGTGAGACCGTACCGGGAAAGCTCGTCTCTGTCGAGTCTGATGTCGAGGAAATAACCTGTATTTGTTCTTTCTGCAAATGCGGCTCCTGTTTCAGGCATCTCCCGGAGAGTTCTCTCTATTTCTGTTCCTATTCTCTGGATTTCCTGAAGATCCGATCCGAGGATCTTGATTCCTATCGGAGTCCTGACACCCGTGGAAAGCATATCAATCCTTGCCTTGATCGGCATCGTCCACGCATTGATGAATCCGGGAATCTGAAGCTCATCATTCATCATCGAAATCAGATCATCCTTGGTAATGATATTGGGATATATTATATATGCAATTCCCCTGAAAAGAAAAGGGGCTTTTCTGCAGATGCCTTCAAGAACGGAAAAATCTCTTATGCATTCCATTTCTCTTTTCCTCCAGTGTTTTCTGTCCTTCAGTTCGATTACAGTCTCCATCATGGAAAACGGCGCGGAATCAGTGGAAGTCTCTGCCCGTCCTGCCTTTCCGTACACTGTTTCCACCTCAGGAAAACTTCTGATTTTTCTGTCCATGATTTGAAGCACCCTTGATGTCTCTGCCACTGAGATCCCTGGAAGGGTCGTAGGCATATAAAGAAGTGAACCCTCATACAGAGGAGGCATAAAACGGACAGGAAGAGAAAGATAGACCGGAACAGTGAATATCATTAATATTACAGAAGATATAATGATCTTCTTCGGATGATCCAGAACATATCTGCAGGCAGGCTCATAGATTCGGAAAAGAACCCGGCTCACAGGATGTTTTTCTTCAGGATAGTATTTCCCTACAAGAAGTGCAGTGGCTGCTTCCGAGAGAAATCTGTTCCTGAAACGGAAAGGTTCCATTCTGGTAAACAGCATCCGGAATGCAGGGTCCATTGTCACAGCAAGCACAGCAGCAATCGCCATAGTCAGATTCTTGGAATAGGCAAGAGGCTTGAAAAGTCTTCCTTCCTGATCTGTGAGGGAAAAAACCGGAATGAATGCAGCTGAAATGATAAGAAGGGAAAAGAAGACGGAAGGACCGACTTCTAAGAGAGCATCCAGTCTGACCTTATGATAGTCCTCCTTTCTCCCTCCTGAATCCCATTCTTCCAGTTTTTTGTATGCATTCTCGACTTCCACAATTGCCCCGTCCACAAGCACACCGATGGAAATTGCAATCCCCGACAGAGACATGAGATTTGATCCTATATCAAATATATACAATGGGATAAAAGATATCACAGCTGAAATCGGAATCGTGAGTATGGGTATGACTGCAGACGGAAAATGCCAGAGAAAAATCAGAATGACAAAGGATACAATCAGTATTTCTTCGATCAGTTTTTCATTCAGATTGGAAATAGTGGAAAGGATAAGCTTTGATCTGTCATAGACTGGAACAATTTCCACCCCCGGCGGAAGGGTCGTTGCGATTTCACTGATCTTTTCCTTGACTGCGGAAATGACCTGAAGAGCATTTTCTCCCTGCCTCATCACAATGATTGCACCCGGAGTTTCACCGATCCCGTCAAACTCGCCCACTCCCCTTCTCATTTCAGGACCTATGCTCACCCTTGCAATATTTTTCAGAAGGACAGGATATCCCTTGCTGTCTGTTCCGAGACTCACTTTTTCAATGTCCGATTTATCCTTCACATAACCCCTTCCCCGGATCATAAACTCCCGTCCTGCAATCTCCATCACCCTTGCACCTGTCTCATCATTGGATGCAGACACCTTGGATAGAATATCATTCATGGATATATTATATGCCTGCATAGCTTCAGGACTCACTTCGATCTGGTACTGTTTTCTGTATCCTCCAATGGAAGTGACTTCAGCCACTCCGGGAATGCTGTTCAGAAGAAACCGGAGCTTGAAATCCTGAAGGGCCCTCAGTTCATAAGGAGACATACTGTTTTTCCTGTCCAGAAGAGCATACTGGTACACCCAGCCGACTCCCGTTGCATCAGGTCCCATTTCAAGCTTCGCACCGGCAGGAAGACTCGACTGCACCCTGGATACATATTCCTGAACCCTCGATCTTGCCCAGTAGATGTCCGTCCAGTCCTGAAATATTACATATACAAAGGAATACCCGAAATCGGAAAAACCCCTGATCGCCTTGACCTTGGGAGCGCCCAGAAGACTGGAAATTATGGGATATGTAATCTGGTCTTCAATCAGATCAGGACTTCTGTCCCATTTGGTATACAGAATCACCTGAGTGTCGGAAAGATCAGGGATTGCATCGAGCCTGATTCTTTTCATGGAAAGCACTGCGGACAGAATCAGTATCACTGTCAGTGCAAGGATCAGAAATTTATTCTCTGCAGAAAACCGGATGATTTTCTTAATCATGGCTGTGCTCCTGCTCCTTCTTGGGAGTCTCTTCAGAATTTTTCAGTCTGGATTCAGAATCGATGAAGAATATCCCGTACTCAGCAATTTCCTCTCCTTCTGACAGTCCTTCCTTGATTTCCAGAACGTCACCTGCCTCCACGCCTGTCCTGACGTTTCTCTGGGAAAACTTTCCTTTTCCTGTCCTGACATACACAATCTGTCTTTCACCTGTATCAATGACTGAACTCACAGGAACAGTGAGCCCCTCCCCCGTTCCGGAAGAAATTTCCGTTTTTACGAACATCTGAGGCTTGAGAAGATTCTCTGCATCCTTCACATCTGTCCAGACTTTCAGAGTCCTAGTCTTTGCATCCGGTATCCTGTCAATATGTCTGACTGTGCCCTTGAATATCCTGCCCGGAAGAGAGGCTGATGTCACCTGAACGGAACTGCCTGTCTTGACGGAAGAAAATTCATTTTCATATAACACAGATACAATATGTGCAGTTCCTTTTCCTCCCACTATCAGCTCCTTTGGATCTCTCGAAACCCATTCCCTGATAAAACTTTCCGACACCCCCATCTGCTCGAGCTTGAGCCTTGCCGAGGAGGAAAATGCCCCTCCTATCTGCATTTCCAGAACTGCAGAATATATATCCGGTTCATAACTGACTGTTCCTGCAGAGTATATCACCTTGGACAATGGACTCTTCTTCACCTGAACTGTTCTGATCCCGAGCTCATTTTCTGAACTTTCCGATATCTGAACAGATCCTGCAGAAGCAGAACCGTGATCCTTGTGTTCATCGGAATTTTTTATCGGAACAAGATCCATATTGCAGATTGGACAGGTCCCGGGTCGGTCGGACACTACTGCAGGATGCATAGGACAGTGGTATTTCCCTTCGGAATGTTTTTTTGCACATCCGCTGATGAAGGAAAAAATCAGAATTATAATTATAAAAAATCTTTTTACATGAATCATTTCGATACCTCATTCGAAAAAAGAATCTGTGATTTCTAGAACAGAGACAAGTCTGAGAAGCTGTCTCTCGCGGATTTCCAGAAGACTGAGACGTGCCTGGACAAGGCTGATCCTGGAATTTACAATATCGGAGAATTCCGTCTTGGATGCCCTGTAGGAATTTTCTGCAAGTCTGAGTGTTTTTTCCAGCTCAGGAATCAGCTTCCCGGAATATTCCTTCTCAGCCCTGCGCAGATATTCTATCTCAGCGTGCATTTTTTTCAGAACGGCACTGTACGTTCTGATGTTCATTTCCTTTTCTTCCCTGTTCGCATCTATATTGAGCTGACCTGATTTTTTTGCAGATTCCAGATTCATAAGGGACCAGACAGGAACCTTCAGAGTCACCCCGGCAGAAATCAGATCCCCTCTGTACTCAGTTGAATCCTGAATCATCCAGTTTCCTGAAGCGGAAGCAATCGGGCCGCTGTCGAGCATGTACTTCTGGTTTTTTCTTTTCATATAGGCGATGAAAACCTCTGCATCCGGTGCGGCAGAATTCAGAACAGACAGATCCTTTTCAGATTCAAGCCTCTGTCTTGTTCTCTGACTTTTTCTGATTTCAGGATTTTTTTCAATGACTGTCTTTTCATGATCCGTCTCTGTCATTATTTTATCATACAATGCATTCAAATACAATGAAATATCATGACTTTTCAGCTTTTCCAGAAGTTCCGGATTTTCCTTTGCAAAATGCGTCTGTTCCAGCAGATTCAGTTCCTGAGAAGATTCTGCTTCAAGGATTCGAATTCTCTCCTGAGTTTCCGAGGCAGTGTTCTGCAGAGCCAGAAATGCAGGTTTGTTCCCGGCAGCACTGTACGCACGCGATACAGAAGCCGCTGAAGAATACAGTTTCATTATTTCCTTTCGGAGTCTGATTTTTTCAGGAGAATATCTCCTGACTACTTCTGAAGACAGAAGAGATGCGGCAAGAGTATTCCTTGCACTCAGAATATCCAGCTCTGATTCAGATGCCCTGTCTTTCGCGATTTTCTTTGAAAGTGAATTTTTTTCGAGATAGGGAATCTCCTGTGAAATCTGTATTTCCCGACCGGTCATCGTAGGAGTATTGATCCTGGATTCATCAAATCTGATTCCTCCGTAATTCGGATAGTTTCTGTAAGCCAGACCGATTTTCGGATCAGGCAGGGTTCCCGCCCTCTCTGAATCTGCTCGTGCTGCCTTATGCAGAAATGTCCGTTTTCTCACATCAGGATGAAGTTCTACAATTTCCTTCAGTACGGATTTCAGATCGTCTGCAGATACAGACACTGAAATAATAATGATAATAAAATATTTCATAAATTCTCCTTATATATAATTTCCCAGATTTCCAGTCTCTGCATACGGAAGCAGCAAAACGGCGAAGCGACAAGCGGACGTTTACGTCTCAGATCTGTCAGAAATCAAAAACTGCAGTAAGGCCCTGGGGCACGCTGACAAATGGCAGTTTAAATAGAAATTTGTATATTAAATAAGGAGAGTGCAGTTCTGTTCGAAAATGGGAATTTTCAAATGGAACTGAAAATTGGACTGGATTCTGTTTTGAGAAACAGGAACTTTTCGGAAAAGAACGGAAGTGGAAATCAGATCTGCACTGAAAAAGGATTCCGAATCTTTCTTTTCAAAATTTTTGGCGGCAGAAAAATTCTCCTGAACGCAGGAATCTGCAGGACAGCATTTTTTCTGAAACTGATAGTCAGAGGATTTTGACTTGTGACAGGAAGGTTTTTCCTGCACCTTTTCTGCACAGCAGATCTGCATAGGGAGCACCGATCCCAGAAAAAAGAAAAGCAGAAATGCGATGAGTCTACGTCTCATATTTTCTGTATAAAAAGAAACTCTCTTCCTGTCAAGAGAAATTGGATGTCATCATTAAAAAATAATTCTGAAATTGAGATTAGAAGGCTGTGAAAGCCGAATGACTGTCATTGCTGTCACAGTGAGTTCACCTGTCATATCTGCTGCAGATGTTCAGGATGACAGCCGGTCTGAAAATTTCTGCCAAGCAGGGTTTCCGACAGTATCAAATCATTTTATTTGTCCGGAACCAGTTCCAGTTTGACTTTCAGCGCCACCATTTCGCGGATCTTTGTAATCTTTGTATTCGGCACCTGGATTCCAAAATCTCTCAGATTTACATTGAAGGAAACAGTCAGAAGATATCCTTTCCCTGATTTGGATACGGTTACTGTTCCTTCTGTGCTGAAATTGTCCTTGGAAACTCCGTGAAGAGTCATTTTTCCTTTTACTTTTGCCTTTCCTGATTCTTCATCATAAGATACTATGGTGCCTTTATAATTTACTGAACTGTATTTGGAGGATTCCAGGTAATTCTCGTGCATCCTTGTATTTGCAAACTTGAATTTTCCTCCCAGGAAAAAAGTTTCAAGCCCGACATCCATTGTAATGTCGAAAGTCCTGTCTTTCATATTGACAGTGCCGGAGGCACGGTTTGCCATCCCCGTCATCGTCTCCGACTTCACCATATCCGGATCATATCCCGAGGAATTTTTCTTCTTCAGAGTAAACAGCATTTTGCCGGATTCCACCTTGAGCCTGTCTTCCTTGACGGGAACTGCCGAAAGCATTCCATATGTCAAATATATAATCAATCCTGATATAGTAATAAAACTTTTTCTTAAATTCATCCGTTTCTCCTTAAAAAAACTGTTTTCATATGCACAGAAAATCTTTCTAATGCAGAGCAGCCCTCTGCCCGACAGTTTCACTGCTGAAAACCCATTTCATAAGAGCATATACATTTGACTGTATGCTCCACTGCTTTCATAATGAATATTTGATGCACATTGTCAAGGCTTTTAAATTTTTGCATCGGAATGCCCGTACTGATAAAAGTCATATATCCTGCAGACAGCAGGGAAGTTTTTATGCTGAAAAAGAAATCAGGCCTTGCGGAAAAATATTGACCTTACCGAATTCTGCTTGCCTGAATAAAGTTCAGTTTTGACAGTCGTCTTATGCTGCAGATCGCCTACGGTGAGTCCAATTTCGAGAATTTAGGAAAGAGAACTCCGCTCAATTGCAATGATTGTCTCTCATACAAAAGAAGTGGAGTTTCTGAAGATCGCAGGCTTTTCAGAAAATGAAACCCTGCAACCAAGGCTGTAGTTCCGAACGACTCTTAAAGCAGACCCAAATCAGTTCTTCTTCGCATCTTCCAGCTTCACTGAGTGGAGAAGGAAATATTCATCCAGTACCAGCTGAAAGACTTTGCCGGGAAAGGAGGGATGAGTAAAAACAGGAGAGAAGATTTGTTCGATAACTGAACCGGAGGAATCGAAAGATGTCGAGGATATTTTATATCCATTCTTATCATATTTTGCAGTGATTCTTGCGGCTGCTCCTTCTCCGTTCAGTTTTCCGTCCTTCCCGTAATATTCCTGAAGAATGCGGTTTCCGTCTGAATCATATTTATTCCGTTCTATTGCAGCCCCGATCTTTTCTTTAAGCTTTCCATCCACACCGAAATATTCGATTTTTGAATAACATTCATTTCCGATTTTCTTTATACGAATGCAGTTCTCGTCAAACGCAAAGACAGTCCGGCCTATGTTATAAAAGTCTCCCCGCAGACTTCCGTCTGCTCCCTGATTTTCCTCTAAAGTCCTGCAAACGTATGCGTGTGCCGTGAAATTCAGGCAGTTCTCATCATATTTATATACTTTTCGCGCGATGCCCAATACTTCGAAAAGCCTGCCGTCCGATCCATAAAATTCTTCCAGCAGTTTATTTCCCGTATCCGAATATTTAAACACTTGGCGGGCAATTTTGCCTTCTTGAAATTTTCCATCAGTTCCGTAAAACTCAGTTTCAATTTCGTTTGCATTTTTATCGAATTTGCGTACAGTACGGGGGGTTTGATAGATTCCATCCCCGATCAATCTGCCGTCTTTGTCATAATATTCTGATAAGGAACAGCAGGTCAGCGAATCTTTTTTGAGATTAATGCAGTTTTCATCATATTGTATTACATACCGGGCAATTCCTTTATTATCCCCCTGGTATTTTCCATCGGCTCCAAAGCTCTCCAGTTCTAAAAGATTTCCTTTTTCATCATATTTATAAACAGTCCTGGTAATAAGTTTTTCATCGGCTCCATATAATTCTTCCGACAGTGTCTCTCCCTTTTCACTGTATTTTCTTATGGAACGGGCTGTGCCCCGGTTATCGGCCTTTAATTTTCCGTCCTCACCAAAAGTTTCTTCCAGTATTTTATTGCCTTTTGAATCGTATTGAACTGCAGCACGGGCAATTCCAAAGATAACTCCCTTCAGTCTGCCGTTTTCATCATAAAACTCCATCAGTTCGGACTGGCCGTTCTTATTGGACTTTTCGACTATACGTGCAAATCCTTTCTCGTTATTCTTCAATTTTCCATCCGCTCCATAGGATTCAGTCAGTCTTGAAGAACCTCTTTCATCATACTTATACAGGGTGCGCGCAATTCCCGAACTGTCTGCCTTTAAAATCCCCTGTACATCAAATTTTTCTTCTGACAGTATATCTCCTTTATCATTATATTTTTTTTTTCCAGACGGCAATCCCATCCTTGTCAGCCGCAGGTCTGCCGTTCAGACCGAATGTCCCTTTGAAGAGAAGATTTCCTTTTTCATTGTATTCATATTTCACTGCAGCTGTTCCGGACTCATCTGCTTTAGGCTGACCGTCCGCTCCGAAATTTTCCTTCAGAATAACTGAACCTTTTTTATTATACACCGTCTTCTCAAAACCCGCTTCCGATTTTTGCATTGTCTCCCATCCGTCAGGCAGGATTCTGAAATAGATTTCGCCGGCACGTTTCCCTTTGGCATCATATAATAATGATGAATATTCTTTATCTGTCTGCTTATAAATAATTTTACTGATCCCGTCTTTATTTGTTCCGGCTTCAAACTTTTCGTCCTTCTCCTGAAGAAACTGCATTTCTTCCTGAATATGGTCCTTTCCTGTAAAAAGTCTGCCAAATTCAGATTCTTCCCCTCCCAGGTGTTTCAGAAGGATGCCTTCCCTCTTCTGGCCCTTTTCAGATTCAGAGTCTTTTTTCAGGGAATGTTTCTCCTTGTCCGAGGATTCGGTTACAGCTGTCTTTTTTCGGAGTTTCAGCTGCAGTCTTTTTTATCTTGCCGGACTCGGAACTCAGGTATACAAAGGGAATCAGAATGGAGAGGATAATTTTTTTCATAACGTAATTGTTTATACAGAACAGAATTGTAAAGATTTTTTTAATGATAGAATCGGGTGCACCCCTTTTTGAATGAATTAACGGATTTATTATATACATAAATTTTATACAGAATTATCCTGAGAAAAGCAGATTTGCTGAAAAGGGTTATCTATGACTGAGAAAGAATTCGACATTGTTGTTTATGGAGCAACTGGTTTTACTGGCAGGCTTGTTGCAGAGTATCTTACTCTGCGCGGGTTCAAAGGCTGGGCAATGGCAGGCAGAAGTGAAACAAAACTTCAGGAAATCAGAGATGAAGTCGGAGTTTCCAAGGATATACCTCTGATAGTCGCTGATGCCTCAAACCCTGATTCCCTCAATGCATTGTGCGAAAAGGCGAAAATTGTTCTGACTACAGTCGGTCCTTATCAGCTCTACGGATCTGAATTAGTTGCAGTATGTGCAAATACCGGAACTGATTATCTGGACCTGAACGGAGAGCCGGCCTGGGCGCGGCAGATGATTGATGAACATGAAGCTGCTGCGAAGAAAAGCGGTGCACGTATTGTTTTATCTGCAGGATTTGATTCCGTTCCTTCTGATTTAGGAGTATGGTTTTTACAGCAGGAGGCAGTCAAAAAATTCGGAAAACCTGTGCCGAGAGTAAAAGGTCGAGTGCGCGAAATGCGCGGCGGTCCGTCCGGTGGGTCAATGGCTACAATGAAAGCAACGTTAAAAGCTTCTATTAAAAATCCTGCTGTTGTCGGTCTTCTCGCCAATGCATTTGCTCTTACACCTGGCTTTGAGGGTCCTTCTCAGCCGTCCGGATTGATTCCTGAATTTGATAAGGAATTCAATGTATGGGCAGCGCCCTTTGTCATGGCCGGTGTAAATACAAAAAACGTCCACCGGACAAATTTCTTGTTAAATCATCCTTATGGAAAAGACTTTGTATATGATGAAATGATGCTTACAACACTTGGTGAAGCCGCTTCAGCCTTAGTGGATGCTGCAGCAAAAGCAAATCCATTTGTCGGAAAAGGACTCAAGCCGGGAGATGGTCCGACAAAAGAAGAACGTGAGAATGGAATGTACGATTTTACATTCACCGGGGAATATCCGGACGGGGAACGGATTCGTGTTTCCGTCAAGGGCGACAGAGATCCTGGCTATGGCTCTACAAGTAAAATTATTTCTGAAGCGGCATTGACTCTGCTGGAAATAAAATCACCAGGCGGTATGTATACACCGGGCGGGCTGATGGCAGCCCCGTTGCAGGAAAGACTTCAGAAATATGCAGGGGTCAGTTTTGCTGTTGAACCCTGTGCACAGCGATAGTGTGATATCCCGCCAGCGAAGCGGCGCAACGAGGAATTTTAATGCAACTTGACAAAGTCGCATTAAAACAAGTGTGCTGAAAAACGAAAAAACCCTGCACAGTTTCCCGTGCAGGGCAGTCAGTCTCAAATAATTTCT
>DAORDI010000166.1:0-12062 GCA_035345895.1 Leptospiraceae bacterium
ATAACTGTAATAAAAAAAAGAGACATCCTTTTCCCATCCGAGTTTTTCATAGAGTCTCTGTGCAGATTGATTGGATATTCCGGTAGAAAGAACCAGTCTCACCGCATTTTCAGAACGGGCATATTCGACTGCTTTCTGAATCAGCATTTCTCCTGCACCCATTTTTCTGAACCTCTCCTGCACAAATAAATCATTCAGAACGAAAATCTTTCCAATGGACACTGAAGAAAAGCTGGGATATAATTGCACAAATCCTGCGGTCTTCTTTCCTTCCTTTGCAAAAAAAATGACTGATTCATTTTTTTTCATTCTGTCTTGCAGAAAGATTTCTGCACCTTTGAGATCAGAATCCTTTCCATAAAACATCCTGTAGGCATCAAATAAGGGCACTAATTCGGAAAGATCTGAAACGGAGGCCTGGCGGATTGAAAAATCAGTATTTTTTGGGGATGTATTCATATTCGTTCAGAACAAATTACTGAAGCCTGAATTCAACAGAAAAACTTGTTCGACCTGTTCGCCGGAAAGCAAAAGAAAAAAAATCGGTACTTTACAAATTTTATGCAATAAAAAAATCGTCCAAACTCATTTGTATTGACGGAAAAAAACAGGAAGCGTGCTCGGTACAGGGTTTTTAGTTGAAACTTCGTACCAATCCGAAAAACTTGACTAAAAATGTTTAAATTTATCCTCAATTTATTTCGTAAAAAGCCTGCTTCAGCTGAAGACATGCTCCAGTTTCCAGAAGGGAAAAGATATTACAAAGAAACTCACAATCTTCGTAAGAATATGATGGATGATGACGCCATCAAGATTATCTACAGACTCAATAAATTCGGTCACAAAGCATTCCTCGTAGGAGGATGCATTAGAGATCTTCTTTTAGGCAGAAAACCCAAAGACTTCGACATCGTTACCAGTGCAACACCGAACCAGATCCGCAATATTTTCAACAACTGCAGAATCATCGGAAAAAGATTCAAGATTGTACATGTAATATTCAAAGGCAAGGTCATTGAAGTTTCCACTTTCCGTTCTCTTCCGGATCACAGACTCGAACCGGTCAATAAAAAGACTGACGGAAAAGACAAAGACTATCTTCTGAAAAAAGACAATAACTACGGGACTCCCAAAGAGGATGTAGCCAGAAGAGATTTTACTGTCAATTCACTGTACTATGACCCCAGAAATGAATCACTGATTGATTTTGTCGGCGGATACGAAGATGTCAAAAACAAGATCGTCAGAGTTGTAGGCGATCCGGAGATTTCTTTCAAAGAAGATCCAGTCAGAATGCTTCGTGCAGTGAAGATCTGCGTGATGCATGGGATGCAGATTGAAAAGAAGACAAAAGCCGCGATCAAGAACAACAGATTCGAGATGGAGAAAGCATCTCCTTCCAGAATGCTGGAAGAATACAACAAGATCATCCGTACATGGGATTCCGCAAATATACTGAAAGGTCTTGCGGAAAACTTTCTGCTGGAAGTTCTTTTCAAAGATGCTCTTTCCATCACAATGAAGAATCCGCGCTGGAGAGAAGAATTTTTGAACCTGTCCATCGGAAAAAGACTTCAGATTGCAGACAGAAAACTGAAAGAGAGAGAAGATATCCCCAATGTAGTATTCTACGCGCTTCTGTTCTCTGAGGTTGTAGAGGAAGCCCTTTCCAAGGAAAAGGGAAACAAGATCCCGATCATTAAGCAGACACTGGATTCCATCACTAGAAAAATGGAACTTCCCAAAAGAGAGAAGGACATACTGGTAAAAATTTATGCAAGCCAGAAGAGATTTCTCCGCAAGGAAGAGGATAAAAACAATCATAATGAATCCTTCAAAACAAAGGATTTCTTCTATGAATCATTTATCTATTTCAAGATCAACGCCGAAGCAAACAATGACGAAGAAGCAATCCAGACTGCACTGTACTGGGAAATTTCCAGCAGGATGAAGGCAAGACAGGACGAAAAGAAAGCTGGGGATGAGAAAAAGAAGACTCATCACCAGAACAATTTCAACAATGGAAAGAACAACAAGAACTTTCCAAAGGATAAGAACCGTCCTCACCATCACCAGAAGGATAATAAATCTCTCGAAAAGAAAGAGGAATCTGTAAAAGAAGAAACCCCTGTTCAGAAAGAGGAAACTGAATCCAAACAAATCTCCGAGAATTCCGGGGAATCCAAGCATATTCACAAGCCTAGAAACAAACACGAGAGAAAAAAATTCCCTTATAAAAAACCGGAAGAAAACTCAGAAACTGCTGCTGTTCAGGAAAACGAAGTCTCTGCTGACACTGCTCCTGTTCAGACGGAAGGACAGTCTGCCACCGAAGAAAAAACAGAAGAAGGCGCTCCTAAAGCGAAAAAGTTTCATAAAAAGAACCGGTATAAGAGATTCAGAAAGAACAAGTTCAACAAGAATCCAAACAATCAGAACAATGGCGGTCAGGGCGGCGGCGAAAAGCCTCAGTCCAGCCAATCCTCTGAAGGCGGCGGGACTCAGTAAAAAAAGTCCCGACCTGTGCCGAGTTTAATCGGGACATATAGTTTTCACGCCGGTCACCGAATGATTTCCGCATCTTGACATTCAGCTCTAGTCAGTGCACGGAAATCATATCAGGCGGGCCGCAGAAATCACATAATCACTGCTTTTACAGAACCTCTTAAAAAAATTCCGCAGTCATTTTTTCTAACCCTGTCACTCCAGCGGATTTATATATACAGCATTTCCCCGGTATTCCCGATTAGCATAAAAAACAGAGTCACTGATATCATATCGTAATTTCCCCTCCTGCTCCCGCATAGATGAGCAGTCAAAGATCGAAAAATATTCTCATTGACAGCATTAGTTAATTCAGCTAACAGTTAATAAGGTTAAGTAAGTTGAACAGATCAAGACAGCTGGGACTGATTGCAAAGAAAATTCGGGAATTTTACAGAACTCTGAAAAAAGAGTTCAATCAGATTCTGGAATCGGAAGGGATGACTAACGGCGAATTTCTGATGCTCAAAAGTATTGTTCAGTCAGGAAACAGGAAAGTCTCAGAATTGGCAAAGGAATTGGGAGTTTCCATGCCTTATATCACTTCGCTTTCAGATAAGATGGTAAAAAAAGGCTTCATTGAGCGCAGACAGTTCGAAGAGGACAGAAGAATTGTCGTACTTAAACTGACAAAGGAAGGAAAGAAGAAATATTCCAGACTGGACAGACTGATTTTGAATTATATGGAAACAGGATTTGACAGACTTTCTGACCAGGAACTTCTGACTTTTGAGAAAATCCTTAAAAAGGTATCCGACTGATGCAGCACCTTGAACTGATTGAGAAAAAGACAATTATGCTCACTGTGATGGCCGTACTGTTTTTTTCGGCTGTCAATCAGACCATTGTTGGAACAGCTCTTCCCAAAATCGTTTCCTCGCTCGGCGGAATGGAATACTTCAACTGGGTATTTACCATATTTATGCTCTCTTCCAGCATCGCATCCATTCTTGCAGGCAGGCTTTCTGATCATTACGGCAGGAAGCCTTTCTTCATTTTCGGAATTCTGTCTCTGATACTAGGCTCACTTCTCTGCGGTTTTTCTGAATCAATGATCCAGCTGATCATTTTCAGAGGTTTTCAAGGAGTGGGTGCAGGCATTATAATTTCATTATCTTTCGCATCTGTAGGAGATCTGTTTCATCAGAAAGAAAGAGGAAAATGGCAGGGGTGGCTGACCTCGGTATTTGGGCTGAGCAGTCTGGTCGGACCTACCATGGGCGGATACATTTCAGATCATTTTCACTGGAACTGGATTTTCTGGATTTTCCTGCCGCTTGGGTTCATTGCTTTTTTTGTAATGATCAGGTATTATCCAAGACAAAACATCACCCCTTCAAAACTTGTAATCGACTATGCAGGGACTGCAGTCTTTACTCTGAGTATTTCCAGCCTGCTTTATTATATCTCAATTCTTGGGATAGAGAAAGCTTCGATGCAGCGGGAAGGCATTCTTCTTTTCGGAATCATTATGCTCATCTGGTTTGTAATGATTGAACTGAAAGCGGAAGATCCGGTCATTCCTCTCTTTCTCTTTAAGAAAAATACTTTTCTGGTATCAAATACAGTCAGTTTTTTCCTTGGAATGGGAATGTTCGGTGTCATTATTTATATTCCTTTTTTTATGCAGGGAGTTATGCAGGTTTCTGCAACAGACAGCGGGATAGTAATGATGGCAATGACGCTCAGTATGGTTGCTGCAAGTACCCTCGGAGGGAATGTCATCAGCAGAACAGGAAGTTACAGAATTCTGGGAGCTGTTGGTATTATTTTAATGATAATTGGACTGTTTTTAATGTCTTTAATGAAAATGGACTCCGGCATCTGGGATACATTTTTCAGAGTAGTGATTTTCGGAGCAGGTCTTGGAACGAGTTTTACCGTGTTCACGCTTTCCGTTCAGTTTGAGGTGGAAAAACAGAACATCGGTGTTGCAGTATCCTCAGTGCAGCTTTTCAGGCAGATTGGGGGAACTGCAGGAGTTGCGATGTTCAGCGGAATTTTCGGAAGTCTGATGAATGAACGAATTCAGAAAATGTCCAGTCTGCTGAACTCATCCATTCTTCCTGAATCCGCAAAAAAACTTTTGAGCAATCCAAAAATACTACTGAATCAGAATGCACTGTACAGGATGACGGAAGGACAGAGTGGAACTGTGCTGGAAAAAATCAGAGAATCCATCTATGTTCTGAGAGAAAATATGGGAGCAGTGCTGAACGATGTATTTCTGGTTTCTGCATACTTTTTAATATTTTCGCTTATTATTTCGCTATTCTTGAAGGAAGTAGTCCTTGAGGAAAAATAGGGATCTTTCAATCGAGACGGACATATAAAAATCAATTATCCCGTCTGGAGCAGGCTTTTACAGTTTCAGTATAGAAAGACAATTTAATAAAAGGAGAATTCAAATGATAAAAAAGAGAAAACTGGGGAAAAACGGTCCTGAAGTTTCTGAGCTTGGACTTGGGTGTATGGGTATGTCTGAGTTTTACGGTGAAAGAAATGATGAAGAGTCTGTCGCTGTCATTCACAGAGCACTGGAACTGGGAGTAAATTTTCTGGATACAGCCGATATGTATGGAACAGGTGATAATGAAGAACTCCTGAAAAAAGCAATAAAAGACAGACGGGATAAAGTTTTCCTTGCCACCAAATTCGGAAACGTAAGAGGCAAGGACGGTTCATTCCTGGGTGTAAACGGAAAACCGGAATATGTCAGACAGGCCTGCGATGCGAGTCTTAAAAGGCTTGGAGTAGATCATATTGATCTTTATTATCAGCATAGAGTAGATCCGGAAACACCGATTGAGGATACAGTCGGGGCAATGGTCCGTCTGATAGAAGAAGGAAAAGTCCGTTATATCGGTCTTTCTGAAGCCGCTCCTGCAACAGTAAAAAAGGCGGAAATGGTTCATCATATCACTGCTCTTCAGACAGAGTATTCCCTCTGGACAAGGGACCCTGAAACGGAAATTCTTTCTGTCTGTGAAGGACTGGGCATCGGCTTTGTGGCATACAGTCCTTTAGGAAGAGGCTTTTTGACAGGAGCCTTTCAGAAAGCGGAAGACATTCCTAATGATTACAGGAAGAATTCCCCCCGATTCCAAAAAGAGAATTTTGAATCGAATCTGCAGATAGTGGAAAATCTGAAGGAACTGGCAAAGGAAAAAAACTGCACTCCTCCACAGCTTGCTCTCGCCTGGGTTCTGGCTCAGGGAAAGTACATCGTACCGATTGCAGGAACCAAAAAAAGAAAATACCTGGAGGAAAATATTCAGAGTGCTGAAATCCAGCTCAGCCTGCAAGATCTGGAAAGAATTGATCAGCTGATTCCAAGAGGTTCTGCCAAAGGACTCCGATATCCGGAACAGTCGATGAAATCGCTGAATCGATAAAGGTCAGTACACGACTGGATCTTTTAATGAAAGACTTTTCTTTGTTTTGGAATAGGAAATTCTCTGAACAGAAAAACTGTCTTTTTGAAGATCCAAAATATGAAAGCCGCACAGATGGCTTCTGTCTGTGTCTCTGGTCGATGAGGCTGCATTCGATATCAGGAATGGAATTTCTGAATCCTTTTTTCTGATCCAGTTTGTATGAACATGACCGTGAAAATAAGCCATGGGAGGGTTTTTTCTGATCTCGGTCAGAAACTCTTCCCTGTTCAAAAGCTTATGATATACAGATTCCTGTTTTTCAGGAGGATTCCAGACAGGATGATGAGCTGTAAGTATATATGGATCATTTAATGATTTTATATAGTCAGAATACTTTTTCAGCGCAGAAGGACTGATTTCTCCCGAAGCATCCACCATTCCTCGAGGGGAATTTGAATCCATTCCGACAACAGTAATTCCCCCTATTTTTGCAGTTCTCAGATAATCCGGAATGGAACCTGGTACAGGAGTTCCTGCAAACTCTTCAAAATGTCTGAAAAAAAGATCTGCCGGGGAGACGGAATCCGGAACATATCTGTCATGGTTTCCAGGAATGACGAATGATTTTTTATTCAAAATAGGAGACAGAATCCGTCTGGCTGCCGCAAATTCATCATCGTGACCGACATTTGTAATGTCTCCGGAGATAATCAAAAGATCATACTGTTCATTTCTGATTTTGCTCACCATCATTTCGGCAGCTTCGAGCGGATGGAGTTTTTTTCTGCGGAGCACAAAATTCAGATATCCGATCAGTCTTTTGCTGAATCCCAGTCTGCTGATGGAAATTGCGACTGGAAAGTGCAGGTCGGAAATATGAATGATTTTCATAAATGGCTTAGAATGCCAAGCACCTGGTGTCTTTGGACTGTTGAGCCTTCAGGGATCAGAATTTCTTCCAGTGTGCCGTCAAACGGCGATTCCATAGGGAATGCGGCCTTGTCTGTGACCAGTTCCAGAATCTCCTGACCGGATTGGACTGATTCCCCTTTCCTGACATACCATTTTACCAGTTCAATTTTTTCGCTGTCACCTAAATCAGGTGTTTTAAGTTCTAAAATTTTTTTCGAGGACATAAAATATATAATTTCCTGCTTGCCAAGAATCTCATCTAAGATATTTTTACAGGAAACAAAATTTGCTGCAATGAGCACAACTAGAAAAACTGCTGCAGTCATTTTTTTGAGTACAGAAGGATTCCGGTGACCGAAATTTTATGACAACTGAACCAAAGAAACTTAAAAGTGCTGAAATTAGAGAAAGGATGGGGGAGCTCGTACAAAGAAACTACCTTCATTTTGAACTGAAAGGACTTACGAAGGGAACTAGGGACATCATATCTGACGCAGTGAACGGAATTATGGACAGGGTAGGAGCAAACCCCTTAAACACATTTCATCTTTTCAGCGGACTCATGGAAGCTCTTTTAAATGCTGTCAAAGGAAATATACGTTATACAATCTTTAAAAAGGAAATCAAAGCCAGGCTTTTTGATGTGGAGCCGTCCAGTCAGGATGTGGAGCAGCTTCTGGAAATCATCCTGAATACAAGCCCTCTCAGAGATGCTATTCAGAGATACATCGTCCCAGACAAAATAAAAAGAGACGTTTTGAACATTCTGACTTGGGAAGAAAAAATCAGAGTCAGAAAACTGGAATTGAAAACTGAAGAAAGAGTACTTCTGCAGTCCATCCGTGATGAAATCAAAAAAGATGAAAGAAAAATATCGCTGAAAATCAGAGTGGACAAGGATATGATTTCCATCCGTCTCAGAAATGATTCTCCTATTATGGATATTGATATGGAGAGAATCCGCGAATCCAGGGAAAAACACTACCATCTGTACCTGGAGGGAAAATCATCTGATTTCTTCCGTCCGGAGTTTCTGGATGAAAAAGAGAGTGCCGGCTTCGGAATTGCAATGATCGATGAAGGTTATTATAATATGAAACTGAATCCTATGGAATATTTTACATATATACAAGGACAGCACGCCACTACGGTCTATATGAATTATCCCATCGAAGCACTTTGCTCAATGGATTTTTGATTTACTGCCTGCACGGTTGTTTGTTTTTATATCGTATATAAGACAGTGCATTTTCATAGTCATATGCATTGTCTTCACTCCTCTCCGTTTTATAAGCTCCTGATTTGTACAATTCAAATACCTCATCCTTAGTCAGATTTTCGTCTCCCTTATTCAGACATTTTTCCAGATTTTCATTTCCATATTCAGCCCAGCGGAAAAGCTTACCTTTCAGATCTCTGCCGTTTTCTGAATAGATCAAAAAAGAAGCAAGTATGCAGAAAAAAACAAAAGACAGAAACAGCCTTACAAACATTTGATTATCCCTTTACAAAGCCTGAGATTTCAGTCAGTTCATGCACTGTTTTCAGAGTACAGGGCTGATGAATCTAATTGAATCAGACGGGAAAAAAAGAAATATAAATACCTAATTTTTCAATGAAGCATAAACCTGCCTGAAAAACTTGGAAAAACTTCAGTTTGCAATAATTACAATAGATACTTATTATAATAATCGATTATTATAGTTTTTTAGAGAAGCTGAATTCATTCCTGTTCTGCGAAAGCAGGAAAGACCTTGCCTATTTTAACAGATTGTCTGTTCCGATCAAATCCTTATTTTCGGAAGCAGAACTTTTTGTGCTTCCTGTGCAAAACAGTTCTCAAAAAACAGAAAAACTGACAATATTATTTTACTGCATAAAACCTATTTATGCTGACAGCTGCATTTAAGCCGAATTTGATTTTAGATCTTTTCCGGAAAAATATTTTTCTCTAATCCTGATAAATGGATATTCTACCAGAATAAACAGGAGCCATCCGACGCATAATGTAATGAAGACTGTCGAAATAACCTGAAAGGAAAACCGGAACCAGAAAAAACTGTTTCCAGAACTGCTGACAGGACCAAGAACTGCTCCTCCGACAGAAATGTGCCAAAGGTATGCCGTATAGCTGACTCGTGCAACAGGTCTGAATACAGAAAAACTGAATGCCCTGCTGAAAACGGATTGACCATCCAGGCAAAGAAGCAGAACAATTCCGAAAAAAAAATTTGCAAGACTGTATTTTACTGTATCTGCAAAGAAGGGCAAATCTGCATGAGTAATTAAGAAAACAGGAAAAAACAGAATAATCAGAGAACCATAAAGATATTTTCTGTATCTCATTATTTCCTCAAACTTATCACGATAGACAGAATGAAATTCAAACACAAGTATTCCGATAAAGAGACTGTCCATTCTGGTATGAGCTGCTCTGTAAATAAAATTGCTTTCAGAGACTGCATCAGAAGCAAGCAGAAAATGAAGCATTCTGAACACAAGAGGAAGAAAATAAATTATAATTAAGGACTTAATGCGGGTTTCCTGCTTTGTTTTCAGAAGAAAGAATCCTAGAAAAAAAGGAAGAAAAATATAGAACTGTTCCTCGGTTGCGAGAGACCAGTTATGAGAAACGCTTCCTCCGAAATAATTAGATAAGTATAAAAAGTCATATTTCAGACTTGCTTCTTTTAAAGCCTGAAGCACAAGCATCTCAGTAAAATTCAGATTCGGTTTGGAATTCAGCAGTCTGATCTGCATCATCCCTAAAAAAAGAATAATGAAGAGGAAGAAATAGTATGCAGGGAATATTCGAAAAATCCTTTTCACAAAGAAACCTTTATAATCAATAAATCCGTGTTCCTTATAAAAATTAGAAAGCCCCCCATAGATGAGAAATCCACTCAGAACAAAAAACAGATCCACAAATACGGTAAAGTTCATAAATAAATTATCAAAAATATGATATCTGGGAATCTTATTCAAAACTACAACGAGCCAAATATGCTGAATGATCACACCGATGATTGAAAGAGCCCGTAACCCGTTCAAGGACTCTGTTTCATTTGGATTTTTCTTAAAAACAGTCAAAAAAACCTTTTTCATCTGCTCACACTCCTTTCAGTGCACTTTCAATCCGAAAAAATCTTCTGTATTTTTACTGGTCTCGCACATTCAGACACTGCATTTTTAAATGCCTGGCTGGAAAGCGGGGATCATAATTAAAAGATGCTGCACATAAAGATAAGGTCAATATGTAAATTTCTCTTTTGAAAAAAATGAAACATTTTAATTCCCTTTTAATGAAATAATGATAAAAACTACTGAAAACCGGACAAACAGCTGTAAAGTACGCTCTTTAAAGCATTCATTTCTATCGGTTTGACCAAATAATGATCCATTCCAGAGTCTAAACATCTGTTTTTTTCCTCAGCCATTGCATTTGCAGTCAGTGCAATAATCGGGATTCTTTTTTCGGAAGATTTTCTCATCTGTCTGCAGGCTTCGTATCCGTCCATTACCGGCATTTGAATGTCTAAAATAACCAAGTCAGGCTGATTTGAACAGAACAGTTCGACCGCCTGTTTTCCATCGGAAGCCTCAAGAATTTCAGCTTTTGGAAAAATCTTCATTACGATTTTCTGGGCCAGTGCCAGATTGATTTTATTATCATCTGCGATCAGTATTACCGGATAAATGTTTTCCGGAAAAGAGACTACAGTATAATTACTTTTGGAAGACTGTTCATCTTCATGATAAAGATGCATCAATACGGAGAAATAAAATTCAGAGCCCTTTCCCTTTTCACTTATCAGCTGCAGCTCCCCGCCCATTTTCTGAATGAGTTTGCTGCATATTACCAGTCCGAGTCCAGAACCTCCATATTTTCTGGTAGTTGACGTGTCTGCCTGAGAAAATGCCTGAAACAGTTTCTTCTTTTCATCCGGAGAAATCCCAATACCGGTATCTTTGATGGAAAAATGAAATACAACATCATTATCACTGTTTCTGTCAAAACTTATGGAAAAAATTACAGAGCCTGAATCAGTAAACTTAACCGCATTATTCAGAAGGTTTAGAAGTACCTGTTTAAGCCTGAGGGAATCTGCAATTACAGGAGAGGGCATACTGCTCGGAATAATCAGGTCAAGGGTCAGATTCTTTCTTTCCGCTGTCAGGTGAATTATCCTGACTGTTTCCTGTGCGATATTCCTGATATCAGAGGGAGTAAGATCAAGATCCAGCTTCCCTGCTTCAATTTTAGAAAGGTCCAAAACATCATGAAGCAGGTCGAGAAGCGTCTTTGCGCTGATCTGTATATTTTCCAGATAGGATTTTTGAGTATCATCCAGCAGAGTTGTGCTCAGCAGTTCAGAATATCCGGTAACAGCATTCAGAGGAGTTCTGATCTCATGACTCATATTTGCCAGAAACTCTGATTTCATTTTGTTTGCAGACATAGCCTGCTTTGTTCTTTCAATCAGTTCTTCATTCAGTTCTTCCAGCTGAAGCTGAATGAATTTTCTTTCAGTGATATCCTTTATAATTGCGTAAATCCAGTCTTTTTCATTTTCTCCTTTGATATAAGAAAAAATACAGAATAAATACAGCTCTTTTCCCCAGAACGACTTGTAAAACACCTCTGATTTTACAAGTGACCTGCTTTCTATGCAGTTTTCGATCAGATCGGCAATCCCTGCCTCAATTAAAGGGGAAAAGGAAAGACAGTTGAATTTTTTTGTATCCTCTTCTGATTTTGAACCGAGGATCTCCAGCGCAGCCGGATTGACTGAATGAATTGCTCCTGCAGTATCCAGAAGAAGGATTCCTATCGGCGCATTCAGAAAAAGCTGTTCATACAGCTTGCGGCTTTCAGCAATATACTGATTCTTTTCTTCCAGTTCCCGGATCAGCCTTCTGTTTTCATTTTCAGTTTCCCAAAACTCCGCAGATCTTCTGACCGTCTGAAGAATATTCTGCATATCGGCTGGTTTTGTAATGAATTTGTATATATGTCCTTCATTGATGGCATCGATGATTTCAGAAGTATCGGTATACCCTGTCATCAGAATTCGGACTGCTTTGGGAAGCAGCTGAATGGATTGTCTGAAAAATTCGACGCCTTTCATCCCGGGCATTCTCTGATCGGCTATGATGATATGAATCTCTTTATCTGATTCTTTAATGACAGACAGTGCTTCCTGTCCGTTTTCTGCCTGTATTATATAA
>DAORDI010000167.1:0-11995 GCA_035345895.1 Leptospiraceae bacterium
ATAGAATTAAGCCTGTCAGCAAGAAAAAACGCAATTGTTTTTGAGAACCAGTATAATCCTGTAATAGTCCCACTAATTGTAAATGTGGCAGAGCTACTGGCTGTTTTCGAGTTATTAGACAGTACGAGTAATCCCAGGATTAGTCCTTTATTATCTTTTTCTTTGCCTTTACAGGAGAGGGAGAGACAAAGGATAAGGGATAACATAAAAGATGTAATTGTATTGTTTCGTTTCATTGAAAATCCTTTTGATATAGTTTAAACTATTCAAACAAATATGTGCCCAAAATAGCCCGCAAGCAAAAAATACGATGACGAAAATAATGGCTCTATTATACCAGTTTTCAAAAATCTTTGCATATTTATTTGTTCACGACTCAGTAAAATCAATCTGCCAACCGGAAAAAGCGCAATTATTTATGAAAATTAGTATCAATGTATATCCGGAAAATAGAGAGGATTTCAACAATATAGTAAATAAAAACCTTGACCTGTACACGTCTAATTTTAGCGTGGCTATTAAGTACACGGGATGTAGCGCAGGGGTAGCGCATCTGCCTTGGGAGCAGAGGGTCGCTGGTTCAAATCCAGTCATCCCGAATTTTGACCCGGTAGCTCAGCTGGATAGAGCATCTGCCTTCTAAGCAGAGGGTCGTGAGTTCGAATCTCGCCCGGGTCACGATCAGTAAAAAATGGAGAGTGTAGCTCAGCTGGTAGAGCTCCAGATTGTGGTTCTGGCTGTCGCGGGTTCAATCCCCGTCGCTCTCCCCACTTTTTCATCTGACACTCAGTACAGTGAGTTTTAAGACAAATCCATGAAACACAAATACATCATTACAGGCGGAGCAGGCTTAATCGGTTCTGCAATTGTTTCTCTTTTGAATGAAAGAGGGGAAACTGATATTCTGATCGTTGATCATTTGGGAAGTTCTGAAAAATGGAAAAATTTAAGAAGACTTCATTTCAGGGATTATCTGGAAAAGGACAGTTTCAGAAAGAGGGTCATTGAAAAACCTTCGCAGTTTCAATTCAGCAGATTCATTCATATGGGTGCATGTTCCAGTACAACTGAAAAAGATGCATCTTACCTGATCGACAATAATTACCGCTATACTCTGGAAATGGCAGAATTTGCTCTCCAGAAAAATGCTAAATTTATATATGCCTCCAGCGCAGCAACGTACGGTCTTGGAGAAAACGGGTACACCGAGGACAATTTCAGAGAATTGCAGCCTTTGAACATGTACGGATATTCCAAGCAGATGTTTGATTTGTATGCAGATTCGGCCGGCATTCTAAAATCCATCACTGGACTGAAGTATTTTAATGTATTCGGTTTCGGTGAGGCTCACAAAGCTGATATGAGAAGCGTTGTTCTGAAAGGATATGAACAGATTAAAGAAACAGGAATATTGAAACTTTTCAAATCGTATGTACCTGAGTACAAGGACGGTGAGCAGAAAAGAGATTTTCTTTATGTTCTGGATGCAGCAAAGATCACTCTGCATCTTCTCGAAGGCGGTCACTGCGGGCTTTACAATGTAGGCAGGGGTGTTGCAGAGACCTGGACTGATCTGGCACGTGCACTTTTCAAGGCAATGGGGAAAAAGAAAAATATCGAGTTTGTAGATATGCCTGATTATCTAAGGCCCAAGTATCAGTACTATACATGTGCGGATATGAAAAAGCTTTCATCCACCGGTTATTCCGGCGGATTTATGAAACTTGATGATGCAGTCAGTGACTATGTTTCGAGACTCACTTCTGCAGGCGAAAACTGAGGCTATTCCTCATCACAGGCAGTAGATACCACCTCACATTCCTTGTCATATTTCCTGCAGTTTTTTAATGCATCCTGTTCTGCTCTTTCTTTTTTCTCATGCCAGGCATGACCAAATCCTTTTTTAGATCCGACAGCCAGACTGGCACATGCATTTTTTGCCCAGACGATTGTTTTGCAGTCCGCGGCACCGCATTTGGAAACTGCTGAAGAATCTGCATCTTCTCTTTTGCTCTGACCGCTTGCAGATCCGTGTTTTCCAGTTGATTTAGAAAATGCAATCGACTGAAATTGAAGATTTCCCCCGATTATTGCACCCTGTGTTTTCCCGTGTTCTGTGGCTGCATCATAATTCTTATTCTCTGCAGATATTTTCTGCTGTGCTTCCTGGTAAATAGCTTTTGCTGTCTTGCAGTCTTTTCCTTCCGCTTTTTCATATGCAGGCTGGAAATATTTTTTGAACACTTCCACATGACCCTCTTCGTGCGTAATTAAAGATGAATAAAATTTATCCCAAGCTTCAACAGTTTTCGGTTTGGCATCTTTGGGTTTTTTCCATTTTGGAAGTCTGACAATGCAGGAACTTGTAAATTTTTTGCAGTCTGTCTTCCAGCTGCAGTACGCCTTGGCAAAATAACCGCCGTCTACCTTGCTTTTTGATTTCATTTCTGCAATCAGTTCTTTGACCGTGCTGCCTTCAATTTCATAGTATTCTTTTTTAGTATCTCCCGTTACATCGTAGGCAGAAAGAAGAGCAGGTAAGGAAACAAAGACCAGAATGGCAATATTTTTTTTCATTGGGTTCTCCTAAAGGAACAATGTAATGATTCGATTCTTCAGGGAAATTCTTTTTTGCGGGAAATGCAGATATAAAAAAGGCCGGACTTTCAGGGTCCGACCCGAGGATTGGAGAGAGGAGAAAGATACTATTCCGAGAGGAACCTTATTCCGAGAGGAACCTTATTCCGAGAGGAACCTCATTTCAGCTTTTCTGATTCAGAAGAGATGACCTTGCTTCTTGGGATTTTAACAATGCCGTCCATTGTCTGAACAGTAAAATTAGCATCGTCCATATCAATTACAACACCTCTCAGGATTGTCTTATCATCCAGAGTGAGTTTTTCAATTTCAGATCTTCCAGTAGATTGAAGAAGTTCTTTTTCATCATCAATGTCAAAGTTGTCATCCAGAATCTTGCGCATTTCAGGATGACTGATTTTCTTCTTTACGATTTCTCCGCCGATACCCTTTTCAATCGCCTGGTCATCTGAGTCCAGAATTTCTTTAGGTTCAGGACTCAGAGGCTTTCCGTCTTTTTGAGGAGTTACGGCTATGCTTCCTTCTCCTACCGAGATGACAGTGGACTCTGAAGGATTCTGAGGATTATACATAACCTGAAACACAGTTCCCCTTACACCCGCAATGACTGTAGGAGTCATTATGTTGAAAGTATCATTCTGCTTCTTCTTGCTGACGTTGGCCATAATGACACCTTTTTTCAGAAATACTTCTTCTTCAGAAACTGCGCCATATACAATAGACTTGATGGATGCTTCAGAATTTGCCTTGATCCTGATTGTGTTTCCCTGCCCGAACTGCACATCTGCCATAGATTTATTTGCAGTGATGATGCTTGCAGTGATAGGAATTACAGTTCCGACAGCTGCTTTTGTTTCCTTGCCGTCAGAAGTTTTCACAGTGACATTTCCGCTGACGAAAGTAACTTTTGCTTCCTGAGAGACTTTGTTTTTCTCATCGCCTTTTCCGGAACCGTCCTTGAAAGTTATCGCAGCGAATACTCCGCCCAAAAGGACTGCCGCTGCACTGAGTATGTAAATAATTTTTTTATTCATTGTTTTCTTCCTGAATTCTAAAATTTGTGACTGTTTGCTCTCATCAGATAATAACGAATCAAACTCAGGAAATTCTCTTTTGTATGCAAATTTTTTTCCTAAAGCCTGATTGACTGTCTTTACCTTTCCAGTGTATTCATTGGACATTCCATCCAATGCATCTTTGATTTTTTTTTCTGCTTCGTTTAACTCTTCCATATTCACGCCGCCCTTATGGGAATATTTCGTTTTCTTCGGCAAGCCTGATCAGCTCAGAAGTTGCTTTTATGACCAGCCGAGATGCTGTCGATACAGAAACATTCATGATTTCTGCAACCTGTTCAAGATTCAAATCCTGTACATTTTTCAGAAGGATCGCAGTTCTCTGATCTTCTGTCAATGCACCAAGACAGGAATACAGTTTTAATTCCAGGTCTTTGAATTCTTCCTTCACTACAAAGGAAGTTTCCTTGGAACTGAAGAAATCAAAATTGCCTGCGGTTTCTTTTTTTGTGGAAAATTTTCTGGAATGATTGATAGACTGATTTCTTGCAATTGTGTAAAGAAGCATAATGGATTTCTGTTCGGTCAATTCCTGACCTGAATAACTCTTGTGAAAATTCAAAAAAGTTTCCTGCATAAGATCCATAGCCGTCTCTTCATTTCTGCAATATTTCATCAGAAATTCAAAAATTCTCCTGCTGAATTTCTTGTACAATTTAGCTGTTTTTTCTTTGGGACTATGCATTTTACTCCAGACTGTACCTGAATGATTTCAGTTCAAGACAAAAAGTATTTTTCATAGTCCGCGACTCCGTTCAATCCCTGTACTGAGGACATTTACTGACTTTTGTCGATGAGACTCATTCTGTTTTGGGAACGCTCTCAATAAAACTAACAGTCTTAGCTTGAATATTTTTCAGGCATTCAGTTTTTTTTCAGCAAATCTCCCAATTTATCCAGACTTTTTTGAATATCGGCATTAATTGACTCAAATTCATAATTATATCCAAAACATGTTTTTACAATTGGGCAGTAATTGCATATATTGTCTCTGGACCCGTCGCCGTGTACCGGATAGATTGGGAAAATATTATTCACAAAATTCTGAACTGCGGGCATAAGCAGTTCAGGGGTGACTGTCTCTGTTTCAATCAGACGTATCTCAGGAGGGTTTTTTATAGGAAAATGGATTATAAACGGCTCTATTATTCCTTTCTGAAGACTGAAGATTTCAAACATCCGTTTCTGAATATTTTCTGAGTTCTGCACTGTCCAATGCCAGATCAGCGACTGAAGTATCTGAGAGGTTTTTATTTTCTTTCCGTACACTGCCTGTCCTATTCTGACCGTATTCTGAAAGGCTGCCGCAACGGGAATCCTTCCTGAAATTTCAAGATCCAGAAACCGTGCCTTAGGAAGGCTTCTTTCTTCATTCTGAAAATCTCCTGCTCCTGAATGCAGATCAAAAATAACCCTGCTCTCGGAGAAGTTTTTTACAAGGAAAGGAAGCATTTCATCTGAAATGTATTCCAAAAGCGTTTCCTTCTGTGCCTGACCTGCAAGCCCCATTGGAAGTTCTGAAAAAAGTACTGAGTCATCCTGAAGATTTCTGATCTCCAGTCCTGGATTCTTCACAAATTTCTGAACGACGCTGTTCAGTATGTTCATTCGGATGAGAGGATTCAAGGAATAGTTTTCTTCTTCAGGCTCATAATCAGAGGCAGTGTTCATTATATGTGTATATACATATTTTCGCGGGCATTCAATATAGTTTGCAATTTCCGCGGGAGAGGCGGCACTGCGCTTTCCCAGTCTGGAGATTTTTTTCCCGGAATTTCTGGAGAACATTCTTCTTACTGTGTCTTCCGAGTCCTTGAATATTTCCGGAAGATTCAGATCTCTTCCTTCCCAGGACGGGGATACCGTATTGAATTCGGTTTCCGATTCCCAGGCTTTCATCACTGTCATTTCAAAAACCTCTTTTTCAGAGAGGGTTTCAGGAAAGGATGCAGGATATTCCTCATGAGGATATAATGATATTTTATGCTCATGGAACTGATTTGGTCCGTATATTGAGCTCAGTTTTGTTCTTATGATTTCGTATTCAGGAGCAGGATACCGTCTTCTGTCCTTTTCAGTGTCGTAATTTGTATATGAAAAATACAGTTCTTCTGCACCATAGCTGAAGCAGTGACTGAGGTATCTCAGTTTTGTAAGATGAATGTCTTTTTCTTCTTCTGTATTGTCCGGGTTCACTGAAATATAAGTGTCCAAGTCCGCCCTTGACCGAAAGCTGTCCTCATCCAGACCCGTACAAAAAAGACAGGAAACTTCTGCATCAAGAGTATCCTTTACAGTGCCCACGGTGATCCCTGATTTGTAAACCTGACTGCTTCCTTCCTGCATGGAATCGAGAGTGTCAGATATGATCTGTCTGTACATTTCGTAAGGGATTCTGTCTTCAGGATCGGAAAACTGCTGGAGTTTCCTGACTTCGGACAGAGAAGAAATAATTCTGTCATGTACAGTCACATTCATTCTGGCAAGCTGCATTGAATCTGTTTCGGATTCAGGCATTTCCGGATCAAGATATATCTCAAGAATTCTTTCAAAAAGATCGGCAAAGAATTCCGGACCTTCTGAATTCTTCAGAGAAATCAGATCATGAAAAAGAGAAGATGTTATCATTATAAAATCTTCAGAGTCAGAAAGGAAGTCTGAAGTTTCCGCTGAATCGGCAATGTCCTGCGAAGCAAGGCGGTCCCAGAGATGTTCCCAAGTGAAGCGTCGGTCGTTCCGATGTCCTTTTTCCTGTCTTTCTATCTCGTCCAGAAAGCCTGTGATTCGGGAGGAATTCAGAATATTCTGCCAGGCATAAATATCGGGAACAATTCTGCTTCCTGAAACAGAGGGAGCAAAGCAGGGATTTCTGAAAAGTGCAAGAGCCTTTTCAGGAAGGAATTCCGAATCAGTCAGATCCAGAAGAGCTGATACTGCAGTATAATAAGGAGACAGTTTTTTTCCGAAAAGGTTATTTGTGAATGAAAAACTCAAGTTTAATGATTCCAGAACATTTTTTATCCCAAGATGATATGCAGGAACATCGGGGATGATGATCTTTATGTCCGTCAGTCTGAAGGCAGGGAGATTCCTCTTATCGTGAAGTATTTTCAGAATCCTTCTGCCTACAGTTTCCAGCTCTCTGAATATCTCCGGTGCTGAAAAGAAGAAGGCACGGAAGCTTTTGTCCTTTCCGAAGAATTCTGTCTCTGCTCCGGGAAATTCCTTCAAAAGATAGCCTGTTTCTGAATTCCTTTCATCTTCCGGATCAATCAGAATATTTCTGCTTCTGCAGATGAATGCACGCGGTTCTGAATTCTTGGCTTTCATCAGGGAGCTGAGATGTTCAGCGAATTTTTTCTGAACAGGGTCTATATGATAGTGTCCTGCAAGAAAAAGATGAGTGTACTCAGAGAGCAAGTCGGCAGGATTCTTTTTCCGTGAGGCTGAATCCAGAAATTTCAGCATTTTTTCGGAGGGAGAAAGTTTTGTCTTTTTTTTTCTGTATTCCTTCCATATGTCTGCATATTTCCAGTTTTCAGGAATTGCCTTACCTGACTTGCGGTGCTTTTCAAAAATATCATATATGTCAGATGCTATATGAAATAATGCAGAAAGCGGGAGATTTCTTTCTTTAAATTTTCCATTTTCCGAAATTACTTTCTGCAGCAGAAAAAGTTCTTCAAGCCTTCCCGCTGTTTCCGTCTTAGGGTCGGTTTTTTCCAGAACATCCCGCATAAAATCCTTCATAGATCTTATTTCGTAGGCAAGGGAGGGGATTCCGCGTTCTGAAAGCTTCATATACAGGTAATCTTCAGAGAAAGTTTCACGGCACAGAATGAGAACCTGTGTTTTCAGAAGGGTAAAATCAGGACTGCAGGTAATTTTTTTCAGATGATCTGAAATTGAATCCAGAAGGGTACTGTTGTCTGTGCAGAGAACAATTTTCATTTCAGTATCTGTAAAGTTCGAAAACGAAAGGCGAGTCTTTTACATTTGATCTGCTTTCCAGAAGATTCAGTCCGACCGCCGTGAAAAAAGGCTTCCAGCTTTTCCTGTAAAAACTCAAGGGCCGGGAGTATGCATACGGATCCGTAAAATCCATTACTTCCTTCATCAGATCGTAGTCTTTTTCGGTCGGAGCACAGAAATAAAGATACTTACAGTATTTCGAAAGTTTTTTAAATACAGATTTTACTGATCTGTCAGGAATATACTGCATTACTGAATTGAAAATAATCAGATCCAGAGGATGTTTTTCGAGATAAGGGCTTTCATAGTCCTCTATCGAGGCATTCAGTATAGCAATGTCTTTTTTGCTGTGCCAGGACTGCCTCATCAGTCTGTTTACGCAGTCGGATGAAATATCCAATGCCACAATCCTGCTTACATTCAGTGTGAGAGAGGTTTCCTGAAGAAGTGCACCCAGGCCGAATCCAAAGTCCCCAAGGGAATGGATTTCAGTATCCTGAAGCTTAAAAATGCTTTTAATATATTCCGCATGTTCCTTTGCATTGTAGAGACCGTCGATGACTGATTCATCATCATCTGCATACATAGTTTTCCAGTAGTTATTGTCGAACGGGAGTCTGTTTTTGGAGGAGGGGGATTTCATCCCTGTCGCGTCCTTTTTTTTCCGGCAGAGGACATAGCCAGCTTTTCATTTCTTTTCATTGTTTTTATTTTATCGGCTTTTTTAAAACGCATTGCAGACCAGTCATCATCTATTGCAATCATTCTGACTCCTTCATAACCCAGATCTCCCATCTGCTGCCAGCCTTCATCACGAGTCAGATCAGACTTGTATTTTTTTGAAGTTTTTTTAGGATATGCAAACCAGTAAAGACAGTCCTCAGATGCGGCACCGGATGTTTTTTTGAGTGTGGTTTTCAGATCCTTTTTCATTACTGAAAATGTTATAATGAAATCATATTTTATTTTAGGAGAGGGGTTGAGGTCGATTTTAAGATATTCCTGAAACTCGGAAAGGAAAGGCTCAAATTCAGAGGGAGGACCCAGGACAAGAATTCTGTCCTGGGCCTTGAAGTTCAGTTTCTTCAGGAGACTGCTCATTTGGCAGCGAAAGCAGCGTCCAGAAGTCCTTTGGCAATTACTCTAAGAGCCATTACTTCTTCGGCTCCTTCAAAAATAGAGAATACTCTTGCGTCAAGGAACAGTCTTGAAACAACATACTCTTCTGCATATCCCATCCCGCCGTGGATCTGCATTGCTTCACGGGCAACCCATTCTGCAATTTTGGAAGCATAAAATTTAATTAAAGTAGCTTCCATCTGACCCTTGTGCTCATCCAGCATTTTCCCTACTGTATTTGTATACTGTCTGGATGCCTGAATGATCATTGCCATACGCGCAAGTTTATACTTGGTCAGATTATAATCGTAGATAGGTTTTTTGAATACCTGACGCTCACCTGCGTAGCGCCATCCTGCTTCAAAGGCCGCCTGCATGACTCCGTTGGCTCTTGCTGCTGTCTGGATCCTTCCTCCGGCAAATCCTTCCATCTGCAGATAGAATCCTTTTCCTCTTCCTGCTTCTCCTCCAATCAGATTTTCATCAGGAACGAAGTAGTCCTGGAAAGATACCTCAAAGGAATGCATACCGCGATAACCGATTGTATCAATTGCCTTCCCTTCAATCCTTCCTCCGCCAGGCTGCGTATAGTCAAAGCTGTGTTCTCTTGTGCTGGGTTTTTCTGCCAGAAGAATGGAGAGTCCTTTGTGCTTCAGTGAAGGATCGGATTCTGTTCTGCAGAGTACCAGCAGAACGTTCGCATATCCCGCAAATGTACACCATGTCTTGACTCCGTTGATTTTCCATCCTCCGTCCACTTTCACTGCTGTCACGGAAATCCCTGCCACATCAGATCCATAATTCGGCTCAGTCACTGCAACGGCTGCCATTACTTCGCCTGTTGCCAATTTGTTCAGCCATTTTTCTTTCTGAGCGTCTGTTCCGCCTTTCAGGATTGCCTTGGAAACGATCTCAGGTCTGGTGATCAGACTTCCTGCAATACCGAGTCCTCCGCGAGAGAGTTCCTCAGTCACAACCAGCATACTGATATTGTCCGGTTTGTCGGAAGGCTGAATTCCGCCGTATGTTTCCGGGATACAGAGTCCGAAACATCCCATATCCTTGAGTCCCTGCAGGATTTCCTCAGGGACAGTTTCGTCATTTCGGTGAGTGTGTTCTGCGAGAGGCATCACTACACTTTCTGCAAAGTTTTTAAATGTATCACGGAAAAGCTCATGGTCTTCCGAAAGTCCATAAGGACCGATATTGCCGTTCTGCTGAATCAGATCAGTGATTTTGGAATAAACGCCAATCTTTGTATTTTCTGAGATGAACTGACTGATTTCGTCAGTGTAGAGAACTTCCTGAACTTTTTTTGCAGTTGTGCCGAATTCTTCAGGTCGGTTGGATATTTCCGATCTGATATGAGCTGCTGTTTCTGCCGCGAATGCAGCTGCCATTGTTTTTTCCATTTCACCTGTCTTCAGGCTTTCATTCCAGGCATATTGTATGAAGTTTTCAGCAACTCTGTGCTCTGCTGTCATCCAGGCAAGCTGATAAAAAACGAGCTGGTTTTCATCCATTTTCTCAACGGAAACCCCTTTCCCGTCTGAACATTTCTTTGCAAGTGTTTTTGTGATTTCTGCGATAAGACTTCCCGCTGAACTGATGACTTTTTCTACTTTGGATTTATCCATTATTCTCCCTCACTCTGTTCAATTCCAAATTTTCCATCGCTGGAATTTCTGTAAATCAATAGATGGTCTGATCAGGTTGAAAATCGGGAACCCGACTGTACAATGACGGACGGGAGAGAGCTGAAATTGCTTTTATGAAGAATAAGAAGCAGCTCCATTTCTTTTTCATGGATCATCCTGGATCCCACTGTATCCGTCTGAATGGCATGTATCAGCCGGTTTCTTTTATCAGACTCCAGATCCTTGAAAAATCCTATGATGCAGTCGAGAGAAAGATACAATGCTCCGTTTCTGAGTCTGTATCTCTGCTGCGGGACTTTTTTTGACACGCCTTTTTCTGAAATCCCAGTCTGAAAAACATTCACCATATTCAAAAGTATGGAGTCAACATCTTCTCCGTCTTCAGTATCCGTTCCAGTCAGCCTGTCCACAATCTTTCTCTTTTCCCTGCTGAGAATCTGTCTGAGTTCAGGATTGAACAGAATGCAGTTCTGCAGGCAGAAATCCGTGGACTCGTTGAAGAAACTGAAAGATCCCTTCAGTCTTTCATTCCCTGAGATTTTTTTCAGCTGTTTCTTCCCGAAAAAAAGCAGAAGAAGGGTGTCACTTTCCTCTTTCTCTCTATGTATATCATTAGATAATATTGATTCATACAGTTCGCCGAGAATCCCCTGCTGGATCATTTCAAAATATGTCTTCACCGGCTTTCCGGTTTCGATAAGAGTTTTGATTCTTTCTCTCTGGCAGAGCCAGAGTCCGGAAAGAGCAGACAGGCTGAGCGAATTCAGAAGGTTTTTCAGACGATGATGACTTTCGTGAAATTCATTCTGGTTCGGTTCAGTCATCAGTTCATAAATTTTTCCGAATTCGTAATCTACAATTCTTGAATAGCCACTGTTTTCCTCCAGGAAATCGGAAAATGATTCAGAAGGAAAATTCGGAAAATTATAGAGCAGGGTATTCAGTCCACGGTATGGGAAATGCAGAAAAAAATCTTTCGGCATTTCCTCCGGACCGTTTCCCTTTTCTGCAGACTCAGGCATCTCAGGTTTAAGCCTCAGCCAGCAGAGTGACTGTCATTGTCTGATTGTGAAGTTCACATTTTGTATTTGTATTGTAAGGAGCAATTTCTCCGTAAGAGTAAAAACCGGTAATTGCAGTGTCCTCATCCAGATTTTCTCTGACTGCTTCCAGTTCATCATTTGTCCTTCCTTTCAGGACAAGTTTTCTTCCTATGCAGCTTACACAGAGAGCAAATTCAGCGGATGTGTCTCCCAGCGGTTCAGCACTTACAGCAGCGGATTTTTCTGCACCTTGAATGAGATTGTCCAGCTTTGCCCTCATCATATTCACAGATGCGCCTTCCGGCATATCTCCTGCAAATACCATACTCCCGTCTTTTTCATCGAAGGAAAGAATTGTTCTTACAAGAGGATCAGACCCTTCCTTCTGAATCTGCAGAGGAAAGAGAAGGGCAGCACCAGGAAGTTCCTTTGCACTTTCCCCCAGATAGTTTTTATAAATGGAAAGTGCGGAGTTTCCATTCAGTTCATAAAGTACGTTTGCTTTGGACTTTGTAATCTTCAAAGTGTC
>DAORDI010000168.1:0-11957 GCA_035345895.1 Leptospiraceae bacterium
GTTTCTTTCCATCTGCCATTCCTCCGCAAAGATCGTTGATCAGTGTCATCAGAGGTGTTCCCAGCGGGATCTCATAAACTCCTGGTTTTTTTACAGGACCGCTCACGCTGAAAAGTCTAGTCCCAGTGGACTTAGGAGTTCCTATTTTGGCATACCATTCTGCACCGTTGTTGATGATATGAGGAACTGCACTGAAGGTTTCCACATTGTTTACAACTGTAGGGCATCCGTAAAGTCCGGATACTGCCGGAAATGGAGGCTTCAGTCTTGGATGACCTCTTCTGCCTTCCAGTGAATTAATCAGAGCAGTCTCTTCTCCGCAGATATAGGCACCGGCACCCTGGTATACACAAAGTTCAAAATCAAATCCTGAACCCTGTATATTTTTTCCGAGAAGCCCCGCTGCATACGCTTCATTAATTGCCTGCTCCACTCGGCTGATGCTTTTGTGGTATTCCCCGCGAATATAGATATATCCCTGATGAGAATCAATCGCCTTCGCTGCAATGATCATACCTTCTATCATTGCGTGCGGGAACTCCTCAAGGAGAACCCTGTCTTTGAAAGTTCCAGGCTCGCCTTCATCTCCGTTGCAAAGAAGGTATTTCGGCTTGTTGATATTCTTAGGAATAAAAGACCATTTCATCCCTGTAGGAAAACCTGCACCGCCTCTTCCTCTGAGACCGGAATTCTTCACTGTTGCAACAATATCGTCTCCCTGCATGGAAAGTGCTTTTTTCACTGCAGTATACCCGCCTACAGACTGGTAATGCGAAATTGTATGAGTATCCTTTTCTCCTCTGTGTTTTGTGAGGATTTTCAGTTCAGCCATTCTTTACTCCAGTGAATCCAAGATTTCTGTAATTTTTTTCTCATCCAAAAACTCATAGTACTGGTCATTGATCTGAGCCATCGGACCGTACCCGCATGCACCAAGGCACTGAACTTCATCCACTGTAAACTTTTTATCCGGAGTGGTTTCTCCTTTTTTGATTCCAAGCTTTTTGCAGACTGTGTTCGTAATTCTGTCGGAACCCATCACGCAGCAGGAAATATTTGCACAGACCTGTATATGATACTTTCCTACAGGCTTCTTATTGTATAAAGTGTAGAATGTAGCAACTCCATATACGTGAGAAAGTACTATTGGAGCACCAATTCTGTCTGCAATGTACTGCATCCCGACTGTATCCACAAATCCCTGATCTTTCTGAAGAAGATAGAGAGCCGGAAGAATCAAAGAACGTTTGTCCGGAAACATAGGAATCAGTTTTTGAAACTTGCCTTCCGATTCCTGAGAAAATTGATAAGCCATATTAACAGTCCAACTCCCCTGCGATCACATTTAAAGAACTCATTGTAGCGATTGAATCTGCAATCAGAGACCCTTTCACAAGCTGCGGGAATGACTGATAGTACCAGAAACAGGGTCTTCTGACATGAACTCTCCAGGGAGACTTGTCCCCTTCAGATACAATGTAAAAACCCAGTTCGCCATTAGCCGCCTCAGTTGCAAAGTAATGTTCTCCAGGAGGAACCTTTACTCCATGCATAATGATTTTAAAATGATAAATTAATTCTTCCATACTGCTGTAGACCTTCTGTTTGTCCGGAAGGAATGCGTGAGGAAGATCTGCATGGAACGGTCCTGCAGGAATATTGTCGATCAGCTGTTCGATGATTCTCACAGACTGACGCATTTCTTCCATTCTCACAAGTGCTCTATGCAGAACAGATCCGTCCTCTCCTATAGGGATATCAAAATCCACTTTGTCATAGAACATATAGGGACTGTCTTTTCTCACATCGTGCGGAACGCCTGCTGCACGGAGATTCGGTCCGGAATAACCGTAATCCAGAGCATCCTCTGCAGAAATACCGCCGACCCCGTCTGTTCTTTCGTTGAAAATCTTATTTCTCATCAGAAGACTGTTGAATTCCTCAAGCGTAGCCTTGAAGCCCTTGAGGAACTGTTTCACTTCCGACTGAAATTCGGGATAGATATCCCTTTCCATTCCGCCGATTCTGCAGAATGTAGTTGTGAGTCTGGCTCCAGTCAGTTTTTCAATAATCGTATAGATATTTTCTCTGTGATGGAACATATAGAGCATTCCTGAAAATGCACCCAGATCCACTCCGAGAATTCCATTGCAGATGATATGATCCATAATTCTGGAAAGTTCAGAAATGATCATACGCACATAAGTCACTCTGTCCGGCACCTGAATTTCCATCAGGCTTTCGACTGCCAGTATCCATCCGATATTGTTCAAAGGAGTCGATACATAGTTCATCCTGTCGGTGCAGACGAGGAACTGATTGTAATCGTATCTCTCGCCCAGTTTTTCGAAGCAACGGTGAACATAACCGATGATTGCATCTGCATCCACGATTCTCTCACCGTCCAGCTGAACAATGTTCTGCAGAATCCCGTGTGTGGCAGGATGACTTGGTCCAAGGTTGACCAGAAGATGACCTTCCGGAAGATCTTTGAATTTACCCTGGTATTTATTCGTTGTTTTCTGGTAAATCTGCATCTTATTCTCCCTTGTCTTCCTGATGAATGTGCAGAAGATTTGCAATCAGATAATCCTGACCGAATCCTTCCAAAGGATAGTCCTTGCGAAGAGGATGGCCTTGAAAATTGTCCGGAAGAACGATTCTTTCCATATAGGGATGACCGATGAACTCAATCCCGAACAGATCAAAAACCTCTCTTTCCGGCCAGTTGGCACCCTTGAATACCTTCACAAGGCTTGGAATTTTCTCACCTTCTTCCAGAGGGCATTTCAGCATAATTCTTGCAAAACCGTTGGAATTGCTTCTAAGAAGATAACATACTTCAAAACGGGGATTCTTTTTGCCGAGCCAGTCAATTGCAGTGAGGTCATTCAGAAAATCAAACTTCAGTTCAGGGTTCTCTTTCAGTCCTTTGGCGACAGGAATGATACCTTCCGGTTTGATGAAGAAAGTGGGGATATTGGACTTAGTTTCTTCTTTTTTATAAATAAACTGACTGAGCTCTTTGTCTAAATAGCTCTGAACTTTTTCTTTCATTTTACCACCAGAGGCTTATTTCTTTCGTTGATTTCATCAATCTTTCTCATAACTTCCTGTCTTCTGTCTTCGAGCCCCTGAGTTTTCACTTTCTGCTGAAGTTTGACAAGAGCGTCCATAATTGCTTCCGGACGAGGAGGACATCCAGGAATATAAATATCCACTGGAAGAAATCTGTCTATCCCCTGAACAACCCCGTATGTATCAAACATTCCTCCGGAAGAGGCACATGCACCTACGCTGATCACATACTTAGGTTCTGAAAGCTGATCATAGATTTCTCTGAGAACTGGAGCCATTTTATATGTAATGGTCCCAAGTACCAGAATCATATCGGCCTGTCTGGGCGAAAAAGAAGGTCTTTCCGATCCGAAGCGGGCAATATCGTTGTCGGAACAGGCTGTTCCCATAAACTCAATCCCGCAGCAGGCAGTGGCAAACGGATACGGCCAGAGGGAATAACTCTTTCCCCAGTTAAGAAATGTGTCCAGATGAGTCACCTGAACCATATCCCCGATGACATCACCTGTTTTTTGCATAATGTCGCTTAATCCCATTCGAGTGCTCCTTTTTTCCAGATATAATACAATCCGACTACAAGGATAAAGATAAATACGAGCATTTCTATCATCAGAAACCCGCCTAAGCCGGCCTCATTGAATTTTCCTAAATTGACCGCCCAAGGGTATAAAAACACGGCTTCAATATCAAAAAGAATGAACAAAACTGCCACAAGATAGAACTTAATATTGAAAATTCCCCTAGCATCGCCATAATAAGGAACACCGCATTCAAATGTGTCATGGGGCTTGCTTTTTTTACGAGGACTGATCAGTAGGGCAAGGCTTAAAATTAAGACAGAAAAACCTAATGCCAAGAGTAATTGTACAACAATAGGGCCAAAGCCTTCCGGTGTGCTTCCCATTCGACCTCCGATTTCACTCACTATTTTTAGTAAGAGGAGCCTATGTCAAACAAATTCTTTTTTAGGATGGAAAAATAAGTTTGGGGTTCAGGGGTCACTAGGGACACACAGCTGAGTGTCCCTGCGAACACCATATGTCCCTGCAGGTTCAGATCAGTAACTCCTTTCTTCTTGACACCAAGTTCTTGCTAATTCAGCTTAGACGTATGATCATTCCCTACGGCGATGCAAACTTTGAGAGTGTAGTTACCAAAAAAGCTCTCTTAATTGACAAGACAAAATACATCCCTCTTCTGGAAAAACACAGCAAGTTTTTCCTTATCCGCCCCCGCCGGTTTGGGAAAAGTTTTATGCTGAGCCTTCTGCAGAGTTACTACGACATCAAAACCAAGGACAAATTCGACACGCTTTTCGGGGGTCTGGAGATCCATAAAAGTCCGACGGAACTGAGGAACACTTACATTATCCTGAAGATGGATTTTTCCGGACTCAATGCAGATACGGATGAGATACTGAAGAGAGAATTTACGAACAAAGTGATAAGTTATATAGACTTTTCTTTGAGCTTTTATGCAGAACTTTTTCCATCAAATATCTATTCTGCCTACCATGATTTTCTGCGCAACAGAGAGATTGAACCTTCGGATGCACTTCTGTTTTTAATAGGAGCCGTGAAAAAAACTCCTTACAAAGTCTATGTGCTTATTGATGAATATGATAATTTTATAAACAATCTAGTTTCCCTGGACAGAGAAGGTTTTGCGAAACGGATTCTTTCCCGAAGCGGGTTCGTAAGAAGTTTTTATGAAACACTAAAGATAGGAAGCGGGGAAGGTGCGTTTGACAAGTTTTTCATTACAGGTGTTTCGCCTCTGATGCTGGATGAGCTTGCGAGCGGATTCAATATTATGGAGGATATGACACAGAAGCCTGCTTTTGCATCAATGCTGGGTTTCACGGAAGAAGAAGTGCAGTCGGTACTTGACCTGATTCCGCCTGACGTCTATTCTCAGACAGACAAAACAAATGATGAGGTTATGAAAGATCTGACTCATTATTATAATGGTTACAGATTTTCTCCTTTAAATCCCGCAAGGGTTTTCAATCCTGATATGGTTCTGTATTTCATTCAGGATTTTCAAGACAGAATGTATCCTATGGATCTTCTGGATCTGAATGTTAAGACAGACTACAGCAAACTGAAGGGGCTGATCATCAGTCTTTCCGGCAGGGATATGCTGAAAAAAATCATTGAGGAACTGTCCTCTGCTGAAGAAACTGGAGTGGATCTCGTCCGTCGTTTTACATTCGAGCAGAGATTCAGTGAAAACGAGCTCAAGTCCCTTCTCTATTACCTGGGACTTCTGACTTACACAGACAGACGTAGCAGACTGAAGGTTCCCAACTATGTAATTCATGTTTTGTTCTGGGAATATCTGAGGAGTCTGCTTCAGGAAGAGTCCAAGGTGGATTTTGATTTTTCTCTGCTCCAGAATACTTTGGATGATCTTGCCTTCAAGGGCAGTTTTGTTTCACTTGAAATTCTGTTGAAGGACTTTTTCGAGAACAGACTTTCCAATATGGATTACAGCCGGTTCAGTGAAAAACACGTGAAGATTATGCTCATCTCTTATCTTTCTATGAGCCGGATGTACAATATCATTTCCGAAAGGGAAATCCCCAAGGGCAGGAGAATTGATCTTCTTCTCGAAAGCCATCCGACATACGATGAAGTACGATATAATTATGTGATAGAACTGAAATATATAAAGAAGGAAATGTTCTCCGAGGCAGACAGAATCAAGTCTGAGGCAGTGGAAAAAGTAAAAGAGGACAGACGCATCTACGAAGAAAGTTTCCGGCAAAGAGGCAGAACTGTGCTTTCAGCTGTGATTCTTGTATTCTCGGACAAGAGGGCAGAGCTCATTGCAGTTCGCAAATGAAGATCTGCCGATGGATTTTCTGAATCAGTATTTTTCTGCAAGACATCAGATTCGCAGTTCAATTTCCGAAATTGAAAAACAGAGAACATGAAATTCAAGAAATTGCAGCTTTCTGCACAGTGTACACTATTACAGTATTTGTTAAAAAAAGACTTTGGAAGGTTTAAGTCATCAGGCAGTATCAGTACGATGGTCTGCCGCAGAAAATATATTTCCCGGGTGCGGAACTGTATTCGGCTGAAACAGAGCAGGTCTCATCAATGTTCCTGCTGCCGAACAGTGTCCAGAAAATATTTCCGGAATACTTCAATGTGCCGAACATGGAAACCCTGTTCAGAAATAACGCTGCTGAATATTTTGTGTAAGTCAGAGTTCCCTGAAAATTTCCGTTCCAAGTTACGTCTGATGCATCTCCGGAAAAGGCTGTGCTGTGCTGACACTGCTGGAAACTGATCACCCATTCCTCCTTGAAAAAAACTGTATTGGCTGTTCCAGATTTACTGCAGCTGACAGTTTTAGTTTCTCCATTCTGCGCATTGCCTGCAATATGCTGTCCTGCCAAATATTCCAATGTCGCTAGAAGATTTCTGCCTTTATAGTATACATACCCGTTCTCCTTGATCTCGCTCAGAAGAATAAGTGCCAATATGCCGAATCTTTGATTGGTTTCATTTTCTTTTTTCCCTTGCCGGGAACCATCAATTCCAAAATCCGCTTTATAAACGGTCTCCGCTTTTTTTCTGCAGGACTGATTGTACAGAGCCACTGCAAGACATCGGAGGGGACTGTTCGGGTCGTTGTCCGATGTCGGATAAAGACAGGCCTTTCCGAAGGAGTATGCGGCCTGAAAATTCAGTACATTTGCATTTTCTTCACACTCCTTTCTAGGATTGTCCACATAGCAGTTTTGGCTGAACGCAGAAAGAAATAAAATAGAGAAGATATACTGTTTCATCTGAAAATATCCTTTAAGCAAATATTGACTGCTTCGGAAAACGTAACTCAAAATCAGACCTTGGCAAATATCATATAATGACTTCAAAAAAATGACTTGCATATCTGTAAATGGCACTATATAATTAATTCACGTGAGGCTGCATTCAGAAAAAGCAGACGGTTAGAGTATGGAAAGAAAACTGCAGGCTGTCAACAAAAGTACAATCTTCTCTCTGTTTCAGAGACTGATCGAGATTCAGGAGGAACATCTAGCTTGCCGGGTGCTTGCATTCAGTCCTTATACTTTCCCAAAGTCCCTCCGTGATTTTATGCTCATAAGAAGAATCTGTTTACAATCAGGTGTTTGAAATGGAGATCAATATAAAGGAACTTCTGGAAGAGCTGACTTTCTTAAAAAAGGAAAATCAGCTTTTGAAGACCCGGCATCATTCGGAAGAACAGAGATGGCAGTCTGCATTTGAATGCATCGGAGACGGAATCCTGGACTGGAATCTGAAAACAGGAAAAGTGTTCTATTCAAAACAGTGGAAAGAAATGCTCGGCTGGCAGGAATGGGAAATCTCCGATAATCTGAGCGAAATGGAAACAAGAATCCATCCGGATGATCGTGATCAGTATTACGAGGATCTGAACAGGCATCTGAGAAACGAAACGAATTTGTTTAAAAGTGAATATCGTATTATTTGCAGAAACGGTAATTATAAATGGATACTGGAACGGGGGAAAGTTATTGAAAGGGACAGTCAAAACAGTCCTATACGAATGATCAGCTTTGGTACGGACATCACTCTTCAAAAGGGAAATGAAAACAGCCTTTCTGAAAGTGAACAGCAGTTCAAAAGCATCTTTGAAAAACACAGTGCAGTTATGCTTCTTGTGGAACCGGAGACAGGCACAATAACGGAAGCAAACCTTTCCGCATCCAGATTTTACGGATACTCAAAGGAAGATCTATGCAGACTGAACATCACTGATCTCAACACCCTTCCTGCGAAACAGGTTGCAGAGGAAAGACAGAAGGCACTTGCTGAAAAAAGAAATTATTTTATATTTCCTCACAGACTTTCCAATGGCCAGGAAAGAATAGTAGAAGTGCATTCTTCTCCTGTCAGTTACGGTGAAAAGAAAATTCTGTTTTCGATAATTCATGATATAACAGAGAGAAAAAAGGCAGAAGAATCATTAAAAAAATGGGAAAATGTTTTTAAATATTCGCAATTAGGAATTGTAATCGGAAGTCCAGTGAGCCAGAATCTGGAACTGATCAATCCTGCATTTGCAGAAATGCATGGGTATACAGAAGAAGAACTGATGGGAAAACCTATTTCAACAGTCTTTGCTCCTTCTGAACTTGAATCTCTTGGAGTGCATATTCAAAAGGCAAATGAACTCGGGCAGTATTCGTTTGAATCAGTGCATATCAGAAAAGACGGATCTTTGTTTCCTGTTATCATAAATGTAACTGCACTGAAAAATGAGTCAGGATCTGTCACCTACAGAGTTGTAAATGTTCTGGACATTACAGAAAGAAAAAAATCTGAAGAAAAAACAAAACATCTGCTGAGAGAAAGACAGGCGATCCTTGACAATCTCGGAAACGGTGTATTTTTTCTGAAAAACAGAATCGTTGTCTGGGCGAACAGAAAGGTATCAGAAATGTGCGGATATGATTCACTGGATGAAATCATAGGAGAGAGCACAAGAAAATTCTATCCTGATCTGGATGCATATGAATCTTTCGGTAAAAGAGCTTATGATTCACTTTCAAAAAGTACCGTATTTTCATCGGAAGAAATTTATGTCAGGAAGAACGGAGAAAAATTCTGGTGCAGTGTAACCGGACGGGCAATCATCCCGGAAAATCTGGATGAAGGAACCATCTGGGTCACAGAAGATGTGACTGAGAGGAAAAATATTGAATTTCTTCTCCAGCAGAAAAATGCAGAACTTGAAAAAGTCAATATGGAACTGGTTCATCAGAAAGAGGAAGCTGTATCTGCAAGCAGGCTGAAAAGCGAGTTCCTTGCAAATATGAGTCATGAGATCAGAACTCCTCTGAACGGAGTGATAGGATTTGCAGAGCTTCTCAGTTCAACGGCCCTGAATGAAAATCAGCATTCTCTTCTGGACAATGTCCGCAGCTCTGCAGGGTCGCTTCTTTCAATCATCAACGATATATTAGATTTTTCTAAAATAGAAGCAGGAAGGCTTGAACTGGAATCTGTCAGAACTGACATCAGAACGCTTGCTGAAGAAAGTCTGGACACAGTCAGACTGCAGGCAGAGAAAAAAGGACTGATACTGGAGCTTCATATACAGGATGAATGCCCTGAATTTGCGTATACTGATCCTCTCCGTCTGAAACAGATTATTCTCAATCTTCTGAACAATGCAGTTAAGTTTACAGAGTCTGGAAGAGTCGATTTTTCTCTCCGATACAGAATGAAGAATGAAATTGAGAACATTGCAGAATTTACCTTCTCTGTTCAGGATACAGGGATAGGCATTTCAAAAACCGAAAGAAAAAAATTATTCACTGCATTTTCGCAGGCAGATACATCTACAGCAAGAAAATACGGAGGGACTGGACTCGGTCTTGTGATATCAAGCAGAATACTGACTGCAATGAACAGTATTCTTGAGCTCAAAAGCGAAGAAGGAAAAGGAAGTCTTTTTTATTTCACTGTTGAATTTAAGATGGAAAGAGGGCAGAGAGGACGAAAGGATTTCAGCAGCGAAACGGATAATTTTTCATTTAATCTGCAATACGATCCTGTTATTCTTATTGCTGATGACAATCTGATGAACCTCGCACTTGCCAGAAGAATGACAGCAAAGCTGATCCCCAGTGCGGTCATTATCGAAGCGAGAAACGGAAATGAGGCAGTGCATAATTATGTACAATTTTCCCCTCACCTGATTTTAATGGATGTTCAGATGCCTGGAAAAGACGGATATGATGCAACAAAGGAGATTCGGGAAATTGAGAAAAAGAACCAAACCCACACTCCAATTCTTGCACTGACTGCAAACGCTGCAGCAGGCGAAAGAGAAAACTGCATAGCAGCAGGAATGGATGACTTCATTTCAAAACCTTTTGAAATAAAAAATCTGAAAATCATTCTCCAGAAGTATCTTGGGAAAAAATGATAGGTTCGATTAGAATCTTCAATTCCGCATTAATCAACGTTCGAAACGGAATCATATTTCAAACAGAGGAAAATCATAAAAATATCCGACTGCCAAAAGATGAATGGAAGAAAAAAAAGCAGAAAAAAAGCTGGATTGACAGCCGAAAGAAGTTCAGCAGACAAAAATTAAGCAGGAACCACAATGACAAATCTTCCCAAATGCCCGGAATGCAGTTCAGATCTTACCTATGAGGATGGAGAAATGTTTGTATGTCCCGAATGCTCTCACGAATGGTCGGCAAATCCTGCAGAAGAAAATGAAACAGAGAGCAGTATTGTAAAAGATGCAAACGGGAACGTTCTTCAGAACGGAGACTCAGTCTCTCTTATCAAGGATCTGAAACTGAAAGGGTCTTCTTCTGTTCTGAAAGCAGGAACAAAAGTGAAGAACATCAGACTGACAGAAGGGGATCACAATATTGACTGCAAACTGGATGGGATTGGGGCAATACAGCTCAAATCCGAATTTGTAAGAAAGATTCAATAGTATTTACATCATATAATAAAAAGATAATCATTGACTTTATGGGGGAACATTCATTTTTGAAATGAATGTTCCTAATTTTTAAAATTATACTCCTTTTATCTGCATTGTATTTTTCTGCATCAGCACAGGAAAATTCTTCGGATCTTCCGACAAAGGATACTCTTCCTGCAGAACCCCCGAAAGAAGTTCTGACAGTTACACAGTACACTGCAAATGACATCAACTTCAGGGGCTCAAACATATTCGGAGACAAGCTCAGCAGAAGAAATCTTCAGCCGTACAGCTCTTTTGCACAGTCCTGGTTTCTGTCTACAAACGTGAAATTTGATCTCCCCGTAAATGGACTGAAACTGTATATGACATCCCACAATCCTCTCGAAAACCGATCAGACAGGGATACCGATTTCAGATTTCAGTCTTCTCCCGGCGGGACAGATGAAACATCCAGACTGAATTCTTTTTTAGGCACAGGGAACCTGACATTTGATCCGAATGCAGTAAAATTCAGAAAAGAGCACAATGGTCTGAGAGATGTATTTGTTGCACAGATCTACTATGAATGGACAAACTTTGCAGGCGGATTTAAAACCGGATTTTTTATACTGAGCAATCAGAATTATCCGACTAAATTCAATATGTATGAATATGTATTCGGATGGGAGATTCCTATTCTGAAAGTCATTCATCCCGAATGGACGACCTATTACAGACTCTCTTCTGAACTGAACGGACTGAACAACGGCAATATTCACAGCAGGATGAGCTTCAAGCATGAATTCTTCAAGGAATCAATTCTGAAATTTACTCCTGCACTCGAAGCAGGATACCAGGCTCCGAACAATTCCACGGACAGAAGAGTGGGAGTGAGTGATGTCACACTGAAACTTCAGTTTTCACTGAAAAGCCTGTTTCTGAATCTGATCGATGCTTACAGACCGAATATGTATATGTATGATAATGACAGATATTTTTCGAAGACAGGCGTTCTATCAGACATCAATCCGAATGACGGCAGAACAGTGGATCCCTCCAAAACAGCCGGTGCGGGCAATAAGACTGCAATAGACGGAATAGAAAGCCTTCCGGTGCATGAAGTCATAAAGTCTGCAATGGTCAGAGACTATCAGGAACAGAAGATACCCAAGCATATATTTATTGTACAGATTGGATATAATAAAAAATTTTAATAATTCACCTTATGCAAATATGGTATGCTGTTCGGACGCTGTAATTTTCAAAAAGCATCAGGGAAATCCAGCAGTTTATCAGCCTGCAATGAATCAGTATAAACAGCGGATCCCGCGCTTGCCGGATTTTTGGCAGTGTCCAAGTCGCCGAGCCAGCTTCCATACAGGCGGCCCTCTTCATAAAGCTTTGGGGCCCTGGCTCAGATATTC
>DAORDI010000169.1:0-11940 GCA_035345895.1 Leptospiraceae bacterium
CCTGCCCCCGTTCGTTCCAGTCATATATGCAGCAACACTTCCAAGAAATTTTTTGTCCTGCTGAAACGCTGAACTTGCCCATGGCGAGCCATGAAAAGGAGTTCCAGAAGCAATTACCCTTGTGATATAACCTGGTTTTGTACTTTCAGTCACGGCGGCCTTTGTCACCAGTCCCCCCATCGAATGAGCAAAAACCGTTACTGTACCAGATTCAGAAGAAAATATTGAATCCAGAACAGAACGAAATCTTTTCCCATTAGAATCCACTGTGGAAGATGTAAGGTATGTAAAAAAATACAATTCGTAATTCTTTGCCTGCACTAAAGTATAAAAATCTGTTTTCAGAACATCTGCCCAAATATCTGTAAGTATCCGCTGTTTTAAATCTGAATCGGAAGGAATAGCTGCGTTATCCTGATCACTGTACTGCCAACCATGCACCAAAATCAGCTTCTTTTTTGCCGTATTGGATGCAGCGGTGACTTGAGTCAGATAGTTTGTATTTGCAGGACTGGAAGCTAACAGAGAAGAAGCCTGATAGAGCTTGGCATAGGAATCTGCCGCAGACTGAGACAGAAGGAATGCAATCAAATAATTTTGAATAGGGTCTTTTTTCTTCTTATTGATCAGACTGCATTGTAAGTGCAAACAAACCGCAATAACAAAAAGTAGTCTCATCATTTAAATGATTTCACTGCATCTTCTTCAGTTTCAAAGATTTCAAGATGAGCATCCATACCTGTCATTTTGAAAACCTTTGCTACTGATCCGACAATGTTTACTATTTTCAGATTGCCTTGGTATTTTTTTAAACGGTACATCCCTGTTACCAATGTCCCAATCCCGGATGAATCCATAAAAGGCACTTGACCCAGATTCAGAATGATTTGGTATTTCCCCTCTTTAATCATCTGATCAATCAGATCCTTTATTTCTTTCGTGTTGTATAAGTCTACTTCGCCGACTATATCTACTATTGGAATAGAATTCACTTCTCTTTTTATCAGTTCCATTTCAATCTAACTGTCCCACTAGGTTTTTGATAACAAGACACTAAAATCCCTGTCTTCTATTACAAGGAAAAATTTATCATAAAGGAAAAAAATTCTTATTTCCGCAAAAATAGTTTCAGAAGAACACTATTTTTGAGGTTGAATCATTTCACAGTTTCCGTCAAATACAACTCCATCTGCAATCTGCAGCTTGGCAGTTTTTATATTTCCAGTGACCTTTCCTGTAGACAGCATTTCCAGCCGTTCGGTCGCAACGACATTGCCGATCACCTGACCGCCTACAATTACAGTATGCGCCTGAATATTTGCCCTGACGACTGCTGTATCACTTATATATAAAAAACTTTCTGAAATGATTTCGCCAATGAACTCACCGCTGATCTGAAGGGGTCTTTTGAAAGTCAGTGTCCCGTTGAAGTAAGTGTCTTTTCCAAGATTAGTAGAAATAGATCCAAATTCAGATACTGACGTACCTGAAGTTTTTTTATTCATCATCATTTTGTCTTCATCACGTAAACCCCGTCCCAGTCAGCGGGAGGCGGTTCCTTTATATATTCCTTGCAGCGTTTCATATACTCAAGAGTAGGACCGTCATCCGGAATCAGACCAAGTCCTTTTTGAAATTCAAGAAGTGCTTCCTGAAATTTCGCTTCTTTGTAAAGCTGAAGACCCTTGTTATAAAACTCAAGCAGTTCTTTCATTTCTTTCGAAATCATAATTTGTTAATTTCAGCGATCAAGTAAAACTGGCAAGCAAAAAAATGAGACCCTTTTCTGAACAGTAAACGGCAAGGTTAAAACCTCTTTCCGTTCTTCTCTCCAATCACAAAAAATGTGTGCATCGGTCCCTTTCCTTTGACTTCAATGATGCCTCTGTCTTCGAAACTGAATTTATCCTGAAGTCTGGATTGCACGCTTTCCGAACAGTGAACCTTGCCCGGCATTCCGTGAGACTCCATTCTGGAGGCAGTATTGACTGCATCCCCCCATAAATCGTAAACGAATTTTGTCTTTCCAATCACCCCTGCAACCACAGAGCCGGTATGAATTCCTACTCGAATTGTGACTGGGATACCCCATCTTTCAGTGATTTCACCGAAAATTTTGATCATATCCAGTCCTGCCCTTACAATCTTCTCAGGATGATCCTCAGTGGATGTAGGGATTCCGCCTGCAAGCATATAACAGTCGCCTATTGTTTTAATTTTCTCCAACTGATAGGAGGATGCAATGGAATCATAGGCAGTAAAAATAGAATTCAGAATCTCTACCAGTTTTGCGGGAGATTCCATCTGTGCTGAGAGTTTAGTGAACCCTGCAATGTCTGCAAAAAGGATTGTGGAGGATTCAAAATAATCTGCAATGACAGATTCTCCTGCCTTGAGTCTTTCGGCGATGCTGGCAGGAAGAATATTCAGAAGAAGCCTGTCGGATTTCTCTCTTTCCATTTCGAGATTTGCATTCAGCTGATTGATCTTATGAAGAGTTTCTTTGAGCTGCTTGTTTCTCCTCGCCAGACTTTTGTAGGCATCTGCATTGTCCAATGCAATCCCTAAATAGGAAGTCAGTGTAGAAAGAATGCTTAAATAATTATCAGTAAATATTTTCTCTGTAGAACTCTGTACTGTAAGTATCCCAATGATTCTTTTTTCAATCTGAAGAGGCATAAAGAGCATAGACTCGTACACTTCACCCCAGATCATTTTCCAGTTTTCCAGCTGAACGGAATGTTCTGAATTGTTTTTTCCAGTGATGACACTCCAGCGTTTTTCAACACAGAGTTTGGAAAAATTTTCTTCATTGAGTGCATCGATTGTCAGTGCAGGAATAAACTGTCCGTTTTTATAAGAGTACTTATATTTTATCCAGCCGTTTTCATCGTAAATGCCGATTGCAATAAAATCAGGTTTGCTGTTGGAATAGTATAGATAATTAAATACCGTTTCTACAATATTTTTTACATCCATACTGGATGTAATCGCCTGTCCAATCTGACTGATGCCGTTCAGACTTTTGTAGGAATCTTCCAGTTCTGATTTAGAACTTTTCAGATCCTCCTGTGTTTTCATCAGCCTTCTTTGGGCAGAGTCGCCAAGCTTCATCAGCTTTTCGGACTGTTTCAGGAGACTTTCATAAGCTCCAGTGAATTTATCTATCTGGTGCTTCAGAGAAACAATGGTCAGATCTGACTTTAAAGCATTCCTGAATTCTTCAAGAACCTGGTGCTCTTCATGAAAGACCTGCTCCGGTTTCTCAGCCATTTAATATATCAGAGAGGGAGCAGTTCAAATGGAAAAGTAACCTCACTGGAAAACTCTTCCCCGCTTTCCTGCATATCCTCATCTTTGTAGTACCATTTTGCAGTAATTTTTCCACCCTGAGAATGATACTGTTCGAGAAGATCAATGATGTCCAGAATACTTTTTGAAGAACTGGTATTAAAATAGGTGAGCTTGAAATTAAACTGTACCGTTTTTTTTGCAGATACAACCTCATTCAACCAATTAAAGACAGGCTTATAAAATGCCACTGAATTTTCAGGATACGATTCGCCGTTCAATTCAGCGAAACCTGCATCAAAATCCAATGTTACTTCAGGTGAAATTTTTGTTCTTTCTATAAATACCTTTTCCATACTTTTTCCTTACTTTTCCCCTCTTTCAAAAAAGACTTTGAGCGAAAGAAAAGAGATCTCATCGCTGATTTGATCAATACTGTAGACAATTTTTCCATCACCTGCTTTACGTGCAATTTCAATAAATCCAATTCCTGCACCTTTGCTTCCATCAGGTCTAGGTTCTCTAAGTTTCTGCTGATAAAACTTGCGCAAGCCTTCCTTGTCCAAAGTATTCAAATGATCTATTTTATTTTTTATTCCCTCAGCTTTCGAACTCAGGATTTGGTTGCCTGCCTCGACAACCACAATGCCTTCAGCATCATGCACCTTGACAATTCCTATACCGCTACCATTTTCATCCTTTTCTTCTGAATAATGGAGGATATTTTGTGCCATTTCTATAAAAACGGCAAATATGTTTCTGACAGAATTCTCACTGCTTAAACTGGAACGTATCATTCCGCCCAATTCTGCCAAAACCTCCTGTGAAACAGGACCTTTGAACATAGCCTTAATAAAATTCTTCTTCAGAGAATTGTATTCATCAAATATCGTGCTTTGCATGTGAACCCATACTACAAATCATATCTTTTAATGATCTGTCAACAAAAAAAAGCTTTTTTGTTTCTAATCATTGATTTTCTGAAATAAACGAGAAAATCCAATAAATAATCAAACCGGAATACCATTTTATGGAGACAGGACAGCTGATGCCCGAGGATTTTTCTTTCCATATTTCGGATCAGAATGAACAAAGCTTAAAACTGTTCTGCATTGACCGATTCGTTTTAGAGGAATTGGATGAATCAATTCAGAAAGCAAGCTCTGCTTTGCAGTAACTGTTTGATTCAACTTACGCCTTCGGCTGCCTTCAGCTGCCTCAGACTGCATATCTGTCGGCCAATACTTTACAATTAATGATAATTTGTAATGCTTTCAGCTGCCTGCCCTGAGCAAGTTCAAATAGGTCGAAGGAGCACTGTTACGAGGGTTATAGTTCGATATAGCCCACTAATGACCCCGGCCTTTCATCGGCTTGCCGACGGCTTGAGGACTCCCAAATCAGGAAACAGCTGTTTTGCTGATTCATCTCAAACTTTTAAACTGCCGGATTCCTCTAATACTTCGAAAAAATTACAGGTCCCATAAATTTACTCTGTGACTGCTTTTACACAGTCACTTCACTGAGAAAAATCCAGTCTAGCTGGATGGAACAATATTTTTAGCAGAGCAGTTGACTGTCGCTTTGACGGTAATGTTTTTACCTGCATTTGTGGTAATACAGTTCACACTGTCATAAGTATAGCATTGGGCAGAGGATGTGGTTGTAGTACATTTTAACCCGTCCGATGTGTAACACTGAAAGACTACTGTGTTGTTTTGGCCCTGTCCCGGCTGGAAAAATCCGAAAAGCTCCAAATCCAGTTTCATATAGGAAACCGTTTGAGCACCGGTGGCCGATTCATCAATGTACCCGACTCCTTGTGCACCCCATTTTACAGTTCCCTGACGTCCGGTTATTGTACTCTGCCAGACCCCGCCGGACAGAATGAATCCCTGCTGCGGATCAATTGTCCCCTGAAACTGATTTGTATCAAATGCAAACTTCAGGGTCAGAAGTTCCCCAGTCTTTTTCATTGTCATCTGGCTGAAAATTGTGAACTTAGTATTGCTTGTTCCTCCGGTTCCGCCAGTGCTCGGCTGAGAAACAGCAGTTCCTGTACCAGTACCTGTCCCGGAAAGAGTTACACCAGGAGTTGCAGTGCCGCAGCTGGGAGTCACTGTCTGATCCACTTCCCGGTCCCCGAAATATAGGAAATACTGTGCCATCTGAGTGGTATCTGTTGTATCAAGTGTAGCCAGAACTTCAGGAGGGAATTTCACCTTCACATCGTTTGCATCTTTTTCTGTATTGCAGTTCAATAAAAGCATTAATGATAAAATCCAGAGAACTTTCAAATTACGCCTCCTCCTCAAGTCTGTACAAAGGAAACTGCTCTATCCTTTTCATGGCTTCAAATATCGCCTCACGTATCTCTTCTTTAGACAGGCGAAAAGGCACCGGTTCATCTTTTAAATGGTAAACAGGAGGAAGTTTATTGATTGCACAGCCGAAAACATCCTGAATATTCAGCTGTTCCCAGCCCCAGTTGGGATTTTCCAGAATGACAAGCTTGAGCTCAGCACGCAGGTCATCTTCGACACAGTTTTTCACTGATCGAGTCCATTCATTGATTTTGATTACTTGGCCGGCCATTTTCAGTCTTCACTGTCAATTGAATTCAATACATCAAGATGTCGATGGTTTTTCAGGGCACGAATCCATTTTCTGTTTTCGGATTCCTTGGAGGACACATTCAGTTTCTTTACACCTGTCCCTGTTCTGAAGGTCAGACCTGCCAGAAGACTCAGGTAAATTTTCTCCTTCGGCTTCAGCTTTTTCAGAATCAGAAGTCCCTGCTCCTCTTCGGCTTTAAAAATTTTATCGAGGGCGCTCAGAAGGCTTTTTTTCTCTGATTTTGTTTCAGCAAAAATCTTTTCCAGCCTTTCCTTGTATTTTTTCCAGGAATCAATGGAAGCCTTTTTTTCCGGCAAGGTCAGCTTTTTCTCCTGAAGTTTATATTCAAAATAAGGTTTCAACTGCAGCGGAAGAGTCTGAAAAATCTGAGCAGTTTCCGTCTGAACCTGCAGAGAAATGATTTTGGATTTAAGAGCATCCAGATCTGCCCCGATTTTTTTAATTTCGGGCCCGCTGAACAGCTCCAGATTCATCATTGAAATTTCCTGAAGTTTCTTCTTGAGTTCTCTGGCGTTCATTTTTTGTTTCCTGTCTGAATCAGTCTTTTTACCATTGCATCCATCTGTGCCCTAGACTGCTCAGATGCCTGATAGTCCGCAACCGGTCTCAGAGATTCGATAGCCTTATTTACGCTCGCCAGTCTCTGCAGACCAGGCCAGATCTCACATTCAGCCAGAAGTTCTCTGTACATATCATTTCTTTTCCAGACTGCAAGACTCTTGTTCAGGATTCGAATATGACGGCTGAATACAAGCTCCTTTGTGTTCCAAAGAGTGGGCACAATTGCACGGACAATCTTCTTCCTGTTCAGATACCTCTGAGAATAGTTTTTCAGCTGGAGCACAAGCCAGTTGATCCCGTTCGTGGAGAGCCAGTCCGGGATGACAGGAATAATCACTTCATCGCAGAAGAAAAGCGCACATTCAGAAAGTGTGTACAGATTTGGAGCACAGTCTATAATGATAAAATCATAATAACTTCGTATGAAAGAACTCACTCTGTCCAGAAGTTCAAAATAGTAAATCGGACCGCCGAAAGCTGATATCCTGATTTTCCCTTCCTCATCAAAACGAATTTCCTTTTCCGCCTGCCCAAGTACATAATGAGAGGAAAGAAGATGAAGATTCGGCCAGTAATTGTCCGAGTCCAGGTACACTGAACTTCCATCCTGCATAATCTGTTTTTCAGTTGCGAAAACAGGTGACCGGGGATCATTTTCGGAAAACTGACCGATGATATCCTCTTCATCTATGGGTTTAATGAACCCTCTCTTGGTTCTGTCCAGTATCCCGTAAAGTGTCCGTTCCGGTGACGGGAAGATATGCCTTCTCCAATATTCACCAAGCATAAATACGGAAGCATTTGCCTGAGGATCTGTATCAATCAGCAGAACCTTGTACTCAGTGCCGTCCGGCTTAGGAGTATTTGCAATTCCGGCGGCAAAATTCACTGACAGTGTCGTTTTACCGACACCTCCCTTAAAATTCAGCATACATATTGTTCTTGCAGACACGGATATACATGAGATTCATTTGCCTGCATATGTCAAGGGCAAAATTAAGGATGAGTCGGGGAACAAGAAACCCGAAATATTTACTGTACTGATCCTCAGCATCAGGTCTGCAGGTATTCTGTTTTCCTTATTTTCATTGAATGTATGTTCCGATTCAGGCAGGTCATATTTTCGGAACAGCCGACAGAATCATATTTTGAGTTATTCAGGTTTACAAAGGAAAGTTTTTTGCGCATTCTGACAGAAGGCAGACAGGGGGACAGAAAATGCAGATTAAAAAACACAATATTTATAAAATGGATGATTATCTGCTTGCATTCGGGATTTCGGGCTTTTTCCTGATGCTGTTCGGCCTGACACTCATACTTTCCGGCGACACTGCCGCTCTGATTATCGGGCTTTTCCTGGTCACTGCACCGATCAGTATGGTGACTGCAGGAGCAGTATATCGGAAAAAAGAAAAGGAAATCAATCATCTGATCAATATTCTGGAAACGAATCTGGAAATCGATGTACCGTCCCTGCTTCAAATTACAGGAAAGTCGGCGGCCGTCATTAAAAAATATTTAGAAATCATTCAAAATAAAGGAATCGGATTCTATCTCTGGGATGACAGAGCATACAAGGTGTACGACAGAAGACTTCTGAACAATTTTCTGTTCATTGAAAAATGTCCGGACTGCGGAGCCAAAATCGGCAGAAGATATCCTTTAATTATGGACAGAATACCCTGCTGCGATCACTGCGGCAATCCGTTCGACCTGAAATACTGGAACGAACTTAAGCTGAATACAGTAAAAAACATAGCCTGGCAGAATCTTGAAACCTACAGGCTTCAGATGAACTCCAAAAAAGAACTGAATACAGTCCTGCTCATTGTTCTTTTTACGTTCTTCTGGCCTGCAGGCATCTGCTATCTGATTTCCAACTCCGATTAAACAGGATTCTTCCTGAGATCGAGAGTATACGGAAACTCCGGATCAGTGTAAACCGGCGGCACTGTAAATCTTCCCGGCGTATGTCCGTATGTAAAGAATCTGGATATCCTTCTGGATTCAGCCTCATTCCCGTTTACCGGGAATGTATCATAACTTCTTCCTCCGGGATGAGAGATATGATAAGTACATCCTCCGACGGACTGCTCATTCCAGGTATCATAAATATCGAAAACAAGGGGGCCATGCACCCCAATATGAGGATGAAGTGCAGAATACGGCTGCCATGCCTTGAATCTGACTCCGGCAGCAAACTCTCCGTTGACTCCTGTAGGCCTGAGGGGAATCGGTCTTCCATTGCAGAGCACAATATGTCTTGTGTCGGTCAGTCCGAACACCTTGACTTCAATGCGCTCGACGGATGAATCCACATACCGTGCTGTCCCGCCCGAAGTTCCTTCCTCACCCATTACATGCCAAGGTTCAATTGCAGTCCGGAGCTCCAGACGGATGTCATTGGAATTCAGCACACCCAGAAGAGGGAAACGGAAATTGCGGAATACCTCAAACCACTCTTCGGAAAATTCATATCCGTTTCTGTTCAGATCATAAATCACATCCTTGAAGTCGGCCCAGACATAATGGGGAAGCATATATTTATCATGAAGTTCTGTGCCGAACCGGACAAGTTTTCTTTCATACGGATTCTTCCAGAAACGGGATACTAGCGATCTGACAAGAAGCATCTGTGCAATGCTCATTCTGTAATGAGGAGGCATCTCAAGCGCTCTCATTTCAAGAAGCCCCAGTCTGCCCTGTGCACCGTCCGGGGAGTACAGCTTGTCTATGCTGAATTCTGCCCTGTGAGTGTTTCCTGTCACATCCGTGAGAATGTTTCTGAAAATTCTGTCAACCATCCAGAGAGGGGTATAATTTCCTCTTTTGACCTGCTGGAATGCAATTTCAAGTTCGTTGAGACTGTCATTTCTTGCTTCATCAATTCGCGGTGCCTGGCTTGTAGGTCCGATGAACAGTCCGGAGAAAAGATAGGAAAGACTCGGATGATTCTGCCAGTATGCAAGCAGACTTTTCAGAAGATCAGGTCTCCTGAGAAAAGGAGAATCAGAAGGATATGCAGCACCCAGAGTGACATGGTTTCCTCCCCCTGTTCCGGTATGCCGTCCGTCCATCATAAATTTTTCGGTGGACAGTTTGGCATTTCTTGCTTCCTCATAAAGTATTTCGGTATTGCGGACAAGTTCATTGAAATCGGATGCAGGATGGATGTTCACTTCAATCACTCCAGGATCAGGAGTAATCATAAACTTGTTTATCCGACTGTCATATGGCGGAAGATATCCTTCTATCATTACAGGGTATTCCAGCATTGCACTCGCAAGTTCAATGCAGGAAATCAGTTCTAGGTATTCTTCAAGTCTGGCAAGAGGAGGAATGAACACATAGAGATTTCCTCCTCTCGGTTCAACGCAGAGAGTTGTACGGATAATATTTTCATAATCATAGGATATTTCCCTGTTCTCAGGATATCCGAATCTCTGAATTTCCGCCCACTCCCATGAACTGATTCGGCCTGAGTGTTCTGTCTTTCTGAAATATCTCTGTGCTCTGACCGCAGTCTGAAAATGAAAATCCTTCAGAGGCACCTTCGGCTCAAAACTGGAAGGCTCTTCAGCATAAGTGTAGGATTCGGAATGAGGAATCGAAGAAAGAGGGAGACGGTACCCCATCGGTGAATCTCCCGGAATCAGATACATCCTGTCCCTTCTGAAATTTCTTGGACCTGTTTCCCATACTGACTCATAGGAATTCCATCTGAGAGGAAGACCGAATCCTGCAATTTTATCGAGTCCCTGCTCAAGAACTTTTCTGAGAGTCTTTCTTTCTTCTGAATCCTTCAGATTTTTTTTGAAAGGGTCCACGTTTACAGGAAGCGTCCCCTCCTTCCAGAGATAATAATACACATCCTCATAGCCCGGAACTACATACCTGTCTGTAATGTTCAGAAATGATGTAAGTGTTTTTATGAATTCATATGCATGTTTATGATCCATTCCCAGGTTCAGATTTTCATCTGCAATGAGCGCCTGGTCCCTCCATACAGGTATACCGTCCTTTCTCCAGATGCAGGCCAGAGCCCATCTTGGAAGAGATTCTCCGGGATACCATTTTCCCTGCCCGAAATGCAGAAGTGGACCGAATCCCCATTTTCCCTTCAGACGGTGAAGCAGATCAAGAGCATATTTCTTTTTAGTAGGCCCGAGAGCTTCAGTGTTCCATTCTGCACCGTCCATATCCAGTGCAGATACAAAAGTAGGTTCTCCGCCCATTGTCAGACGAACGTCGGTCTCCTTCATTTCAGAATCAATCTTTGCACCGAGAGAATATATCTTACCCCATTGTCCTTCAGTGTACGGTTTGGTGGTTCTGGGTTTCTCCTGAATCCGGGTAACGCTCATCTCATAATTAAATTTTACATCTGCTTTTTCCGTCGCTCCGGTAAGAGGAGCAGCGCCTGCAGGTTCAGGAGTGCATGCCAGCGGAATATGACCTTCCCCTGCAAAAAGTCCGGAAGTAGGGTCAAGCCCCACCCATCCTGCTCCTGGCAGATAGACCTCAGTCCATGCATGAAGATCTGTAAAGTCCTCGGAAGGACCGGCTGGACCGTCGAGAGGCTTTACATCTGCAGTAAGCTGAATAAGATAACCGGAAACAAAACGCGCGGCAAGTCCAAGCTTGCGAAGAGTCTGCACAAGGAGCCATGCACTGTCCCTGCAGGAACCTTTCCCGATTTTCAGCGTTTCTTCGGGAGTCTGAACCCCGGGTTCCATACGGATAATATAATCAACATGCTTATGGACGATCTGATTGATTTCCACCAGAAAATCCACTGATCTTTTTTCGTCCATCGGGACAGAGGCTGCAAAATCATTAAACTTGGATGATTCTTCATTTACATAAAGATAGGGAAGAAGTTCGAGCTTCAGACCGTCATCATATTTGAAAGGGAACCTTTCTGCATTCGGCTCCAGAAAAAAATCGAAAGGATTGATGACTGTCATATCAGCTGTAAGATCGACTTCAAAGGAAAGTTCTTTTGATTTTTCCAGAAAAACAAATCTTGCCTGATAATTTCCGAACGGATCCTGCTGCCAGTTCAGAAAGTGTTTTTTAGGCAGGACATTCAAGGAATAGCTTAAAACTGGTGTTCTGGTATGCACGGCCGGTCTGAGTCTGATTACGTGAGGAAATATGCTCACAGGTTTTTCATAGATATATTCCGTTTTATGGTGCAGCTTGACTCGTATCGACATAATGGTTTCCCCCGACTTCTACATGCAAGAAATGCGCCAAAACAGAAGTCTGCTGATAATATTTACAGGATGGTCATTCTGAAGGATATAGCAGATAAATAAGACTGATGAACCAGATAATCACCTATTTCATTTAAAAAAGATTTCCTAAGCCAGAGACAGATTGGAAAATACTGATGCAGCTTCTATTTTCGGGAGAAAGCAGAGAAGCATCTGCTTAAAATGCAGGCAT
>DAORDI010000170.1:0-11852 GCA_035345895.1 Leptospiraceae bacterium
TAAAACAGAATATTATCCAATATAGCAGAATTTACGCTTGCGCAAAAATCACCCTATTTTTACATGGTTCCCAACGACAACAAGGAGGGAATCAGATGAAAGGAGTTCTGATCAGAAATTTATTAGGAGTATTTATTATATGCTTCTGCTGCGAGATTCTCTCACAGGAAACATCTAAGGAAAAGACAAAGGCAAAAGAGGCAGAGACGGAACAGCCGTTAAGCCTGGACCCGCCAAAGGACATTCAATATGATGCTCAGCCGAATGACGGGAAGGGAATACCGGAAATTCAGGCAGAACTCGCAAAAGAAGAACCTTATAAAAGTCCTTATAAAGGAAAACTTCCGGGAGAATTTATGAGGACAATGCTTCTTGCGCCGGATCATCAGGATGCAGTCAGAAAAGTGGACAGACTGTGGTTTGCAGATATCATTCGGACAGGATTTCAGCTTCGCCCCCGATTTGACTATACTCATAATCTGGACTTCGACAAGAGAACCCAGGATGACAGGAATTTTGGAACACAGAATTCTCAGCTCTGGTTTGTGATTGATCCTCATCCGAATGTGGCTGCAAAGATTACAATTCAGGATGTGCGTGTATTCGGAGGAGCACAGACAAGAAAGGATGGTCAGCTCGGTTATCTCGGACTTTCGAATTCGGCTGGGGTGGAACTTTCCACTGCACCGACATCAACAACATCTGTCAGCATTAAGAACAATACTGATCTGAGAGAAGGATTCATTCTTCTGAAAAATCTTCTTCCTGGAACAGAGTTCTATATAGGAAGACAAGTACTGGGATTTGGAGACAACAGGTATGTGGGAGGCCGAAATGACGGTCAGACTGGAAACTCGTTTGATGCATTCAGAATAAAGTATAATTATAAAAACTTTCAGACTGAAGCATTCACTTCCATTATCGCGGAAGACAGCAATGCAGGAAGCGGAAACAATACTGCAAACGGAACCAAAAGAGGGTCAGTAAATGATACTTACCTGTCAGGGCTGTACAATACACTGAAGTTTGACGACTTTCTCGTTGATCTGTATATTTTCAATATTGACAAGAAATGGGAACAAAGTGCTTCACCGACTACAAGTGTAGACAGAACAAGACAGAGAGATGATCTGAACACTGCAGGTCTGCGGCTCTCCAACAGAACAAACAACAATATTCTGCCAAAGACAAAGAACTGGGACTGGACACTGGAATCTTCCTGGCAGTTCGGAAAGAACGGTCAGAGAGTCGGTGCGGGCTGGGATCAGCTGAAACTCACAGCTCCGAACGGTGCAAGAATTTATAATGAAAATGTTGAGTACGATGCAAAGTTTTTCATTGCACAGACAGGTTATACATTCTTTGACAGATTCAGAGTGGGTATTCAGTATTCTCAGGCTTCAGGAGATCCGAACAGATCAGATGCAAAAGTTGCAACATATGATGCTTCATTTGCCACAAGGTCGGGAGGTTTTCCTTACTTTGATTCTGGAAACGGTATTGTGAATGCTGCTTTCTGGTCAAACACAAAGACCAAATCAGTCCACCTGATGTGGAATACAGAAACGACCGGAAGATGGATTCTTGTAGGTTACGATGTTCAGAAGGCTGCAGTCAACGATGCATGGTATTCTTCCGGAGGAGCACCGAACACAGGACTGACAACAGAAAATTCGACAGGAGCAAGATGGGGCGGATATAAACTTGGAGAAAAACCCGGCAAAGGAATTTTCAAGGAATTCGATCTGATCTGGCAGTACTATATGAAAGACTATGTTTCCATATGGGCAGGAGCATCCGTTCTTCTGGCGGGAGATTCAGTGAAAAACGCAAGAGTCAACCCTTGGGCAGCAAATGCAAATGACAGATACACTCTGGACGGAAGAGCATACACATTCTTTATGTTTGTCCAGTTCGCAATGTGAGTGAATCTCATTTTACAATTCAGCAATATAATCATCGGAGGAAAAAGATGAAAAAACATACACTACAATTCACGTTGGCCGTTTTAACATTAGGACTGACTTCAATATTTGCAAAGGACATTACTCTTCTGAATGTATCTTATGATCCGACTAGAGAGTTTTATGTGGAATACAATGCCCTATTTGCAAAATACTGGAAGTCAAAGACAGGAGATGATGTCAGAATCAATCAGTCACACGGAGGAGGCGGGAAGCAGGCCAGATCAGTCATTGAAGGACTCGAAGCTGATGTTGTTACACTTGCAGTGTCTTATGATCTGGACATTGTAGCCTCCAAAGGGCTGATGGCTCCGGCCTGGCAGAAAAGCCTCCCGGACAACAGCACTCCTTATACTTCCACGATTGTATTCGTAGTGAGAAAGGGAAATCCGAAAAAGATCAAGGATTGGGATGATCTAATCAAGGACAAAGTCAGTGTAATTACTCCTAATCCGAAGACAAGCGGCGGCGCAAGATGGAACTATCTGGCAGCATGGGGTTTTGCCGCAAGGAAATTCAAAAATGATGAATCAAAGATCAGAGACTTCATCAAGACTCTTTACAAGAATGTTCCAGTGCTGGATTCAGGTGCCAGGGGCTCCAGCACAACGTTCACTGTCAACGGAATCGGTGATGTGCTTCTGACCTGGGAAAATGAGGCATTTCTTATATTGAAGGAATCAGGAACAGACAAATATGAAATAGTGAATCCGAGCCTCAGCATCCTTGCTGAACCTCCTGTTGCAGTAGTGGAGAAATATGCAGAAAAACACGGAACACTGGAAATTTCAAAGGAATATCTGAAATCACTGTATTCTGAGTCTGCACAGGATCTGATTGCAAAGCACGGATACCGTCCAAGAAACAAGAAGATTCTTCAGAAATATGCTTCCAAATTTCCGAACATAGAACTGCTCACAATTGATTCTCACTTCGGAGGCTGGAAGAAGGCACAGACTTTCCATTTTGCTGATCGGGGAACATTCGATCAGCTGTATGTAAAATAGGAGACCCTATGAAATTTTATAAATCTTTTGATTATTCAGGGAGGCATCTCGCGGAAACGCGGGGTGCTCACGGTGCTTCACTCCTGCGAGGCTTTGTTCAGACAGCATTCTTCATTCCACTCCTTATCGGATGCAGCAATTTTCAGGATCTGGGAGTAGCACCGAAGAACAAGAACAATAATGTCGCTCTTCAGGCACTTTCCTATGCAGTCGGAAAGAATATTCCTAATGTAGGCCCGCTTTCCATCTGTGGTGCATCTGCAATCACACCGATTGCAAATGCAGCAGTGACATCTCCATACAGTACTCAGTACAATCTGTTAAACTGCAGTCCCAGTCTGATTTCAGGATTCACGTCAAAGAACATCACAACATCGACAAGAGGGCTTTCGGGGACTTCCTCCTCAAGCACAATCATTTCTGACGGTGCCCAGGTGGGTTCAGGAGGAGTATCAGGAAAATCAAATATCGAAGTGAGTTTTTTCATAGGCACATCATCCGGTTCTCTGGACATTATTTCCTACGGGGACGGGGCTTCTTTTTCCGGTCCGGCCTGGAGGATCACTGCAGCACAGAATCAGTACAAGGATCAGAACGGGACAAGCAGTTCTTCACAGATTGCATATAAATCACAGGATGGAGTATTTCGTGTGCCTGTAAGCGGTTCCACTCCTGCTGTACCGACAAATCCGATCAAGACAGTTTCCTCAGGTACAACTGCAAGAACTGTCTGTCTGGACTTTCACGCAAGTGCAGGAACTCTTCAGGCGGCCTGGGATGGAACCTGCTCTTCAGTTTCAGAAACAAAGAAAACAAAAGCTGCATTTCCGATATCCATAGATCCGGCTGACATTGCAGTTTCGACCTCGGCACCACTCACGCCTGTCGGTCAAAGAATAGGATTTATTCTAAATAATGTGACTATAACCAACTTTACAGTATCCTCACAGCTCTCTTTAGAATAGATTAATTTTTCCCCATTTTCAAGACTTGATACGGACAGAAATGTCCGTTTTTTTTAAAGTTCTTGGACGAGAACCCAGGGCTGAATGACTACAGATCGGACTTTGGCTTTGGAATCAATCCAGTTCCTTGCTGTGTCATCAGAAATTCTGCCGACTAAGCCTTCACGTATCCAAGTTTCCAAAAGAGATGCATTGTCCATACAGAGCTGATACCCTACCTCTTCGAGATCCATATCCGAATGGATCTGTATCACCTGCCCCTTTGCATAAAAAAGCTGGAGCTCATCCCAGGCAATCTCCGCAATGCCTGAACGAATTTCTTCCCTATGCTGATCCATTCAGTCTAAGCAATCAGGTACAGCACATACAGTCAGCTGGAAAAGAATAGTAACTGAAATAACCCTTTGTGATCAGAAACTCGGTCTCATCCTTCAAAGGAGCAGTCCTGATTCTCTTTTTCCCGAAGATCACAGCCAGATTTTCTTTCAATGTTTCTTCATCCGGCTCTGCAGTGACCGGCGGTTCATCACCTGAATACAGCGTACAGATGTCGTGACCTATGACTCCGACTGTATTCTCTTCGTATCTGTCCCTAAGGTCATGCGGATACGTATGTAAAGTGAGACCCAGCTTCCCGAGAGTAGTCGCAAAAAGATAATTGGATTCGAGAAGAAAAGAAGAGAGACTGATTTCTGGATTGTCAATACCGCTCGGCGAATCGATTTCCATATCTGATTTCATATAGGAAAGACAGTTTTCTTTTTCTTCTGCTGTTCCGTTTTTCAGCATATATTCCACGAAAGCACGGATATCCTTTCTGTTGATCCCTATGCCCTGCATCGCAATAGCACCACTCCACATATAATAAACCTACCTTATAATCTATTGACTCATCTTACGCCGCGAGTCGGGGCGATCTTGACAGGGTCTGCCTCAAGACCGTCCAATGGCTTCGCCCTTGAATTCCTTGTTACTGATTCACAGTTCACTAGTACAGAAATGGAATTACTTGATCAGCTTATCCAGATTGTGACTGTCTGATTTATGATTTTTTCCTGAATGAATATAGGAATAATGATTTCTGGCAAGATGGTTTTTTGTCTTGATATGAGTTGTATAATCAGAGCAGTTTTTGAAATTTTTCAGCTCATCTCTTCTGAATACGAACCCAGTGGCAAAATCTTTGAACTGATCATCCTGCAGATCAGGTGTTTCATATACAAGTGTAAGCTCCAGCCCGTCAAGTGTCTCTGCCAAAACTCTTGTATTGCCGTTATAATTTGGGATTACCTTTTCTAAAAAATCGCGATTCATCATAATTTGTTCCTGTTTCCAGATTCAATCCTCACGAACCGAATCCGGAAATCAACAGTTTTTCAGAGAAAATCTTTGAGGAGCTTAATGCCTGTGGAAAGAAGACCACCGCTTTCCATCTCTCCGTCAGGAGACATTTTATCCACCATGATCGGAAGGATGAATTTGAGTCCAGTCATCAATGTTTCTTCTTCCAGTCCTGTCTTTTCACAGAGAAATTCTATGGTGTCCTCATCCAGCACTTCCTCAATGTCCTCTTCAGAAATGGATTTGTTCTTCCCTTTGCCTACCCAGGAATCTACCTTGTCTTCCATTCCGCCTTCTTTCAGTGCACTGAGAATTGTATCGAGAACAGTTGCACCCTCTTCGTCAGAATTTTCATCCGAACCTAACAGTGCTTTGGCAAGTTTTGTAATTCCCCCTATATCGAGTTCAGAATCTGAATCTGATACTGCTTCAATGATGGTTTTTATTAAACTCATAATTTCTTCCTTGCTGATTTGAATGGAATAGACACTCTTCCAAACTCAAAAAAATGTAAATCACAAAATGCTTTTATTGAAGGTCTCACCAGCCGTTCCCTTTCAAAATTATGTCTCATTAATACCTGTCGCAGTTACTACAAATGAATTATGTCATAATCGAAGGGAGTGCAAGAATTCCGAGAAAGGAGTTCCTACAAAAAGCATTATGTCTCATTAGATGCCTACTACTGCGGATCCTCCAGCCTAAACCACAGCAGAAGCTTGTAGGAAGTACTCAGTCAATATGAGACAGTAAGAAAATTATGTCTTTTAAATTTGATCCCTTCATTACGGTATGCCTCATTAATTTCCTGTCACAGTTACTACAACTGAATTATGTCACATTATTCGGGAATGCTAGGAATTAAGGAAAGGACTCCCACAGAAGACATTATGTGTCATTAGACGTCGATTGCTCCAAATCCTCATACGAAGCCAAAGCAGAATCCCTTCCCGCTTTCTCGATTGTTTCTTCTGACAAGTTTACATTTTTATAACTTATTTCATCCTTTTGAAAGGTTTGCAATTTTGCCAGCTCGCTGTGGCAGGCGCATTAAAAAATATACAGAATTTTTCTGTGAACCGGAATTCCCTCTACCCGTCAAATTAAACATAGCCGCATAAGTTATATCTGATTTTATTGACTCTGAACTGGTTAACCGTTATTTTAAAACGGCAGTCAGAAGAACGTGAGGTGAATATGAAAGTTTACTATGTAGTTTTATATGTAAAGGATGGTGAGGCAAGTCTTAAATTCTGGACAGAAAAGGCGGGAATGGTTGCAAAAGACACGAAAGAAGCCGGCGGATATAAAATTCATAAAGTCGGTTTTGCCGACCAGGATTTCGCTTTCGAACTTGTGCCTCTTGACCTGATGAAAAACAATCCGGATAATTTGAATCTGGGGACACCATCGATTTGTTTTGCCGCCTCCGACCTGCCGGAATTTAGAAATAAATTGATAAAAAACGGCGTGCAGACAACGGAAATTGCCGACCATTTCGGATTTGAGAGTTTCGCATTCAGTGACAACGACGGAAGCTGGTTTGCTGCAATGAAGCAGTAAACAGCCGACTATTCTCAGAATTGGAAACTGATCGGTAAAAATCCAATAATATAGGTTACTTTATGAAAACTCTTCTCATTTCAATACTGCTTTTTGCGGCTCCTCTGTTTTCTGAGGAAAAAAGAATCTTCAAAAAAATGGATTCTATACCGAGTGAATCTTCCTGCAAATCGGATCATTTTACTGTCTGCCTTGCATATAAATTCCTGAAACATTTTTATCCGGAATTAAAGAATCCGGAATGGTACAGGAACACTGTACCGTCGCATTATTTTGAATATAAGGTCGTTTATAATAATTCAGCGGAGAACGGAGAAATCATTTTTTCATTTGAATCTTTTTCGGACGGACTGGAATGGGGCTACTGGGATGATTCCGTAATCAGCAGAACAACGTCACCTATTCAGATCATTGAATCGGAAAAAACACGGCAAATGATTCAGAAGGCTCTGGAAAAAAAATTCGGCAAGGATTTGCAAATTGAAAAAATCACAAAGATTATTGAGCGCAGATGTATGCAGAGTCAGACAAATCCCAAGGATTATTATGATATTAAGGAAAACATCCGTTTCAAGGTTCAGATCAAGGGTGAATCAGTGCTTTTCAAACAGAACGGTGAAATGCGTTAAACTTCATTCTCTTTTTAGAGCTTTTATGCTGAAGGGCAGCTGATTCTGGATTCCCACTGAAACTTCTTATCCTTCTTTTTCAGAATGATTTTTGCTGTTTTCTTTTTTGCCTTCTCTGCTGTGCATTTCTGAACTGCAGTCAAATTTCCATCCTTATCAAAGTCAGGAGATTCCAGTTCTGCAGTAATGGACTTTTGTTTATCCGTAAATACAGACTCTCCTTTCCATAGAACCTTCCCGTACCTGTCTAAGAGAAACCATTCTTCTCCGTCCATTCCGTTCGGCTGTCGGGCGGCAAATATCGTATCACCGTCCTCCGATATAATGATTCTATATCCTGCTTCAAAATCTTCTCCGATGTTTTCATCCAGCAGTTTTCCGGAGAAATATCCGTCTTCTTCTTTTTTGATCAGATGCAGTTTCATATCCTTCCGGTAGCCGCAGTACTGCCATTTCAAACCGTCCAGCTCGCCTTTATTGTCCTCTGAGTTTTTATAGACAAAATTCAAGCTTCGACCCTCAATTTCAAGAGTCACTGTCAGAACATTCCCCTTGAGCAGTCTTTTCACATTGCCGGGGGCTTTTTTCAATGCAGGAGCATCCGAATCAGAATTGCCGCATTCTATTTTTATATTCTTAGGTTTCGCTGAAATATTTACCGCAACGCATATCATCACAGAACAGACAGTCATAAGCCAGTTCTTCATTTTTTATTCTCCAGTTCCTCTACAATATCCTTTGCTCTCTGAAATCCTTCCTTGACCATTTCGACACCGACACCTCCTCTGTAATATGCCAGAATATGAAGATTCTCATATACAACGTGCAGGCTGGCTTTCAGCCTTTTATTGGAAGGGATTTTTTCGAGAACTGTAAAATACTCTTCAATGGAATTTGGAAGATTTGCGGAAGTTTCTCCGCGACCAAGCAGATAACCGTCAATTGCCAGAAGAGGCGCCAGATAAGCAATCCCCGCTGCTTCCCTTACATACTTGGAATCAGTATATCGAATTCCGAGTTCAATTGAACTTTTAGAAATAGTCTCTTTTGCATTCTTGAGATAACGGTACGCTTCAGAAATTGCGTCTTCCTTGCTGGAGGCTGAATGTCGAATTTTCTTCGCCTTGGATGCTTTCATAGAGTCTCAGTTTAAAATTCTCCTTTGAAAATACCTGTCAAGAAAATAATCCAAACCGTTATTTTTCCGAAGAAGTTTACTCTTTTCGCTCAATTTTTTTTCTAAGACGAACCGATTCTTTTGTTTTCAGATCAAATCATTCTGCAGAATCTGTATGTCAGTCATGGAAACCTACTTCAAGACAATGTTCTTCATTCTCCCGTTTATGATGTCCTTCGATGTGTTCATCGGAAAATCCTTTTTTACAGGGGATTCTTTTTTTCAGGACTATCCAATGAGGCATTATCTGGGTCAGTCAATACTGAACCTGGACTTTCCATTTTATGCTTTTGAGGGCAATTTCGGATTTCCCTTTTTTGCGGAAATCTCCTCCGGCACACTTTATCCTCTGAACTGGTTTTTTTCCGTCATTGCATTCAAGTTCGGCTTTCACCGATGGGAAAACGACATCATTCTGCACATCGGAATCTCCGGATTCTTTTTTTATCTTTACCTGAGAGAAGAAGGCTTTAATGACATTATATCCCTGACCGGTACTTCCGCATTTCAGGTTGGCGGATATATCAGCAGTCATACCGGTCACAACAGTCTTCTTCACAGTCTCTCCTGGACAGGAATGATTCTCTGGACACTGGCCAGACTTAATAAATCATTTTCATTACAGAATATCTTTTTATTCATCATAGGAATGTCTCTTTCCTTTCTGGCGGGATCTCCACAGATGTTCTGGATGCAGTCCATCTTCAGCCTGATGTATTTTCTTCTGGTTCTTTTCCCGCTGATACAGTCCCAAATTTCCTCCGGAAGCTTTCATTTATTCAGACTGGAGGATATCCTTTCAGCCATTCAGAAAAATAAAATTCTTTTCATAAGTGCACTGATTCTCGCTCTATTTTCATTTTTCCAGTTCCATCATACGAGTCTTCTTTCTGAGGAAGCCGCAAGAAAACACTGGCCTCTCGATTACTATTTCAGCTTTTCTTCCAAGTTCAGAAGTTTTGCCCATCTGCTTTATGGAAACTGGTTCAGCTATTTTCCCGATTTCGGAAACAGCGAATTCTCCGCATACTCTTCAGCCACAGTATGCATTTTTTCTCTTTTTGGAATCCTTTATGCTCCAAAGGACAGGTTCTGGTTCTTTTATTTCTTTCTTCTCTGTCTGGGAATCCTTTCTGCAAATGCAGACAACCCAGTTTACAGATTTATGTTTTCGAATGTCTCCGGTTTCGGAAATTTCCGGGCTCCTGGGCGCTACATTCTGTTTGTGCAGATTTCCTTGATTTATTTTTTCTGCAGATCCCTTTATATCGGAATTTATAAAAATGAATACTACAGAAAGGAGATCCGGCAGTTTTCAGTTCTGATTTCGATACTGCTCATTCCGGTTCTGCTTTTTCCTTTTTATAAAAATTCATCCAGACTTCCTTTCAGTGCGGAAGGATTTCAGAAAGCATTTCCGGACATTCTGATCATATCACTTTCAGTGTTTATCTATCTCCTGCTTATCCTGAGGCCGTCCGGAGAGAAGATCCTTTCCTTTCTGGCTGCATTGATTATGATGGACTGTGTTCTGCGCACAGAAAACACAGACAAAGTAAAAAACCTTCCCAAATATGCAATTGAAATGAAAAGAACAATAAGAGGAAGTCTGAGAGAAACTCTGACTGACAATTTTGATCTGCTTTCCCGTAACTACGGCACATCCGGGTATCTGACTCTCGAAAAACTGGACACTTTTAAATTCAAGGAAAAATACTATCAGCTGACTGAAAGCTCAAAGGAAAAAATCAGACAGGTTCTGTCCGCCTCCGGAACCCCTGCAGACTGCGGTCTGGCTTATATCCCTGAAAAAATATATTATAATGATTTTGAATTCTACTCATCCATTTCATCGGAAAAATTCAAATGCAGCATATATATAAATTCTGAAAATAAGCAGGAAAAGGCTCTGGAATCTTCTTATGAAAGACTTCTTTTCACTGAAATATCCGGCAGAAAATTTACTCTTTCTTCAGATAAAAAACTTAAAGGTTACATATTTACAGCATTTACTTATTCGGATTTATGGGAGGCAAGAGACAGGGAAGGAAACCTTCTCAAAGTGCAAAAAGCATTAGGAAATTTCATGACTGTCTATGCAGAAAATGAAACAGACCTGATCAGTTTTTCGTACAGATTTTTCTGAATATATGATATTGCAAAAATGAATATAGGTACAGCCTGGCAGTTTTTCAGATTTTGATGAATCAGAAAAAACAGCGGCAGGCATCTTCATAAAGCTTTGCGAGGGCAAAGGCGTAAGGCGGTCTGAGCAGGAGCCGCTGCTATGCTCTGCCTCACGGCCATTGGAAATCGGGGAAATAAGCTGACCTGTCAGATTTGACATAAATTAATCTTTACTTTTTCTTAATTACATCTCTGTTTTGATATCGCAGAGCAGTCTGCTGGAAGTGACTGCGAACAGTATCCATAAAATGCCGTTTCAATCTGCAAATGAGTTGACAGTAAAGAGACAGAGTTTTTAATGCTTAGCATTGAGAATAATTTCTCTGAGGATAATATATGTTCAGGACAGCCGGTTTTTATTTATACTTTTTTATCAGAGGTTTTTTCAGCTTCTGGGGACGCTGGAAAGCAAACCGTGTTCAGCTGAATACAGTAGAGGAAACTGACTGGGAAAAATGCAAGGTACCAAGACAATGGGCAAGAACATTGGTAAATATTGTAGGCGGAAAAATTACTGTCAATGGGACTGAAAATCTGCCTAAGGGGCCTGTTGTTTTTGTTTCCAATCACCAGGGAAACTTTGATATACCTGTTCTGATCGGTTTCATACCCAAACCTTTCGGATTCATTTCCAAAATGGAAGTAATGAAAATTCCGGTAGTAGGAAGCTGGATGAAAATTATGAACTGTGTTTTTATGGACAGATCCAGCAGAGCCAAGTCCACTCAGGCGATCACAGCCGGTGTAGAGATATTGAAAAAAGGTCATTCACTGGTAATTTTTCCGGAAGGAACCAGAAGCAAGGGAGGGCCGGTTCAGGCCTTCAAGGCAGGAAGCGTAAGGCTTGCGATTGATGCAGAGGTTCCTATCGTTCCAATCGCAATCAATGGAACCGCAAATATAATGGAAAAAAATAAATATATAATGAAACCAGCCGAAGTGACTGTTACGATTCTTCCTCCGATTCCTGCAGAGAAGGTCAAGTCTTCAGACAGCAAAACCTTGGCAGAGGAATTAAA
>DAORDI010000171.1:0-11832 GCA_035345895.1 Leptospiraceae bacterium
CCCATTATTTACCGAGAGCGCACTTACGGAACTACGAATATTTCCAGATGGAAACACGGGGCAATTCTGCTTGGGATGCTGATTTTTGCAGCGAGAAAAATTAAATTTATTTAATGAAATTCCCTGTGTAAGGCAAAAGAAAACGGATCACTCGAAGAAGCGGACAGGAATGCTGTTTTTTGCTTCTTCGAAATCTTCTTTCAGTTCCTGGGTTGGGCGGATTCGATTTTATATCGAGTTCACCGTAAAATCCACGATTTTATTTGCCAAAAGAAAGGTGTTTTCCGATAGTATAAAAAGGGTATGTTTTCAGAAAATACAGCAAAACAGGCGATGCTTCAGAATATGCTGAAGGAAAAAATTGCCGAAAGAGAAAAATCCGAATCTGTTCAGACAGAGGAAGAAGTGCAGTTCCTGTCCTTTACAGTTTCCAACGAACTGTTTGGCATTGACCTGATTCATGTGCATGAAATACTGAAGCCGGCATTTATTACTAGAATTCCGAATGTAGAAGATTTTGTACTCGGAGTCATCAATTTGAGAGGGGAAATTATCCCTATCGTTGATCTGAAAAAGAAATTTGAACAGGGATTTACTGAAATTAACAAACTGACTCGAATTGTAGTTCTGGAATACAATACTAAACGATTTGGAATGATTGTGGAAGAAGTGAAACAGGTGATTAAAATTCAAAAAAATACAATCAGTGCCATAAATAATCAGCTTTCCATATCATTCAACTATATGATTGACTTTGTAGGAAGAAGCGGCGAGGATATCGTGCTTCTTATAGATTTGAAAAAACTGATTAAAATCGATTGAGCGGGAGCGGGTCTTGTCTGGAATCCTTGGAGAATATACAGAACTTTTTCTGGAAGAATCAGAAGATCAGATTGAGGAATTAAACGGCAATCTTCTGAAGCTGGAGTCCGATCATTCGAATCCGGAAATCATAAATGATATTTTCAGAGCCGCGCATTCTCTGAAAAGTTCAGCTGCCTTTGTCGGATTATACAATCTTTCCGATCTGGCGCATAAAATGGAAAATCTTCTTCAGAAAATTAGAGAAGATAAAATCTCAGTAAATGTTACTTTAGTCAATCTTCTCTTTGAATGTTTCGATCTGATTAAATCAGTCATCGATGCGGTCGGCCAAGGTGAGAAAATAGATACACCTTTTACCGATATGATTGAAAAACTCGGTAATTATGAAAAAAGTTCTTCTACTTCATCTGCAGCTGTTCAGGTAAAGAAGACTTCTCCTGCGGTTTCTGAAAGACCAGCAGAAAAAAAACAGGAATCTTCCAACGGAATTCTGAACTTTATTGACCTGAATGCGGAAGAAATTTCCATTTTGAATGAAGAGATATCTGTAAGAAACGCAAGTGCCATTGATGTCAAAATCACTTTGAAGCCTGAAGTGCAAATGAAGGGTTCCAGATTTGCACTTATTCTTCAGAATCTGAAAAACTTTGGAGTCATTTTCAAATCACTTCCCGAAGAGGACGAACTTCTTTCCGGAGGACAGTTCACAGAGCTGGTGTTTACATTTATCACTCAGCTTGATCTGGTTGAACTGGAAAAAATTATATCCTCCGATCAGATACAGGATGTAAAGTTTTCACTGAGAACAAATGACTTGGGGAATTCAGGCGAATTCCATCCCCTGAACCTGACTCAGGAAGAACTTCAGGAACTTGATGAGGAAATGAAGAACAGAAAAGGCCAGGCTTATGATGTCAGAGTGATTCTCAAAAGCAACACTCAGATGAAAGGCCTGCGTTTTACCCTGATTCTTCAGAATCTGAAAATGAATTCTTCCATCTTCAAATCCAGTCCGGAAGTGGAGGTACTGGAGAGGGGAACCGAACTCAATGCGATCACATTCATAATTGTTACTGGAATGGATGAGTCTGTCCTGAGAAAGATGATAGACATCGATATGGTGGAGTTTATCGATATTCAGAAGAGAACCGTCTCCATTAATGGAACGACTGGAATGGCATCTTCTCAGCAGCAGACATCGGAGGCAGGGCAGTCATCAGCCGGACAGAGAAGACAGCCGATGGTTCAGACCAATCTTTCTGATAAGGACGGCGGAGACAAGGGACTGACCAAGAGCATAAAAGTATCCTCCGAAAAACTGGATCAGCTGATGAACAATGTCGGTGAACTTGTCATAACAAATTCAGGATTTCAGAAAATCTATGATGATCTGGTCAGAACGTACGGTGATGATCCTATTCTAGGCGAGCTGAAGAGCAAGATTGATCAGATCAACAGAATTTCCAAGGATCTTCAGTCCGGAATTATGAATACCAGAATGGTTCCGATAGGATCTGTATTCAACAGATTTTCCAGACTTGTCCGTGATCTTTCGATGGAGACAGGCAAAAAAGTTCAGCTCAATCTTCTGGGAGAAAATACGGAACTGGATAAAAAAGTTGTGGATATGATAGGGGAACCTCTTCTCCATTTAATCCGAAACTCTATAGATCATGGGATCGAAAGTCCTGAAGACAGAATAAAAGTGGGGAAACCTGAGTTTGGAACCGTCGAACTGAATGCCTACCAAGGCGGAAACAATATCATGGTGGAGATCCGTGATGACGGAAAAGGACTGAACAAAGCTGGCATTCTGAAAAAAGCAATTGAGAATGGACTGACTACTGCAGCGGATGCACAGGGCCTCAACGATAATGATGTGTATCAGTTCATTTTTGCACCTGGATTTTCGACTGCTGCTGAAATTACCGATATTTCAGGACGCGGTGTCGGAATGAATGTCGTCAATAAGCTCATTCAGGACTTTAAAGGAAAAATCATCATCAACACTAATGAGGGGCAGGGTACTTCATTTACACTGTGTTTCCCTCAGGCTCTTGCCATTATTCCTTCTATTCTGGTATCTATGGAAGAAGAAATCTATGCATTTCCTCTCTCTGAAGTATTTGAAACAATCCGGGTCAGCAAGGATCAGATCAATACCCTGGAAGGTCATGAAATTATCAATCTGAGAGGCGAGGTTCTTCCGATCTACAGACTGAACAGAATCATAGGTCTTTCTGCCCGTCCTGATGTAGAAGAGTTTCCTGTTGTTATTGTAAACTATAACACTAGAAAACTCGGATTCATTGTGGATGACCTTATCGGCAAGCATGAAACTGTAATTAAAACTCTGGAAAAAAACTTTAGAAATATCCCGGGTCTTACCGGAGCTTCCATTATGGGAGACGGGACGATCATTCTTGTATTGGATATTCCTGGACTCATCGAATTAAGTACAGGCAGTCTTCCGGACATTACTTCACTCGGCGGAAAGGATATGCCTAGGACGAATTCTGCCAGGTCGATTGATTCAACAAGTCTTGCTCTGGTATATAAGACAGCAAATTCCACTAATATGTATAATTCTAAGCTTCTGGAAATGGTACAGAGCGACAAATCCAAAAGAAAGAAGGAAAAGTCAAAGCAAGTAAAGAAAGCAGTCATTCAGGAAAGAGATGAGGATATCCCTCTGCAGCTTTCTTCAGTTCAGTCAAAACAGGAAGAAGAAAAAACAGAAGAGACTGCACCGGAACAGGAAGTGCAGGTTCAAGAGGAGACTTCAGTCCATTCAGAGTCTGTAACTCCTGAAGAAAGTTCTGATTCGACAATCAGCGATGATGAACATGCAAAAGCCAAGGAACTTCTGAAGTCGTTTGCGGAGCAGACACATGAAAGAGTAGAGTCTATGATAGACAGGGGAGAGGTGATTGATCATTCCCTTTCGAAAGCTGAAATCAGAAAACTGGAATCTGTAGTGAATACCGGAATGATGAATGCGGGGCTTGTTCTTTCTCAGCTTGTAGGTTCAAACGTTGAACTGTTTATGCCGGAGATTACACTTGCTGACAAAGACTCTCTTGCCTTGGAAATCAGAGATCCTGATGATCTTTTCTTCGGTCTGAAAGTAGGAATGAATGGGGATCTGCATGGCGCAATGCTGATGATTTTTTCAGAGGAGAAGGGAAGGGAGCTTGCGAGCAAACTTTTGAAGTCCAATGAGGATTCAGATCTCGCAAAAAAAATCTCCGATGACTCACTTTCGGTTCTGATGGAAATATCGAATATAGTATGCGCGAGTGTCATTAATTCGTTGTCGAACAAGGCTAAGTCTCAGATTATGCCTTCAGTTCCTGAGCTGTTTACTGGCAATTTTAAAGACGTTATCAGTGCAGTCAAGCCGGGGGACAGCAAGTTCTTAAGTATGAACACAGAATTCATATATGAAGGGGACAATCTGATTGGAAATCTGATCTTCCTTCCTGACTACGAAGAACTGGTCAAATTAATTGCCAAGCTGAATTGAGGACTCTGAATTGCTCTTGGATTACCACAGAAAAATAAAAGTCGCAGTTATTGACGATTCCCCATTGGTCAGAAATATTATTTCTGATCTGCTTCAGTCTGACAAGAATATTGAAGTGATTGCGACTGGAAAAACAGGACTCGACTGTATTGATGTGGTGGAAAAGCATCATCCTGACATAGTGACTCTCGACATTGAAATGCCTGTAATGGACGGGTTGACTGCCTTGGAAGAGATTTCCAAACGCAAGCTGAATGTCGGAGTCATTATGCTTTCTGTTCTGACCCAGCATGGAGCGGACGCTACTTTTAGAGCACTGGAACTTGGTGCAATTGACTTTGTTCCTAAGCCTTCAAGTGCAGTTCGGATGAATCTCGAAGAGATCGGTCAGCTTCTCAAGTCAAAAATATTAGGCTACTTTGATTATGAGGATAAGAAGAAGGCCCCTAGAGTAAAAATCAAAGTAGGAAATTTTCCTGAAATAAAAAAAACTACGCCGGTGAGGGCGATTGCAATTGGAACTTCCACCGGAGGTCCGAACGCGCTTCAGGCTGTATTCAAAATGTTCCCGGAAGATTTTTATTACCCGGTATTTATTGTTCAGCATATGCCCGCGGGATTTACGAAGGCATTTGCTGAAAGATTGAACGAAATTTCCAAGATCAGAGTCAAAGAGGCTGAAAATGGAGAGATTGTTCAGGCAGGGGTTGCATACATTGCACCTGGAAATTATCATATGAAAATTCATAAGCGAGAAAACAATATTTCTATTGAATTAGATCAGGGAGTCCCTGTTAATGGCCATAGGCCATCAGTGGACGTGACTTTTGATAGTCTGAACCAGACGTATGGGGCCGGTGCTCTGTCAGTGATTATGACAGGCATGGGAAAAGATGGTGCTGAATCCATTAAAAGACTGAAGGAAATCGGAGCTCCGACTTTGGCTCAGGATGAAAAAACCTCAGTTATATTTGGAATGAATCGTCAGGCTATTGAAAATGGAGGAGTCGATCACGTCGTGCCGTTACAGGAGATTGTGCCACAAATGATACGTATCATCAAAGAAAGAGGGATGTAACAAATGGCCAGGATTTTGGTTGTTGATGACGCGAAGTTTATGCGTACATTAGTTAAGGAGGCTTTGACTGCAGTTGGGCATACAATTGTAGGAGAAGCTGAAAATGGGAACATTGCCATAGAGCAGTACAAGCTGCTCAGACCGGATCTTGTCACGATGGATATAACCATGCGTGAAAAAGATGGTATTGCAGCTACTAGTGAAATCATTAAGATGGATCCTAAAGCAAAAGTCATTATGGTGACTGCACTTGGGCAGGAGGATCTTCTTGCAAAGGCGATCAAGATGGGTGTAAAGGATTTTGTAGTAAAACCTTTTCCTCCTGAAAGGCTTCAGCAGGCGGCTGCCAAAGCATTGGGATTGTAATTTAGAGAATGTTGGAATCTGCTCCAGATTCAGAGGAGCATCTGTTTAAAGTCCAATGGAGCAGTCCAGAAGGAGGTTTTTCAGAGGGTCCGCTCACATTGCTTTGGAGTCTCATTGAAAGTTATAAAGTAGATATATTCGAAGTCTCTCTTTCCAAGATAACGGAAGATTTTATTCGATTTATTCAGCTGGCCAAAAATCTTCCAATCGAACTAAGTTCAGAATATGCAAAAATGGCTGCAAGCCTGGTATATCTGAAATCAAAAGCACTTCTACCTAATCCAGGCTTTGAAGAAGCCGAGGACGAGCCGTCTCTGCCTAAGGAGTTAGTTGAAAAACTTCTGGAATTTAAGAAATACCAGATTGCAGGCACCAGGCTTGGACATATGGATTCCATTCAGGCCGCCGTATTCAGGAGGGAAAGTTCACAGATTCTGATCGACTTTCCTGAAGATGAAAACTGGCTGGATCTGGATCTTATTCAGCTCATTTCAGCATTCAACGGTCTTCTTTCGAGGCAGATTGGCGAAGAAGCCAAACCCAGCCTGCTTCTTGCAGAGTCTGACTATTCCATTCAGGACAAAATCAGGCATATTGAAGATCTTCTTGCATTTAAGAAGGAGATTCTTTTTTCCGAAATATTTGAAAAAGAAGAAATCGAAGTTCTGGACATTGTATACAGTTTCCTTGCACTTCTGGAGATTGTGAAAATCAAGCCGGTAAAAATTCAGCAGCATAAAATGTTCGGTGATATCAGGATTGTTCTGATTGACCAAGTTTCATGATAAAATATTTATAAAATAATTACGGAGAATCCTTTATGGAAAGTAAAAAACTTTACATTATTCTCGGTGCAGCAGGGCTGCTGCTGATTCTGGCTCTCCTGCTCTTTCCTTCAGAAAAAAAGGGAAGCGGTAAAAAGAAAAAATCCGAATACACCGTTGAATCCCAGTCCTCAGCTTCCGATGAAGTTCCTTCAATGCTCAAGGATCAGGCAATGTCCATGTTCCAAAATGATGATCTGCTCAGCTATGATGAACTGATGGAGGGAATGAGAAACGGGAAAATTGACATAGTCGGGGAACTTTGGGCATTCAGAAGAAAGTGCCCGACGGATTTTACCTATGAGCAGTGTAATGAAATGATCAGAACCTTTCTTCTTTCAAATTATCCTGCTCCTCATAATAAGGAACTTGCTGCCATGTTTGAAAAATATCTTAAATATGAATTTGAATTAAGATCATTCAAGCAGGACCCTAATCTCAAATTTGAAGACAGGTATGAGCAGATTAAGAAAAAGAGAAGAGACATTTTCAAGGATGAAGAAGCCAGACTGATCTTCGGTCTCGAGGAAGCAAAAGTCAACTTTCTTCAGGCAAACAGCAGTTTTCTGCAGAGTTCAAAAAATCTTTCCGGTGAAGACAGAATTAAGGCATACGAAAAAATGAGAGAGCAGGTGTACGGACCTTACTATAAGACAGTAACGGAACGGGAGCCTAAGTTTACCAAATATGAAACTGAAGTCTCCTTAAGAGAAAATGATTTCAGAAAACTTTCCGATTCTGAGAAGACTGCGAAGCTGGAATCGGTTCAGGAAAAGTATTTTGGAAAAGACGGAGTGGAAAGAATAAGGAAAGTCAAAGCTGAACTTGAAGAGGAAAATAAAAGGATATCCATATTTCAGGAAAAAGAAAAGAAGTTTCTCTCTGCAAATTCCTCTTTAAATGAAAAGGAAAAGCTCGAAAAACTGGACAAGCTCAGACTTGAAGTGTTCGGATCTCAGGAAGCGGCTGATTCTTACAGAAGGCAGCAGGAATTTATTGAATATCTCAAAGGTGAAGAAGCAAGACTGAAAAAGAAGGGGAAGTGAAAGAATACTTTTTTCTCTTTCTGTGGGCAGCGGGAATGTTTTTCTCGCTCGGCCCGTTCGAGTATTCCGGTGCAGGCTTCCTGTCTGCGGTATTTCTTGTATCGGCTGTTCAGAATCTGGAAAAGCACTCCTATTACCGTGTGCTTGCTCTGTCTGCTGCAGCTTCTTTTTTCTGTACATTTATCTGTTTTCCCTGGATAACCTCCGGTCTGGCCAATCTTTCCGGAATCAGGATTGAGTTTTCATTCCTGATCGTTCTAATTTTTTCATTTGTAATGCAGTTTAAAATGTATGCTTTTTTTATTTCCTGCAGAATTCTTTTCCCTTATTTTCCGGAAAACCATAGAGTCTGGGTCGTTGGTCTTGCTGCATTTACTGTCGACAAATATGTGTTCCAGATTTTTCCCTGGCATTTCGGAGATATGAGTGCCGGAAGCAGTCTCTTCAGAGAACTTGCATTTTATTTCGGAGTAAACGGAATTTCCTTTTTCATTTTCTTTCCAGCATCCTTTACTGTGTTTCTTTTCAGAAAATACATTCAGAAAACTGAGATCTCCTCATTGAAGGAACTTTGGCCTATCTCTGCAGTATTAATGACTATAACTGTTCTGATATTTTTTAAGAAATCGGTACCCCAGGGAATATCCGGAAGACTCCTCGCCCTTGCACTGCAGACAAATACAGAACTTGGTCTGAAGTCAGGCAGTATGGAGGCCTCAGCCGGAAAAGCATTGAACGAATCGTTCTCACTTGCCTTAAAGGCACTCTACTCAGGACAGTATGTCCCCGACCTGATCATTTTTCCTGAAACAGCCGTTCCTTTTCTGAATACAGAGCCGTTTCAGAGAAACTATTCTCCCACTTTTCACGGAATTATTTTATATCTTTCTTCCCTTTCCGGTGCAGATATTGCCTGGAATGAACCTTATGCAGAAAAGAACGGAACAGTCAATTCTCTCGCGCATTTTTCTCATCATTCCAAGACAAAGCAGAGATATGAAAAAAATCTCCTTGTTCCGTTCGGGGAAAGTCTTCCTCTCAGTGAATCTTTTCCCTTTCTGAACAGTCTGTTTCCGGAAAGTTCCAAATATGTGAGATCGGAAAACAGAATTATGCCGAAGATTTTTTATAAAAAAAGTTATAAAGAAAAGGACTATATAAATCTAAACGAAATTAATGCTGAAATGCTTCAGAGACCCTCGGAGATTCTGAACTATGTTCCCCGCAGAGAGGATTATGCTGAAACTGACTATATCCCGCTTCTATGTTACGAAAGTCTTTTTCCAGATTATGTCCGAAGTTTTACAGAGAAGAGTCAGCCCGGTTTTTTACTTAGTCTGGCAAATGATTCCTGGTTTGGAAACTACCTTGAAAACTGGCAGCATGAGACCGGTGCTCGGTTCAGGGCAGTTGAATCAGGCAGAGCATTCATTCGGGTTACTCTCACCGGTGTGACTTCAGTCATCCTTCCTGACGGAAGTTCTGTTCATCCTCTCGGATCAGCAAAACAGGACTTCGGGTTTTATGAGATTCCTCTCTACACAGGAAAGACTGTGTTCTACCGTTTCCCTGCAGTTATGGAAATTATATGCTGCATCATTCTTGTATTTGCCTTCCGTAACCGGCTTATGAAAGCAAAGCATTGATTTTTTGACCGAAACTTCAGCAGGAGCCAAAAATACTTCTCGACTTGGAAATTAATGGATTAAAACTGACCTTAAGCCATTCATGAAAGTCGAATCTTTCTACAAGTTTTTTCTGATTACACCCTCGTCATATCTCCCTGTAATCAATTCTGAAAATCTTTTGTACGGACTTCTGTCCAAAAAAAAGATTACAGAAGAAATGGCGGATCTTGACCTTTCCGGGATTGAATATGAAACGGTTCCCGAACATTTCCTCGAAAAAGAAATGAATGAAAGTCTCCTCTATTATTTCCATTCTCATAAAACAATTCCGGTCCTGAATGAAAATGGTCAGAGAATAGACAATTGGGACAAGACAAGATTCCTTTCTGAATTTTCCCGAATGACAGATATGCCTAAGACTGAGAAGATTCCGGAGAAGGAAAAACTGCCTGAATCTGAACCGACCTCTGAAATTCCTGCAAACAGGCTGATGATCTTTAAATTTATGGAGCTTATTCTGAGGAACTTCCCTGATGCACTTTTCGCGGCGGACAGGGAAGGGAACACCACCTTTTATAATGAAAAGTTTGAAACTGATGTGCTCTCCAAGAGCATTTTCAGGGACTCTATCGGTTTTGCAGAGAAATATTTCAAGGAACTGAACCAGGATCTGATTTCCGGCTTTTTTAAATCTGTTGAGGGAGAACCCCCTGACAGCATTCCTGTACTTCAAACATACATTAAAAACCTGGATATTTATGTAAGGGTCATTACGTTAAAAGGTGAGGAAAAAGTGCTCGGTTATCTGTATCATTTTTCTGAACCCGACTCACCTAAAAACACAGGAGAAATGAATTTTCCTGTGCTCGAATCAATGTTCAGTTCCGGAGTTCCTCTACAGGAAATGCTGAAGGATGTTGAATCTGTTTATATATATAAATCCTTCAAAAAGAATAATGAAAATATTTCCCACACTGCTCAGGCGTTGGGACTTCCAAGGTCTACTCTTCAGAACAGAATCCGCCATTTGGGCCTGGATGAAAAATTGGAAAGAAATCCCGGAACACCGATTCCCAGAAACAGAAAATCTTTATCAGACAGGGAAAATGAATCTGACGGAGCCGAAGAACTCCTGGAACTTGTGGAAGAAAAGACTGAGAAAGAAAATTCTCCGGCCAGAAAGACAAAGAATAAGAATACCGGAAAGAATACAAAACCAGCTTCGAAGAAAAAAAAGGCAGCAAAGAAAAAAAGTTCTTTACGCTAATGATGGGATTAATTTATTGGATGTAGGTTTATTGTTAATCTCGACCTGCTTGACAGGCCGACAGCGTAAATCCTCAATATTCCAAAGGACTTTATGCTCGCGATTCATTCCGGGCAGAATCTAATACTCTGAATTGAATTTGTCTTAAGTTCAAATCAGGCTAAAAATCCAACAAAAAATCAAAAACTATGGCAGTCAGAAAAAGAGAAGAAACACAGCAGGTTCAAGAAGGAACAGCTTCAAGAAATGAAGCAGAGTCTTCCGAATATTCCAGTTTGGACAACCTCGGAGAGTATATGGGCGGTAACGGTCGAAATCTCCGCAAGAAAAGAAAATATGAAGGTCCGCATCCGGAACCTATTGATCTGACAAAGATCAAACAGAAGTCCATTACGGAACTTGTAGACACAGCTAAAAGTATGGGTGTGGAGAATACAAGCGGTCTGAAAAAACAGAATCTGATTTTTGCGATTCTGCAGGCTCAGACAGAAAAAGAAGGTCAGGTGTATGCTTCCGGAGTGATGGAAAAACTGCCTGACGGATATGGTTTTTTACGTTCCCCAGACTACAATTATGTCCCAGGTCCTGATGATATTTATGTTTCCCCCTCTCAGATCAAACTTTTTGGACTTCGAACAGGAGATACGGTAGAAGGACAAATCAGACCTCCTAAGGAAGCAGAAAGGTTTTATGCTATGCTCAGAGTGGAGTCTATCAATGGAGTATCACCTGATATTGCATCTAAAAGAGCTCTCTTTGACAACCTGACTCCTTTATATCCCAATCAAAGAATCAATATGGAGTATGATCCTTCTCATTTGGATACTAGGATTCTGGATATGATGGCTCCGATCGGGAAAGGACAGAGAGGACTGATTGTTGCCCCTCCTAGGACAGGAAAAACAGTGCTTATGCAGAGTATCGCAAATGCAATTACTAAAAATGATCCTAAAACAATACTGATTGTGCTTCTGATTGATGAAAGACCTGAGGAAGTGACTGATATGGCCAGAAATGTGAGAGGGGAAGTTGTCAGTTCCACTTTTGATGAACCTGCACAGAGACACGTTCAGGTGGCAGAGATGGTTATTGAAAAGGCTAAAAGACTTGTGGAACATGGAAGAGATGTAGTCATTCTTCTTGACTCTATCACAAGACTTGCCAGAGCCTATAACCAGGTAATCCCGACTTCCGGGAAAATTCTTTCCGGCGGTGTGGATTCAAATGCTCTTCATAAACCGAAAAGATTTTTCGGGGCAGCAAGGAATCTCG
>DAORDI010000172.1:0-8675 GCA_035345895.1 Leptospiraceae bacterium
GGTCTTCTCGATAAAGCCATAGCCGCTAATTTTTGATATATCCGATTATCAAATGGAATATTATCTGAATGAGGTCGCTCTTGCTGTCATCAATCGAACTTATTCAATCAGTAAAGCTGGTGCACCAATGAGGGCAGAGCATAATGTCATTCCAACGGCATCGATTTTAAGCCAATCCGATATAGAATTAAAGAAGATTGATTTAAATTATACTGACGACAGAGCAAAACAGTTTATAGAGACTTTTAAATCTGTTTTGCAAGCGGCAGACACTCTTTATGCGAAGAAAAAGTTTTCTGAAGCAAAATTTGAATATGAGAGTATTTTAAGAAATCTTTATGAAAATACTTCTGCAGATACTAAAAAGACTTTAAATAAATTTATAGAAGATATCCAAAATAGAATAGCTATTAGCGAAAAAAACAATCTTTATCAATCTGGATCTTGTTCCGAGAGAAAAGTTCATGATATTCAAAATTACTTTCAGAATCATCTGTCTAAATATGAAAATTTGAAGGGGAAATATAGAAGTCTTCTTTACGATGCTTATGTATGCTCGATTCTTGAAAAGCTCACAAAAGAGGTTCAAGAAGATGATCAACTTTTAAATCAAGCTAAATACAAAGATGCCCTTAAGCAATTTAGGGATACAGAAATCAGACTCAATATAAAGAGTTTCTTTATTAGTGCTGGTTATAACGGTTACGCTGCAGATTATAGCATCTTTGGAGAAGTTATAGATTATAGCAAAGCTCCAGAAATCCAGAATTTTTTTTCTAATTTTCAGAAAAAATTTGAAAAAATTAAGAAAAACCTTCAGAATCTTTCTACAAATAAGTTATATGCCAGATGTGATATTATAGAAAGGGCATCAACTGCCTTTGATGTATTAAAGCAAAATGGACAAGGAGAATCAAATGAAGCATATAATGCCTTAGCAGCCTTCAATGAAAATTACACTGGATTAAAATCCGAAGAATATCTAGAACTTTCACCGGAAGCTTATCAAAGATACATAGATGTAATAGAACTTGGAAAAACATCTAATGCTTATTCCTATACAATTTCCATAAAAGCAAAATCGAACGAACGTAAAAGCAAAAGAGAAAATGATGCAGAATTTAAATCAGAATTGAGGGACAATACACCTTTAGATATTGCATTATTCCCATTCAAATATATGTTTAATATAACCATTTCTATTTTAGATATTTTCAAAATTACTCCTTTAGTTGGACTTGGTGCAGGAGCTGAAACTCCTATTTTGCATCCTGGAATAGGCGATGCTACCCGAGTAGTTGAAATCAAGACTGCAGAAAAAAGAAAAAAAAGAGATGGTGATGAGCCACTTAGAGAAACAAAACTGGGGGGATTGCTATTGGTACAGCGTGATGAATGCACCGGATTTATAGTCGATTTTTATGGAATTGATTACAAAGTTGATCATACTGATAGAAGTGAAACCTGCCAATCAGATAATAAATGGAATTCTGTTTTTAAACTTAATGTATGGGGGGCAGCTATTGTTGGTTTACATTTTGAGACTGATTTGTCAAGAGCAGTAAATGTTATACCTGAGATCCTTGCAATGAATATGCAAGGGAGAAAATTTTTTTGGGGCATTTCCAATACAAGAAAATCACTTAGATTTGATTATTTTTACAGACCAATGCCTATTCAAAAAAGATTAGAATGGAAGATTTTTAATTCTTCAACGTCTGATTTTAACGCGATAAGGCAATGCAAGTCAGTAAATATGGAAGTTGCATCCAGTGAGGAAATAGAAAAAATCGAGGAGGTTGAAAAAGTGGAAAAAGACTCTCTCATCTGTGTTAAGGAAAAATAATTACAAAATATTATCTATTAGACTTGTTGGTAATTCAGAAAATTTGTCATGGTAGCGTAAGCGAGCTTGTCGAATCCATAACTTCATTGAAAATTGTCGCCCTTCGAAAGGCTCAGGGTGACAATTTACCAACTACTCTATTGTACTTTAAGATTTGACTTTAGCGCAGAGATTCATCAGACCAGTCACTGAGGATGCCAGGCTTTCTGCTTTAAAGGAATTGAAAAGGGTTCAGCAGAGGCTCGTGGAAAGCGTTCTGAATCCTACGAACGTGCAAAACAGAATATGGAGGCCACAGTCAGTCTCCTCCCGCCTGCATTCTGAGAAGGAATTCATTGTTTCCGGTATCTATAATTATTTTTTTCTTATGAAATCGTAGAAAGAAATAATTGCAGTTGATACAGTAAGTACGATCATAATAGGCTCCGAATACGGTTTGTATTCATTATATGAAAATAGAAGAGCGGATGCCAATCCAATCCAGATCGCTCCAAGCAGAAAAAGCAGCGAATTGAGATTGATCATTTTCCTTCGTTCTTTCGAATCTGTTCAGCAATCATTCCTGCAAACCCTCTTGCCATAAAAGTCAATCCTACAGCAATTACAAAGATTCCGCAGATGAGATACCAGATAGGCAAGTGTCCCATTGTAGCCTCCGTCGACTATATTCTAAGAAAAACCTGCTTGCTGTAAAGCAGAAAATGGATTTCCTCGCACATCAGAACTGATTTGTTCTGATCCGCCTCAGTAAACAGTCAGCTCCCTGCCCCCGGCATTCTGAAAAGGGATTCAATTTTTTCGCTTGTTTAAATTGAGAAATGAGCATAATGGAGTCAATTGGAGATTGAAATGAGTCTGACCGGAATTCTTTTTATTGGATGTGTATTCAGTCTGGGAATTGCACTTCTTCAGACATATCCGCATACAAGGAAAGTGTGAATGTTATTTTCAAAGTTAGGACAGTTGCAGTATTTATGATCGCAGTTTGCGATTTTTTCAAGAAATATAAAGCCGACTTTCGATAAAAAACAATGATTCAATGACCGACGGGCAGATAATGAACCGCGCGAAAAGGAAAGCATTCAGATACAATATACTGTCTCTGTGATCAGAAAAAATGACCTCCAAATCCTCAGATCAGAAATTTATCCTGAACGTAGGCAGTCTGCAGATTCAGATTGTCAGAAAAAAAATCAAAAGACTTTATCTTTCAGTAAAGGCTCCGAATGCTGCTATTATCATGAACGTTCCTCTTAGAATCAGTCTGAAAGAAATCATAGGATTTGCAGAAAACCGACTCGAATGGATGCAGTTTCATATAGACAGAATACTGAATACGGAATGGGTGCCGGAACAAAAATTTCAGTCAGGGGAAAAGCATTATTTTCTAGGGATAAAATATCCTTTAAAAGTCACAACTGTTTCAGGAAGAGAACGTCTGGCTTTCGAAAACGGAGTATTTGAAATGTATGTAAAATCCAGATCCTCCAAAAAGAAAAGAGAGAAACTCATGGAAGAATGGTACCGGGTAAGGGTTGCAGAAATTCTTCCTGAGCTGATCTTCAAATGGGAAAACAGGATGGGACTGAAGATAAAAGGTTTTACAGTAAAAAAGCTTAGAAGAACCTGGGGAATCTGCCACGTAAAAGACAGGACGATATCTTTCAGTCTCGGACTGGGCAAGGTGCCGATGGAAGGAATTGAATATGTAGTTGTTCATGAACTTGTCCATCTTTTTGAACTTCATCATAACCGCCGTTTTTATTCACTGATGACAAAATACCTTCCGACCTGGAGAAAAGACAGAGAAAAGCTGAACAGCCTCAACTGAACTCCTTGCATTTTATCATTATTTATGCTTGACTGAAAAATTTAGACTTTGTCTGATGCTGAGTATCTGGATATGGAAAGAAATTCTCCGGAGAAACATGAATTTTATTTTGGAGAAATTTATGCAATGGCAGGAGCAAAAGAGAATCACAATCTGATTTCACTGATTCATATTCAGTTCAAGGGACGTCCCTGCTGCGTCTACCCTTCAGATCTGCGGGTTGTCGTCGATGAATACAGCCATTATGTCTATCCTGATTTAGTCCTGGTCTGCGGAGAAAGGAAGTTCCTGGACAAATCGAACGACAGTCTTTTAAATCCAAGTGCTGTCATTGAAGTTCTTTCTGATTCAACAGAAACCAATGACAGAGGAAAAAAATTTGAATCTTACAGGAATATAATATCATTACAAGAATATATGCTTGTATCATCTGAAAGAAAGAAAAATGAACTTTTTTCAAAATCCCCAGAAGGGAAATGGGTTCTTTCTGAGAGCGGAAAAGAAAGGACAATAGACATTTCCTCATTGAATCTCCATATTTCAGTTTCGGATGTATATGAAAAAATTGAATTTGAAAACTGAACAGAAACCTCATTCAGGAAAGTATTTTTCAGCAAACTCCTTATACTGATTCTGAAATTTTTTAGGACTGACTGAATTTTTCAGTATATACTCAGTCAGCTCTTCCCAGGTAAAAAGTGTCAGACAGGATCTGAGCTCAGGAACAAGTATTTCATTTGCGGCCTTTTCTGCCTCCTCTCTGATCTTATGATTTTCCCTTGGATAAATGATGACCAGGATGGTGTTCTGATCCAAATGAAGAAGTGTTCTGCAAATCTGAAATCTCTGGAGAAATTCTGTTTTTTTTCTGTATTTTTCCGTAATTACAGAGAGATAATTTTTATATACATATTCGAAGAGTTCAGAATGAAGTACATCATCTTCTGCTGATCCGAATCCTGTCTCTGTATATTTTGTCCTGAAACAGATCTTCTTTCCGGCGGCAGTTTCAAAATAAAAATCGAAGATGGAATCCGAAAAATGCTCAAAGTCTATTCCCGGTTTTTCAAAAACGGCAGTTTCATAATTTACTGCCTTTTCTTCGAGAGTCAGCCTGGAAGTCAGAAGTTCCAGTTTTTTCTCAATGAGCAGAGGAAAAAAGAAATTGAAAGAAAGAGCCTCAGTGGAATTCAGATGGTTAAAGTAAATATGAAGATCTTCCTTTCTGTAATGAGGATTTTTTAATATATCATCATGATAGTACTCTATCAGATTCCTGTTCTGTTCCCCCTTCGGAAAGATATGCCCGTAGGGTCTTCCCTGGTACAGTCCGTCCTGAACATCCGGAAATTTCTTCTTCTTATATTCGGAAAGTCTTTCCCGCATCTTATCCTGAAAATTCATTCAAATTACCTTCAGGAATACTTTGACTGAAACAAGTTCATTTTCTGCAATCAAATTGCACTGTCCTCAGGACAAATTCGAGAATTTGCACAAAAATGTTCATCCAAAATCAATCACTGATCTCCTCTATTCAAGTAATTGTCCAATATCTCGCCGAGACAGCAGAAGAATATGCAGAATCAAAAGTCTTTGTTTTCAGACCGCAAAACTGATTATTACGGAGTCTGAATCCGCAGAATTCCAGTTCGGGGAAAATTACCAGAAAAGCCGAAACAGTAAGCCTGTTTCAATGTTCAGAGAAAGTTCATTCGCAGGACAAATGGATTGACTGAAATGAAAATGCGGATGGAGCGAAAAATGAAAAGGGATACAATAATAAAGGCTTATATAATATTCTCGTTCTATCATCTGCAGGCTCCATCTCTGCCGAAAATCCGTTTTAGGATGACGGTCAATAATTCATCCTCTGCTTCCGAATAGGCTCAAGAGCAGAGATAAAGGAAAATACTTTATAAATGCAGGCGATTATGATAACAGCTGCAGCCCGGCTGGATGTTCGGAGAATTTATAAATTTTAAAGGATTTTATCATTTTTACTCTTACCGCCTATATGCCCGAATTTTTTAGCTTACAGGAAACTGAAACTCATTCTCGTTTATTCGGACTGCTCTTTATATCAAAAAGTTGAAGCAATGCACTGTCCAAATTCAAATATAAGACATTTTATAATCATTTTATATGAAAATCTTTCTCTTTCTTCATTCAAATTATTCACTCACCTGCTTTTGCGGCTGCACCGGCGGTTTGCAAGCCCCCCTGCCTATACAGGACTGCACTGCAGATCAGAAAAAGAACCTTCCTTTCAGCCAAGTTCTCAGAAGGAAAAGCAAATTATTCAGAAACTTACTGCAGCCGGACGATAATGAATGCAAGGAAAAATTATGAGTCGAATTCCAGACGGCGAAAAGTTCAGAATTCCAGTTCATTTCGGAGCAGAGAACGGATACTTTGTAAGAAACAATCTGATATATTCCTATTGGATTGATTTAAAGGAGATGCAGGAAGGGGAAAGCAAGACAGGTCAGACTGTTGAGCAGTTTTTGAAAGATCCTGAAGCTGATCCGAGAGCAAAACAATGGATCAAAGAACTCCTTCTTCGTTTTAAAGATAAAAAGTAAGGAAAAAAAATGAGAAATATATTCATTGCATTTTTTACTGCACTGCTTCTCTGCAGCTGCGGTGCATCAACACCGGCCCACAAAAAATCAAAATCAGGAATCGCAGTATTGGAGACAGTCCGTCTGGGAGGACTTGATCATTCCGTTCTGATTCGCGGAGCAGATGCTTCCGGACCGATCATCCTTGTCCTGCACGGATTTGCAGTTCCTATGATGCCGTTTGCACACCTGGGATATGCGGACGACGGCGGTCTGATTGAACAGAAATACATTGTAGTAAACTACGATCAGAGAGGGGCAGGAAAGACATCCCGAAATGATACTGACAAGTCTACATATAATATAAATCAGTATGTTCAGGATGCTGAGGAACTCGCAGCATATCTGAGGAAACGTTTCAACCGAGACAAGATTTTTCTGCAGGGAGTTTCCTGGGGAAGCATCATAGGAATGCATCTGATTCAGAGGCATCCGGACTGGTTTTATGCCTATCTTGCAGAGGGACAGGCTTCCAATATGCAGGCAGTTTATGCAGATGCTGCTAAATTTGTCAGGACAGAAGCAGAGGCGGAAAAAAACGAAAAGGCAATTGCGGATCTCAGCTCAGCCGGTCTGCCTGATGTGTCCAGGACTGATTCAGAGAATATCAAGTCCATTGAGATCATTGTCAAATGGCTGGATATGTACTCACAGAAAAAATTTCATCTGCAGGATATGACAGGGCTGTTTTTCAAATCTATCCGTGAGGCTCCGGAATACAGCTTTCTGGATATGCTTGCACTTCTCAGATCGATGAACAGCTTTACTGAAAATAATACAGTACCTATGCTCAAGACTGACCTGAACAAGGAAGTGCCTGAAGTGAAAGTTCCTGTCTACTGGATCTACGGAGAATATGATTTAATGAAATCTGAGGGAAAAAAGTACTATGACCGTCTTCGTGCCCCTAAGAAGAAATGGATCGAAATAAAAGGAGGAGGACATTCCCCTTCTGCGGACCGGCCTGAAGAAACAGAGAAACTTTATCTGGAGATCCTTTCTGAAAATGCAAAACGGTGAAGCACTGACAGGAAAAATCGATTGACAATATTATAAATGCCTATACTCTGGCCGGATGAAAATCAGAAACTCAATCAAATTTTTTACAATATGTATCTTATTCAGTTCCGCATCTGCTCTTTCTGCAAAAAATCCTTTTCAAGGCAAATGGGAAGACAAGCCGAATGGAGTAGCTCAGTTTGAAATTGACGGCCAGAAAATTAAGGCCCGAATGGCTGCTCATCATGGAGAGTCCTATACAGGTACATACAAAATTCAAGGTGACACTCTTCATTATACCTTGACAGCAGAAGGCTGGAATGAAAAGGGAAAGGGAGAAAAGGGCACCTGCAAGATTACACAGCTCAAAGATCATCTTTCTTATCAGGAAGAACTTAAATGCACTGGGTTGATTGGAGAATATTTTCACGGTACGCAGAAAAGAAGAATCTTCGGAAAACCCCTGCCCGACGGAACAGCAAGAAAGCTGGATGGCCACGATGTGCTTACTGTTCAGAAAGAAGCCAAGATCAATGATGCTGCAAATTACCGATCAGCTCCGGATGTTTCATCTAAAGCGATCCACTGCACTGTTCATTGCGAGGACTGCACTAAACCGCTAGTTGACGGTACAGTGATTCCCAAAGACAGAGAAGTCATCATCCTGGCAAAGACAAAGAACAAAGTAAAGGTGCAGAAATGGGAAAACTACTGGTACTATGTGGACATAAAATGGTCGCTGAATGAGGCCTCCTGCAAGCGAGGATGGATTTACGGAGAATTTATCACCCTGAACTGACTATATTTTAATGTAAATATAATTCTAAAATTCTTCTGCGCAGTATAGTATAAGACTGTCGAAAATAGTATTTTTTACGGAATACTGTTTTCACAGTTTTCTCAGAAATACAACCTGTCTGTCCCTGTTAAGATTATTTCTTGCTCTTTTGCAGCCTGTCATCCTGCTAGGTGATGATCCTAGGAGCGGGACCTTCAGTTTCCGGCAGAAGTATGATGCTCCTGATGGATTAAGATACACTTTGGAAGGTTCAGGAGTATTCAAGATTGACGGAGCGACCTGGGGGCCCGATCGTGTAACGATATTAACCCCCGCTCCCAGTCTTCCATGGTGTCTTACTTCCGAGCCGATTGATGCCTCATCCAGTGTTGGAGGCTCAAAAAAACTGGTCAGAATCCTCCGTGCTGAGCAGTGCTTCCAGGCTTGTTAGCGAAGGTCGTTTCCTTTAATAAAGCCGAGGCTAGGACAGCTCATAATGAGAGTTGCTCTGATGTACCCAACAAGTTTAATCGTCTTCAGATTCTTCGTCTTCAGATTCTTCGTCTTCAGATTCTTCGTCTTCAGATTCTTCGTCTTCAG
>DAORDI010000172.1:8775-11775 GCA_035345895.1 Leptospiraceae bacterium
ATTCTTCATCTTCAGATTCTTCATCTTCAGATTCTTCATCTTCAGATTCTTCATCTCCAGATTCTTCATCTTCAGACACCTCTTCCTGTGCCTCTTCGCCACTAGATTCTTTATCCGGCACATAGTTAGGGTTTTCTATATTTTCAACGGTTCCATCTGGATATATTCTCTCAATATAAGGATCAGTCGTACCGAAAGTTCTCTCAATACATCCGTCTCCCCAAGTTACGGTCATACCATATTCATCTACAATTTCAGAGGCATCACCAAGCAGATTTGAAAATTTCTCATACGCATTTCTCTCTTCTCCCATACTCTTCTCCTTTTCTGAACTCTATCGTTTCATCAAATAGTAATATTCTTTACATAATCGATAGAGAGATCTAATTTGCATAACAGGATTCTTACTTTACTGAATCTGTCAATGGAAAAGCTGAAAAAAATTATAAAGAAGACTGATGATTTTCGGTTAAGCTGCTCATACACAGTCTGTATCTGCCAGACTTTCACAAATGCTCTTGACATTTTTGAAAAATGAAATACTATGATCCAATGAAAAAATCGATAATCAAACTCTTTATATTGAGTTTTATAGTTTCTCTCACATCTGCTCTTTCTGCAAATCCGTTTAAAGGCAATTGGATCAACAACCCTTTATTCAGCCATAGCGGATATGGCAAGATGGCAATAATAGATGATAATACTATTGACGTCGGCTTTTGGGGTCCTGGTGGCGATAGGATGGAAGCCTCATATAAACTTCAAGCGGAAGTTCAAGGGACAATGCTGGCATATACAATTACAAAGGCTCAGTATATGGAGGAAAACGGAAAAGAGGGAGTCTGCAGGATTGTGAAACTGAAAGACAATCCTTATTTTCAGGAGGAATTGAGCTGTACGGGAATCATCGGATCTTACCTCAATTCAGAACATAAAGGTTTTCATACACCAAAGGTATTCCGTAATTTTCTGCCCAAAGACACTCCAAGAAAAATTCAAGGAAACGATACCCTCTCTATTTTGAAAGAGGGGACAGTAAATGACACTGCATATCTCCGTTCCGCTCCGAATGTTTCAGCAAAGCCTCTGAATTGCGTTATATGGAAGGCTGATGATTCAGGAAGAAAAGAACATGATGGTCAGGTTATTCCCAAGGACCGGAAATTATTGGTCATAGCAAAAACAAAGACCAAGTTCAAAGTTCAGAAATGGGAAAACCATTGGTACTATGTGGATGCAGGTGATGGCCTGAGTAAATGCGGACCTGGCTGGGTGTTCGGAGAATTTGTTACAATAAAATAAGACCTCGCAGTTTTTTCAGAGCTTAATGTAATTATATCCCAATAAGTGAACCGGCATTCTTAGGATATATAGTATTTTTTAATATCCTGCAAACGACATATCTGGATTTCGGAAATATGCTTTACTTCTGAAAGATGAGGGATATCTTAGTTCTCTCATTAGGGGAGTAAATTCTTATATGATAAAGATTGTTTTTTTCCTCAGGCATATAATAAACAGAATCTGCAGCGCCCTGTCCCTACTGCGATGCGAGGGCTGGTTTTAGAACACGATTGGCCGTATCAGCTCTCTTGGTTAACAGGCAATTCACCTAAAGCGATGAAGAAAAAGCAGAGCAGCCTGCCATTCGCCCATTACGATCCACCCAGCGAAATCAACTCACGCGCCTTGAAAACATCGATTCAGTCTTTTATCCTGATTCCGGGAACTGTCTCCCGTCTAGTCGAAGAGTTGGCGGCATAATTCCTATTGACATTTTTGAAAAATGAAATACTATGACCCAATGGAAAAATCGATAATCAAACTCTTTATATTAAGTTTTATAGTTTCTCTCGCATCTGCCCTTTCTGCAAATCCGTTCAAGGGCACTTGGATCAACAACCCTGTATACAGCGGCGAATACGGCAAGATGGCAATCGTAGGAGATAATACTGTTGAAGTCGGCTTTTGGGGTCCTGGCGGGCAAACCATGGAAGCATCGTATACAGTTCAGGGTGACAGTCTAAAATATACGATTACAAAAGCCAGGTATATGCAGGAAAAAGACAACGGAAAAAAAGGAGTCTGCAAGATTGTAAAACTCAAAGACAATCCTTATTTTCAGGAGGAGTTGAACTGTACAGGAGTGATCGGAACTTATCTGAATTCCAGCGGCAATGATGATGTACCAAAAGTTTTTCGCACTTTTCTTTCCAAGGATACTGCTAGAAAAATTCAAGGAAACGATACCCTCTCTATTCTGAAAGAGGGGACAGTCAATGACACTGCTTATCTCAGGTCTGCTCCGAATGCTTCAGCAAAACCTTTGGATTGCACCATTTATGATCAGTCAGGAAAAGGACATAAAAGCCAGGTTATTCCCAAGGACCGGAAATTATTAGTCATTGCCAAAACAAAAACTAAATTTAAGGTGCAGAAATGGGAAAACCATTGGTACTTTGTAGATGCAGGCGGCCCAAGCGGTTATGACTCTGTAAATAATTGCGGACCGGGGTGGGTGTTCGGAGAATTTGTTACAATAAAATAAGACCTCGCAGTCTTTTTCGGAGTTTAATGTAATTATATCCCAAGATGTGGGCAGACATTCTTGGGATATAAATTATTTTTCATATCTTCGGATTAACTTATTTGTATACTCCGTACAGAACGTCGGACTCTCTATCAGCACCTATTAATTTGATGACTTTTGCAACCGATCCGTCCTTGCTTTTGCAGTCATACGCTTCCATTGTCAGTTCTTCCGTATACTGCGGAGTCTCTGTGGAATTTTTACATTTTTTACTCTGCTTGTCGAACTTGACTGAAATCTTTCTTTTATTCATACTGACCTTCATCTGATCTCCGGAAATTTTATATGCTCCACTGTCCGTCGTATACTTCATCGGATATCCGCATTCAAGTTTTTCCGGATCTTGAAATTCACCGCTCGATTCGATGACAACCTTGTTTCCTTTTTCAAAACTGATATTCGTTGACCCG
>DAORDI010000173.1:0-11771 GCA_035345895.1 Leptospiraceae bacterium
ATAAATGCTTTTATTAAATCACCCAGGGATCTTTCTGTATCGAAAATAAGTTCCAGAGTTTTTTCCAGTTCGGAAGGATGTCCATGCCAGACGAGAAGCCCTTCTTCATCTACTATAAAGCAGTGAGGAATTCCCTTGATTCCGTTCAGATACGCCTGATAGAGTCTTGCAGGAGCACAGCCCACACTGTATTCTATTTTTTTCTTTTTCTTCTCCAGAAACGGTTCTACGTCTTCTGTTTCTTCTGCACTCAGTGCAGCAAATGTGATTCTGTTTTCGTGTTTTTTCTGCAGATCAGTCATTGTGCCGAGGTACTCATGGCTCGGACCGCACCAGGCTGCCCAGAATTTTACAACAGTCAGTCCTTTTCCGAAAGTCACTTTTTCTCCGTGAAGCCAGTCAATTCCTTTGAGAGGAGGAGCATTTTTTCGGATTTTTAAAGGAACCGGTTCTTTTTTATTTACTTTCTTTTTCATAAAATTTCTCCCTGTGCATATGCTTCCGCTGCAGAAATCCCTGAAATATTTCGGGATATTTTATATTCTGATATCATGATTTTACCGTCTGAGAAACTTTACGGACAGCTTTCTGTCCCTCAAGAATACGGATCATTTCTTTTTTGCCGGTCTGTGCAGATGCGTCTTCACCGGAACTGATTTCGAGAGCCTTTTCAAAACAGTCCATCGCTTTCTGAGTAAGACCTGCTCTTGCCAGAGCTGTCCCGTAGGCGCAGCAGGCTTCTGAAGTCTGATCCTTTTTAACTGCTGTTTCCAGCCATTGAAAAACATTTTCAAAAGGATAAATATCATCAGTCAGATCCGAGAGAATGGAAACAGCATCCGTAATAGAAGTTCCCCGAAGATCTGAGATGTCTATGTCGACGAATGAATTTTTCAGTTCCTCAGAACCTAGTCTGCCGGAAAAGTCCAGAATTGTCTGAATCACATTCAGATTATCCGGATTGACTTCCATAATTTTTTTTCCGTATTTTCTCAGCTTGGAAAGAATCTTAGCTGTCAGTTCCGTTCCTGAATTCACTGAATCTGAAACAGCAGAAAAAATTTCTTTGTCGGACTGGAATTCGAGAAGTCTGCTGTCTGCATTCTTGCTGTTATTTTTTATATATGAAATAATTATTTTTACTTCATAGGTGCTTCCTTTCCAGAGAAGCAGGCTGTCCCTGCCGATCAGAAATACAGAATCATAATCCGCAGATCCTTCCGGAAAAAATTTTGCAAAATTCTTCGCAGAAATAATTCCGTTCGGATATATGTTTTCGATGCCGAGACCGTCAAGATATTCCTGAATCTCTGCTTTGGACTCTGCTTTTTTGACAATCCCGATGACGTTCAGACTGTCTTTATGTTCATTGAAGATTTCATTTATATCATAGAACGGCATTACTGAAGGAGCAGTTTCCATATCCCAGAAACTCACAAGAGTGAACGGGTGAGAGAAATCGGACTTCTCGGAAATCCAGTCTATCTGCTCAGGAATTTCAGCAGTTTCTCCCGGTGTCCAGGGTGAATACAGAGCTTTCAGATTTTCTATTCTGTCATCATCATCTGCAAAAAACTCCAGATATTCAGAAATCAGTGTTTTGATTTCCTTTTTTTCCTCCGGATGCTTCGAGATATTTCCGTGGATTTCAGAATTCAGTTCGAGTATTTTCTGTCTCTTTTTGCCCAGCTCCAGAAGAATTTTTTCATCCTTCTTTTTGAAAACCACTGCAAGCGCAGTATCCATTGATTGAAAATCCCCGCCCCATAGCAGATGTTTTTCTGAATCAATGACAAATGCATAAGCAGATTCTTCAATGCCGGACATATAGGCAATGTACAATTTTTCAGATACAGTGCCGACACCGTACTGAATTGTCTCTTCTGTTCCCGACAGAAAATAGTTCATATTCTCTTCATTCATTGAAGAAAGGCCTGCAATTGATACTTTCTTTTTGTACTTTTTGGCCATCTCGGCCATTGCAGAAATTACGGAATAGTATTCTGCACTCTCATTGAAAAAAATAAGAACAGTGAGTTTTTCTCCCAGAAGGGCTTCTTCACCTTTGACCCATTTGACTCCTGTCAGGGAAGGCACTTTTTTACCGGCCTGAAGCTGTACGGTTTCCTTGTTTTCAGTTTCACTCATGTCAAAGCATTAAATTTCCAGACAGCAGAGAGTCAATCATTTGAAGAAATTTTTTATTTCTCAGGAGGGGATTTTCTCCCTGCCCCGAAGACGGCAGGAACTGAATATGTTCCAGTCGTTTCTGCCAGGAGCATATTCCCTGCATACAGTCAATATTTTTACTGAATTGTTTCAGGCATTCCCGAGGAGTCTTAAGATTTTGAAATAGACTAAAAATCATTATAGAATTGACGGAAAATTTATTCTCTTTTCTGCATCACTTATACTGATCAGTATACTTTTTTCAATTTAATTGCCGGAAGGGAAAAAAAGGTATATCTTTTTCCTTTTAGCTGATTTACTGTTAAAAGAGACGGAAAGGATGGCAGCAGTATGCCGGACGAATCAAATCTCAAAATGAATGCCTGGATGATTAAAAATCTCTTTTTGAACAAGGATTTCTTATGCTGAACAAAATTCGACAGCTTAAAATTATCACAAGATTAATTATAACATATATATTGGCAGGCCTGATTCTTCTTGGTGCAACTGCCGGGATGACCTATCAGACAACTATTGTAAAAAATATCATTGAGCAGGAAATTCAGCAGTCTCACATCGAAAAAACTCAGTTTTCGGAAAAGACGCAGGTTCTTGGAAAACAGCTGATCAGTTTTCTGAATAAATTTATGACAGTCTGGATAGTATTTCTCTTTATGATTATACTGTGTTCATTTGTAATGTTCTATCTGATTTTCCAGGAACTTGTCATCCCGCTGCAGCAGGCATTTGTTGTGACCGATCATATGTCCAAGGGAAGCTTTGACTACGAACTGAAAGTCAAGACAATGGACGAGATGGGAGAACTTCTTCAGTCCATTAAAATTATCAGAATTATATTCAGAAGTGTTTTCTCTCAGATACTTGAGGTATCCAATAAATTTTTCAACTCTGCCAAGTTTTTGAGGGAATTTTCTGATGAGTTTGCAGAGGCTTCCGAGAAAATTGCAGCGAATGCCCGCATATCCTCAAGCAGACTCACTGAACTTTCGGATGCAACTTCCGTGCTTGCAGATTCTGTTTCCAAGGAGACAGAGCGAATAAAGGAAATCAGAAACAGCATTGTCCTTCTGAATGACAGCACTGTCAACATTGCTCATCTGTTCAAGGAGCTGAGTGCAGTGTCAAGCCGGTCAGCAGCCCAGGCAAATTCAGGAAAAGTCAAGATAGAAGAAGTCAAGGTTGCAATGGAAGAAATCGGAAAGAATTCCAAGGCAATCAAGGATATTATGGGACTCATCAATGATATCTCTGAACAGACGAATCTGCTTGCTCTGAACGCTTCCATCGAGGCTGCCAGAGCAGGTGCTGCAGGAAAAGGCTTTTCCGTAGTGGCTGCAGAAGTCTCAAGACTTGCGGACAATACTGCAGACAGAGTGAAGGAAATAGAGAAGCTCATCAAAACTACAAATCAGGCAGTCAACAACGGAACTTCAAAAGTGGATGAGGCCGGAAGAACTATGGATGCGATTCTGGAAAGTTCCAGTCTGGTGGATAAATATATTGACAAGGTTCAGGAGAAAGTGAATATTCAGAGTGAAAAAACTGCGCTCATACAGACTCATATCGAAAAGATGACTGAAATTGCCATTCAGATTGAAGACAGCATTATCGGACAGAAGAATACTGCCCATGAAGTGGACGAGGCAGTAAAGATGGTATCGGAAGAAACAATGTCCCTTTCTGAAAGTTCCAAGAAAATTATAGTGATTGCAAAGGACAAGGTGAGAACATCCAATTTTCTTCAGACGATTGCCAACGAATTTAAAATAGATTCCAAATATCTGATTCAGTGGGATGATACTCTGAGTGTCAATGTGGATGAACTGAATGAACAGCACAAGAAACTGATAGAGATACTGAATCTGCTTTACACCTCCACTCATGAGAACAAGTCCAGGGAAGTTCTGACAGAGATACTGAATTCTCTGATTCAGTATACTGTCGTTCATTTTGAGACGGAAGAAAAACTGATGGCTAAGACAAAGTATCCGGGAATGGAAGAGCATATCAGGGAGCATGAACTTTTGAAACAGCAGGTCTTAAGCTATAATTCTCAGTACCAGTCAGAATCGGAAACTGTCAGTTTTGAACTTTTGAACTTCCTGCGAAAATGGCTTACAAATCATATTCTGCGGAGTGATAAAAAGTATTCGAAGCATTTCAATCAGGCTGGAATTTATTGAGTCGGAATTATTTAGGAATCAGATGGTATTTTTCAGTGTAGCACCAGGACCCCTTGGCATAGTAGCAGTGTTTATGGCACCAGTCTCTGCAGGAGGTTTCTCTTGTGGCACAGAAAGCAAGGAGCTGATCCTGTGAGCTGTTCTGATTTGGACTGAATGCTTTGACTGCACCTATGCAGTTTAATCCTGCCTTTCCGCATTCACTGCGCTGAACGCACCATCCCATTCCGGTCTTCATCTCTCCGCATCCCTCTGCGGCCAAAATGAATAATGAAAAAAACAGTAATGAAAAAAAATGATGAATGTATGATTGATCTGCAGGAATTTTCAATAAATTTCTCATATCATACAGAAGAGTATTCTGAAATTCCGGGTCAATCTGAAAAATTGATGTACTCCTGCGGAAAATGATATGGATGTGTAAGGTTTATTTTACAAGTATTTTCAATTTTCACTGCGTGGACTGTAATTTTCAGGTTTTGCGCATTCTGATCGGAAACGAAGGACTTCGAATCTAAAAAAAATTTTAAAAAGTCACGAACTTTTTCCTGTTTTAGCACTCTAATGGTTAGAGTGCTAAAAATGGAGGCAATGAATATGACAATCAAAAATCTGATTCCTTGGAATAGAAAAGACAAAAGAGAGCTGACTGAATCTAATTTAGATTCTCCGTTTCTTTCCCTTCATCGGGAAATGAACAGACTGTTTGACAATTTTTTCAACGATTTCCCCAGTGTAAGCACTGGGAGATACAGTGAAGTCTCTTCCTTCAGCCCAAGAATAAATATTGCGGAGAATGAAAAAGAAATCCGCATTGAAGCAGAACTCCCCGGAATTGATGAGAAGGATCTTTCTGTGGAAATCAAAGGAAGAACTCTTTCCATTCACGGGGAGAGAAAGGCAAAAAAGGAAGAAAAAAAAGAAAACTATCATATTGTGGAAAGTTCGTACGGCAGTTTTTACAGATCGGTAGAACTTCCCGAAGAAGCTGACTTGGATAAGGTGGAAGCAAAATCCAAAGACGGCATCACTACAATCATCATTCCTAAATTAGAAAATTCTAAAACAGCCAAGAAGGTGATTCAAGTAAAACGTTCTGAATAATTCCTGTCGCTCGCGGGGTGTTCTTCGAATGCCCCGCTTCTTTTCTGAGTGCGGAGCCTGTTTTTAACGAGACATCAAATCCGGAATGGACCGATGCTTTTGCCCTTTCCGGCTGCAGCGCAGATGCGGGGAGATTTCTTCTCAAATAGATCACCCTTGAAACTGCTGTAGAGGGTGCAGCATCCGAATCCTGCATCATTCAAAAGGATTTGAACTGTTTCTGCATCGTAAAGACGGATGCTTGTCCGAAAGGTTTTGGAGAACTCTGAACTCTGAATTGTCCACGTTGTATGAATCAGATCAAAATTTCCTTCCACCTCACGGAATTCACTGTATGTAATTCCATCGATGTTCATATTGCTTTCTGCAATAAAATTATCCCGAACATATTCCCTGTTCTTCAGATCAAGTATAAGCTGACCGTTCCTGTTTAATGAGTCGAACATATTTTCAAGAAATTTACTGTCATCATTCTGTTCTGCGAAAAAGCCGAAAGAGGAATAAAGTACAATGATCAGATCAAATGCGCTCTGTCTTGAAAAGTGAAGCATATCCGACCTGATGAATTCTATGTTCTCACCCGACTCGACTGCAAAATTTTCAGCACGATGAAGATATGATTCAGTAATGTCAATACCCGTCACCTTGAAGCCCCTTCTGGCAAAAGGAATAGAATGCCTTCCGGATCCGCAGGCAATATCCAGAACTTCAGCCGGCGGACTGATTCCAGTAAGTTGAATCAAGTGCTCCGTATCGGAACAGGGGTCTGCTCTGTTTTCGGCAAAGAACAGGGGATAGAGCAGATCCCAAAAGTCTGAATTTTCAAACCAGAATTTGTTCATAATGCAGCTTCTGAACACAGTTTTCAAAAACAGTAAATGATTTCAAATTATTTGAAAGATTCAGCGGTCTCTATTGAAAAAGATTTTTAAGGAGAAGTTGCTGCTGTTGTTCCCCCGATTGATATAGCTGCAAAAATACCGTTCCCGTAAGCGACTGATGACCAGTTTACAGAACTAGGCAATGTTCTTGCGGTCCAAGTGATTCCATCTGCTGAAGTTGCCGCGACTGTTGAATTGGATGCTAAAGCAACAAAAACACCGTTCCCGTATGCCACGGAAAACCAATTGGATGAATTTGGCAGTGTCCTTGCAGTCCAGGTAATTCCGTCCGGAGAAGTTGCAGCATTTGTTGATCCGAAAGCCAGAGTAACAAAAACACCGTTCCCGTATGCCACGGAAAACCAATTGGAAGCACTGGGCAGTGTCCTTGCAGTCCAGGAAATTCCGTCAGGAGAAGTTGCAGCGTTTGATGATCCGCCAGTCACGGAAGCAAAAACACCGTTCCCGTAAACCACGGAATACCATCCGGAGTTCACAGGCATTGTTCTTGCAGTCCATGTGATTCCATCTGTGGAACTCGCTGCTGCTGTTGACCCGCCTCCTGCTACAGCAGCGAAAACACCGTTTCCATAAGTGACTGACATCCATTGTGCAATGCTAGGCATTGTTCTTGCAGTCCATGTGATTCCGTCCGTGGAACTTGCCGCAATTGTAGAACTTTGAGCAATAGCGACAAAAATCCCGTTCCCGTAAGTGACTGAAATCCAGCTGACAGAACTTGGAAGTGTTCTTGCGGTCCATGTGATTCCGTCAGGAGAGGTCGCAGCAGCTGTGGAATTCTGACCAATAGCGACAAAAATCCCGTTCCCGTAAGTGACTGAAATCCAGTTGACAGAACTTGGCAATGTTCTTGCAGTCCACGCGGAACCGTTGGATGTAACTGAGATGCTTACCGATGCAGTTGTGCTTCCGACTGAATTGGATGCTGTAATTGTATAATTTGCGGCAGACTGAACCGCTGAAGGAGTTCCGCTGATAGAACAGGTCGTACTGCTTAAACTGAGTCCAGAAGGAAGGGATGTACTTGATGTGCAGTTTGTTACAGTTCCGGTGACTGTCGGGGTGACATTTACTGCAGAACCTTGCAGAAAGCTGAGAGGACTGCTGTTATAACTGAGTCCTGAAGGGGCGGATGCCGATGTGCCAGTTCCAGTCCCAGTTCCTGTGGATCCGAGTGTTCCAAAAGTTCCTGAACGATTCAAAGCTGCGGCACCGACAAGCAGATTCAACCGGCTGCTGTCTTCTTTTTTACTGCAGAATGTCAGACTGAATAAGGCAAATACTGCAATACATTGTATACTATTTGAGAGTTTAGTTTTCATTTAATCTTCCTGATATTGTTTTTCAATACTCTGAAACTGTACCATATTTCTGTAACGTATTTTTTCTTTTTAATGAAAAAATATGAATTTGTCAATTTATTTGCCTGCGCACAGCTTAGAGATTCCGGACTGGTCGGCAATTTGGAACAATAACAAAATCAAGGTACTCTCAATAAATTCGAAACCCCAAAGCATCTCAGCAGGCTCAGCGTTTTTTCCTATTGACGGATCAGGGCTTTCAAAAAAAATGCAATTATCCGAACGGAGGAAGCAGGTGTGAATCCTGCACTGTCCCGCAACTGTATAAGAAGTTATGCTTCTGTAGTCAGATACTCCTCTCATAACGTTTTCTCGTGGAAAGGAAAACTTTATACTGGGTTTGGCGTTTCATTTTTTTTACAGAGATTTTATTTGCAATATCATGATGATTTCTGTGCTGAGATGTCCGGCTTCTCTGAGGGCTCCAAAGGAAAAAAAATACAGGAGAAACCATTGAAAATCACTGGTTTAAAAATTTTTTTCGCGCTGGGAATCATCCTGGCATCGGCAGACTGTACTCAGTCTAAGACAGACAATTCGAAAAGTTCAACATCTGCACTGGCAGGACTTGTGGGCGGAGTTTCTTCAGAACAGGCAAAGGATTTTGTACTGAACGGGAGCTGGAACTCTTTTATTGGAAGTTCAACGACTGCAATTGGAACGATCAATATCAATGCCAAATCCAATTCAGGAGTCGAAGTGGATGACGGAACAGGATTCAGTGCATGTTATCTGATTGCAGAGTTTTCCAACACATCTGTTCCTGGTTACTATGTTTCTCAGAACCCGTCCTCAAACGGAGCATGTTTTTCACCGGATACGAATAAGGGGAAGTATAATTATAATGTATTTGTGAAAGACAGTTCCAAGGCCAATACATACTGGGTCTGTACGATTGGGTTTGGAAAAAGCAGTGTGACTGAAGCTAAGGCTTCCTCGCTCACAAACCTGAGTACTGTCAACCTGACAACTACAGGATGCAACGGATCATCCTGGACAAGGATGGAAAAAAAGTAACATTTGAATGAATCAGGGGTGCAGATTCGAATTTGCACCAGACAATAATCAGCATACTGGATAATTGTATTAAATTATTCAGTATGCTGTGCTTCATGTATTTCGTGCAGACAAAGGTCTGATCAGGGTCCGCTTACACAGCGGGATAAATAATCATTGCTGGTTACTACCGTGTTGTTCTTTGTGTCTGCCGTTACACCCTTTGGGGTGTGGTATTCCACTTTAAAATTATACATCGTATTATAAACAGCTGTGGTGGACGAATGAAAGTTGCGTATCTGTCCGCCTTCAGGAAATCCTGCAAATACTGAATTTACATAGGGTGGAGCGGTTTTAGTAACAGTGTCTATGATGGAAGAAAGCTCTGCTATATTCGGAAGTCTCCAGGACTTTCCTGCGAGTGAAAGACTGCTGCAGGTCAGAAGAGCATTTGCCCAGGTGATTGGTGTCGGTACAGTGGAGCAGGTGGCATCATTTGCCTGACCGTAAGCACATTTCTGCCAGATGAGTCCTGTTCTTTTGTCCAGAATGGTTCCATCCCCGTTGTCAGCCAGAGACGGTGCAGGGAAGGGGCTGCCGGATACGCATCTTACAGCATATGATGAACTTGCTGCCTGGACAGTAGGGACTCCGTTGAATGATGAATCAATGACTGTTCCGAATGTTCCTGAAGGGAGCAGAATATTGGAAGCCCACAAATCTGAATTTGCAGCTCCGGGGAAATATGTTGTATCCCAATAAACACTTGCTGTATTGTAGTTCTGCACCTGTACGAATTCCTGTCCAGTGGGCAGACGCCAGTTTTTCAGTCCTGCGTAACCGGCTCCTCCGTTCACGGTATTCAGAGCAGAACATGCAGCCACTGCGCCTGCATAATTTAGGGACGAAGCTGTTCCTGTTGCACAAGTAGAACCGCTTTTGCCTTCTGCACAGGTTTTCCAGACAATCCCTGTCAGAGTGTTTTTAGTAATATAGTCGTTGGGATATATTGTATTTACAGTGGATGTCTGAAGTCCTTTTGCGACAGGCACATTCAGCATCATTGCATCCTGCTTTGGGAATGTTGCAGAAACTGTACCGCATACCTGAGATGCTGAATTGTCATAACAGGAAAGCTGTCCTGTGTCTTCCACAGGCGCAATGATTGTGGCAGTTACTGTGTAAGTTGCTGATGCGCCTGCCGAATTTTTCAATACGAAACTGACAGGGTTTGTAAAGTCCAGTGCTGTCACACCGCTTGTAAATGCATTGCCGTTTACAGTTACAGATGCTGCGTTTGTAACAATGGAAGGCACTGCATTTACTGTTTTTCCATAAGGAAGTGTCACCGTAATATTTGTGCCACTGACTGTTCCGGTATAAGTCTGATTCAGTTCATTTGCGGATGCTGTAAAACTGAAATCAGTGATGCCGACATCTCCATCGGCCACAATCGGCTTATTGTCTATAAACTCTGTCTGAGCTGTCACTTGGGCTGCAGTCATTGCCGGAGCCGATGTATTCGGAAGCCCGGCAGATATTTTCCCTCCTTCCTGAACATAATTGACGATTGCAGGAAGCAGAACGGTGGTAAGAGGTGTGCTTGAAAATGTCACCTGACTCGAACCTGCTCCGACTGTAATCGGTTTCCCGTCAGATGTCTTTCCGTCAAAAAGACCGTCTTCAAAATCAGATGCAAATGCAGTAATGACCTTGTCAATATCCGAAGCAGACGGCTTGCTTTCGGTCTTTGTCTGATTTGCAAGGTATGAAAAGCCGGCTAGAACAGAAAGATACTTTGCAGTAAGCGGACTGTCAGGTTTTTTTAAATCAATTTCTATATCATCTAGTTCAGGATAATCTGTAGCCGATACTGCAGCGGCCTTTGTGTCTGTGAAGCTCTTTCCTGAGGAGACAGAAAGGCCTGAACTCAGTCCGAATCGTATAACTGCTTCCTTGCTGGCTTTTTTATAGAGTTTGTCAATGTCTGCACTGCTCCCTGCTTCTTTGACAAGAGCCTGCAGTCTCTGTGAAATCAGTCTGGAAAAAGGAGATGCAAGCATATTTTTGCGGGTATTGTTCTGAAGTCTGCTTTCCGGAAGAACTGATACCAGTTTTAAGCTTGAAGAAGAAGCTACAGAAATATCCGAATTTGTTTTTTCATCAAACACAGTTGTTTTTCCGTTTGTATGTCCGGATACAGTCAGGCATACAGCAGATCCTGTCTTGATATAATTCAGAGAATAATTCCCAGTATCATCTGTCGTGCCTGACGATATGACAGATGAGGAGCAGGATCCGTCTTTGCTGATTGGGCTTATTGTCACACTTGCGTTTTTCATAATACCTTTTACTGCAGTGCCTGAAACGGATGCCTTGATGTTTCTGACAAACAAAAGTTCAAAATTGGACAATTTGTCTTTGGAAATATAATCATTTCTGCAGGAATATGAAAAAGCAATCAGCATCATTAGTATAATTTTCTGCATAGTAAGTTCCTTGTCTGTTATCTGTCTGCATTAGACTTTGAACCGCAAGTTTTTGCAAAATTTTTTTTATTAAGATGAGATTTTTAAAACTGATTTTTATCAATCATTTCGGCCTCTGCTTCAGCTTTCCGGTGCTTTGCAAAAACAGTTTGTTCACATATTTAGACTGCTTCTCAGAATAACCATCGTGCAAAGAGACCGAAGAAAACGTAATCAGCAGAAACTGCGATGAATTTATCTGTTTCAAAGTGAAGAAAACCCTGTCGGGCCTGTTTCGGTCACTCTCGGAAATCTGATTATAAAATATGTAATTTTATATATAAGTATATAATAGAGTTGTTGAAAACGGATTCTGATGACTCACCTTTCGGCCAATGTCATTAAGTTAAGGAGCCAAAAGTACGACAGGAATATTATGAATAAGAAAGATGAAATCATAAGAAGCCTGTCAGAGTATCTGAATGATGACAGTAAAAAAAACTGTTCAGCAGGAAAAGGAATGCATTTACAAGAGAGCGGAAACTGGGCTTCCGCAGGCTGATACTG
>DAORDI010000174.1:0-11731 GCA_035345895.1 Leptospiraceae bacterium
GTGGAAACGGTAACGGTGGAAACGGTAACGGTGGAAACGGTAACGGTGGAAACGGCAACGGCGGAAACGGCAGCGGTGGGGATGATCATCATGGAAACTCCTGTAAAAAGGACGACGACAGAGATGAGCATCATGGATACCATCACGGAGATGATGACAGAGATCATCATGACGGGAACCGGGATGATGACGACCGTGAAGGAAGATACGGTTCATCTGAAAGAAGAAGCAGCGATCACGATGGAAAATATGGCGATGATGACCATAAGGGAAAAGATCGTGAGGACAGAGACCGTGACAATGACAGAAACAGACAACGGGACAGAAAGTGCGGTACTGAGAAGAAACGCCACCATGGTTACAGCGGAAGAGAAGGATCTGACAGGGATGTGCATGAACGTTCCAGAAATCACTCTTCTGTAAAAAATCACAGCGGATGTTCTTCCATTTATACAATTTGGGGTCATACTCGCGAGACTCTCTAAAAAACCTTGAGAGGGGCAGATCTGCCCCTCTTTGTCTTATTTTTACTTGCCTGAAAAGAGACCTGTTTCAAGCTGAGACGGTATGCTCGAAAAAATTACATTACCCTTTTCCATCGGAGGATGGGACGGGCCTTCCACTTTTGCCATTCTGATGCTCATTGCATTTTATATAGGCACGAAACTTCTTCCTGCAGAATACAAAAGAAGAGGTCTGAATCCTGAAGCAGCGGACAATATTGTTTTTTTAGGGGTACTTGGTACACTTGTAGGTTCCAAGATCTTTTATATTTTTGAAATCTGGGATCAGATATTTGTCCTTCCGGGAAACTATATGTTTCCTCTGACACACTGGTACGGATTCAGAGAATACAATGACCCTTCCTGCCAGGTATGTATGGAAAGTTACGGTCTCTGGAGTTCCCTTTTTTCAGGGGGAGGACTTGTCTTTTACGGCGGGTTTCTGACTGGAACTCTTTTCATCTATTACTATCTGAAAAGCAACAAATGGGATCTGGGACAGTACTATGACGGGATGGCGCCTACGATGGCTATGGGTTATGCAATCGGAAGACTCGGATGTTTTGTATCCGGGGACGGATGTTACGGTCATGCAACCGATGTCAGAATTCCCCTCCTGGTTTTTAAATATGACGGAGCAATGCCATCAGGCGTGCCGGTCTGGAACACACCTGTCATAGAGTCCATTGTATCTTTCGTTTTCTTCTTTTATTTCTTCTATTGGGCAAGAAATCAAAATTTCAAAAAATGGAGTCTTTTCTTTCAGTATTTATTCCTGCATGGACTTGCCAGACTCTGCATCGAGTTTCTCCGAGTGAACAAGGCAGTATTCGCATTCATGAAACCTCCTGAAATTGTGAACATACCTGATGTAGGAAGAAATCCTGAATTCCTCAAATCCTATTACTGGCACGGATTTTCACAGTCTCAGTACATCTCTCTTGCACTGATGCTTGTCTCCGTCATTTTCATCGTGCGCGGAAAACTCTGGGAAAAGGACAGTTCTGCAGGGGCATAATGAAAAAATATTTCCTGAAAAGATTTCTTCTGATTTTTCCGACACTTCTCGGAATCACTTTCATTGTATTTCTGATTTCACATCTTGCACCGGGAGGGCCTCTTGAGTCCGAACTCGCAAAGTACAGGAATCTGGGAGCAGAGGCAGGAGCAAGTCAGAAGAAAATCTCTCAGGAAGAAGTGGATCTTTTGAAAAAAAGACTTCATCTGGACAAGCCGGTTCCGGTCGCATATCTGTACTGGCTGAAGCAGATTGCTTCCTTTGATCTCGGGGAATCCAGAATCAACTACAAAAAGGTAAGCACACTTATTGCAGACAAGCTTCCTATTTCGCTCACCTTCGGTCTGACCGGTTTTTTCCTGAGTTATCTGATCTGCATCCCTCTAGGAATCTACAAGGCGCTTCACAACGGCGGAAAGGCAGATATATACACCAGCATTATAATATTCTTTACATATTCCATACCTACATTTGCATTTGCAATGCTTCTTCTCTTTCTGTTTGCATCGGGACAGGTATTCTCCTTTTTTCCTCTGGGCCATGAGATTTCGGACAATTATGAATCCCTCGGGCCTTTTGAGCAGATCCTGGACAGGGCCCATCATATGTTTCTGCCTGTGGTGTGCTATTCTATTCATTCGTTTGCAGTTCTGACGCTGCTTATGAAGAATTCCCTTCTCGAAGAGATCAGCCGGGAATATATGAGAACTGCTGTCGCAAAAGGACTTTCATTCAAAGAAGCAGTCAAAAGACATGCTTTCCGGAATTCTCTGATCCCTCTCGCAACAGGCTTCGGAAGCAATCTTACACTGATCCTTGCAGGATCGCTCATCATTGAGCTTGTATTCAATATAGACGGGATAGGTCTGTTAAGTTTTACTGCAGTCAAGCAGAGAGATACTGATCTGATGATGGGACTTCTTCTTGTGCAGAGTTTCCTTGCACTGTTCGGAAGAATCCTTTCAGACTACTGTTATACATTAGTTGACCCGAGGATCCGATTCGAATGAAACTGAGTCCTGCACTGAAAGACAGACTTTCCAAATTCCGTAAAAACCGGAGAGCCTGGTATTCTCTTGTTTTTCTTTCCGTAAGTTTCTTCATTTCCGTCTTAAGTCCGGTGCTGATGAACAATTCCGCACTGATTGCCCGTTACGAAAAGAAGCTGTATTTTCCTGTATTTGAAGTGGTGACTGAGGCCGATCTCGGCGGGAAGGAAAAAACAGCAGCAGACTTCAAGGAAATCAGGAATTCAGAAAGATTTAAAAATAATGATAATTTCATGATTTTTCCTCCGATTCCCTACGGGCCGAATGAAAGTCATCTGAAGGAACTTTCGGAAGGTCAGTACCCTCCTTCAGCCCCGTCGATTCAGCATCCGATGGGCACAGACGACAGAGGGCGGGATGTTTTTGTTCGGATCATTTACGGGTACAGAAACTGTATGGGTTTTGCACTGATACTGATTGTATTTGAAATGCTGATAGGCATCATCATAGGCGGAATTCAGGGGTACTTCGCCGGAAAAACAGATATGATCATTCAGAGGCTCATAGAAATATTCTCTTCTATTCCGTTTTTATATATGATACTGATTATGGGTTCTTATTTCGGAAACAGCTTCAGTGTGCTTATGGTCACTTATGCCGCGTTTGCCTGGATAGGGATCAGCTACTACATCAGGGGGGAATTTCTGAAACTGAGAACAGCCCAGTATGTGGAAGCAGCAAGGGCATTCGGCGTGGGAGATATTCAGATCATCTTCCGGCACATCCTCCCTAATTCCATCACTCCTATCGTCACATTTCTTCCTTTTTCACTGATCGGTTCCATTTCCATCCTCTCTGCACTGGACTTTCTGGGATACGGGATTCCTGCACCGAATCCCTCCTGGGGAGAACTGATCGGTCAGGGAAGAGAAAGAATCGGAGCCTGGTGGCTGATAGGATTTCCGTCCCTTGCACTTTTAGTCACTATACAGCTGACTGCTTTTGTGGGAGAGGGTCTCCGGGATGCATTCGATTCCAAGGAGAATTTAATTATAAAATGAAACCTCTTCTGGAAATTACTGATCTGTCTGTCGATATCCGTTCCAAGGGAAAAACTCTTCCTGTCCTGCAGTCTGTGGAGCTTTCTCTTTATCCGTCTGAAATTCTTGCACTGGTGGGAGAATCAGGATGCGGAAAATCTCTTACTGCTCTTTCGATCACAAGACTCCTGCCGGAAAATATTTCCGCATACAGATCAGGAGCTGTTCTTTACAAGGAAAGGGACATACTGAAACTTCCTCAGAATGAGCTGAACGAGATTCGCGGAAAGGAGATTTCCTACATATTCCAGGACCCGTTCACTTCTCTCAATCCTGTAAAGAAAATAAAAGATCAGATTATCGAGTCCTATATGATTCATGTCTCTCCCGATGAAAAAAAGGCAGTGGAGAAGGCAAAGTATCTTCTGAGCAGAGTCGGTCTGACAGACCTCGATTCAAGACTCAACTCCTACCCAGGTCAGTTCAGCGGAGGAATGCTCCAAAGGGTATCCATTGCAATGGCTCTGATGTGCGACCCGGAAATACTGATCGCAGATGAGCCTACAAGCGCACTGGACGTGACAATTCAGGCACAGCTTGTGGATCTGCTTCTGGAGATCAAAAAAGAAAACAGGATGTCCATACTTTTCATATCTCACGATCTGGCACTTGTATCAAACATCGCTGACAGAATTCAGGTGATGTATGCTGGCCAGACGGTGGAAATTTCGACTTCAGAAGAACTTATCAGAAATCCCAAGCATCCTTACACTGCAGACCTTCTGGCATCCATTCCCAGGATGGAAGATTCAGTCCATGAGCTTGTTCCGATAGAAGGCACTGTTCCTTCCCCTGATGCATTTCCAAAAGGATGTCATTATGAACCGAGATGCAGAAAGAGAAAAGAAAAATGCATTCAGGAAAAACCTCTGATGAGGCAGTCTGAAAATACCAGGACGAGGTGCTTTTTATATGATTGAAGTAAAAGATCTGACTGTAAAGTTCCAGATCCCTTCTTCCAGGCTGTTCGGAAAGGAAACCCTGACTGCACTGGAAAATGCAGATTTTACTGTATCTGAAAATGAGGTCATCGGACTTGCAGGAGAATCCGGTTCAGGGAAATCGACTCTCGGCAAGGCAATGCTTCAGCTCGTTCCAGCCTCAGGTCAAGTCATTTATTCCGGAAAAAATCTGATTCAGCTGAAAAGAAAAGAACTGCTTCCTCTCCGAAAGGATCTGCAGATTATTTTTCAGGACCCCTACTCTTCCATGAATCCCAGATTCACCGTTTTTGAAATTCTGACTGAAGGACTGAAAATCCACAGTTCCGTATCCCCTTCAGAGGCAAAAGAAAAAGCAGAATCTGCAATGGAAAAAGTGGGACTGAAAAAAGAACATCTCGAAAGGTATCCTCATGAATTTTCGGGAGGACAGAGACAGAGGATCTGCATTGCAAGGACACTTATTCTGAATCCTAAGTTTATTGTATGCGATGAGATTACATCAGCACTGGATGTATCCAACCAGGCACAGATTATCAATCTTCTGACAGGACTGAAAAGGGAAACCGGCATCTCTCTTCTTTTCATCAGTCATGATCTGGGTGTGCTGGGCCATATCTCGGACAGAATTGCAGTCATGTACCTGGGAAGAATTGTGGAACTGGGCAGCAGGGAAGAGATCAGGAAAAATCCTGCACATCCCTATACAAGAGCATTATTTTCCAGTATATTTTCATTAGGGGGGCACAGAAAATCCGCACCAGTCACCGGCGAGATTCCCAGTGTTCTGAACAAACCGAAGGGGTGCTATTTTCACACCAGATGCCCGGAAGCAAAAGACATCTGCAGAAATGAAAGACCGGCAGGAAAAGAAGTATCCAAGGGACATTTTTCAGAATGCCATTTTTCATAAGCATTAAAAAAACATTATAATCCAATACAGCCTGTAGGCAAAAAAGAGGTAACTCCCATGTTTCAGTTCGCACGAGGTTTTCTGATCACAGCTGCGGTCATTGTTTCTGTCTGGTATTTCCCGAAAAAACTCTGTTCTCAGGAACTGCCCCCTGTTCCTCCCAGGGCAAAAATGGAAAAACTTGCAGCGGAAATTGTGTCTCGAATGAGCGATGAAGTGAAGGCAGGACAGATCATTCATGTGGCAATTGCAGGAAAGGAAGCGGATGAGGACGCTTTAAAGGAAATCAGGAAGATCAGGCCGGGGGGAGTCATCCTTTTCGGAATGAATCTCGGAACAAAGGAAGAAATAAGAACACTTACAAAAGATCTTCAGGCAGAAATGAAAGAACTGAAACTTCCTCCTCTTCTGATATCCACTGACCAGGAAGGCGGAAGAGTCGTGCGAGTGGAAAGCGGGGTGACTCAGTTTCCAAGCGCGATGGCAGTGGGCCAGACCTCAAATTCGGACTATGCATACAAGATAGGATTCGCAACTGCTTACCAGCTGAAAAAACTGGGGATCAATACAGTGTTTGCTCCTGATCTAGACATCAACAACAATCCGGAAAATCCTGTCATCAACACCCGTTCTTTCGGGGTCACGCCTGAAACTGTGATCAGGATGGGAATTGCATATGAAAAGGGGGCGAGGTCTGCAGGAGCACTTCCGGTCATCAAACATTTTCCAGGACACGGGGACACGAATGTGGACAGTCATATCGGTCTTCCGGTGATAGACAAGACAGAAGAAGAACTGATGCAGTTTGAACTTCTGCCTTTCAAGAAGGCCGTCGAAGAAGGTGCGAGATCTGTAATGAGTGCACATATAGTATTTTCGAAGATTGATCCGGATTATCCTGCGACACTTTCTCCTCTTGTACTGAAAAACATCCTCAGAAACAGACTGAAGTTCAACGGTCTTGTATTCACGGATGCGATGGAAATGGATGCGATCTCCAAGAATTATAAAAATGTAAAAAGAGGCGTTCTGGCCGTCCTCGCCGGAGCAGATGTGATCCTTATGACAAGTTTCGGCAAAAACACTGCAGAATACTATGATATGGTTCTTTCTGCAGTGAAGAAAAAAGAATTTATGTCGGGAGAAATCAATCTGATTGATGAGGCGATCAAAAGACAGCTGATTGCAAAAATGGAACTGGGACTTTTCAGTGAATCATTTTCATCATTAAATATTAATGATGAGGAACTGAAGACATATCTTTCCAGAAGAAACAAGTCGGCTAAGGAATTTTACGAGTATCTGAAGAAGGAGAATCTGAACGATCTGAACAGAAAAATTTCTTCTGAAGGCATCAGGGCCTGGAAAAATGAATTCTTTCCCCCTTCTGCTGAAACGGTAAAAACATTCCATTTTCATCTGAGACAGGACAGACTGAAGGAAGAAGTGGAACTCCTGGGATATGATGCAGTCAGCGAAAAACGTCTGAAGAAAATGCTTTCAAAAAAAATCAAGGGAGTGTTTGTCCTGGATTCAAGAGATCAGGCGGATCTGAGAAGAATCAATTCTTTTATAAAGACAAATCCCAAGGCAGATTACATTCTGCTCCACACTGGATCTCCTTTTCTGGAATTCCCCTCCAATCCGAATGTCAAGGTGCTCTTTTCCTTTTCTCCTACAGATGCATCCTGTGCAGGTCTGGTACTGAGAGCATTCAATTCGGAAGAGTCAGTGAAACCGGCAGATATTGTATACAGAAAAACAATGCTGAAATAATGATATAGGCGGCGGGAATACGTGAACAGTTCTGAGAATGAATTCGGATGCACTTATCTCAGTGAGGAGGATGCAGTCTCTGTACTCGATGAATTTTTTTCGGCACTGACCGACAGGACAGTTTCATTCGATCAGGAATCCGTTTCTGAGTATTTCAGAAAAAATGCATTTCTGACAAAGGATGCTGCTGATTCTCTTGCAAAGGCACTCATCAGCAGTATTTCCGATCCTGAAGAAATTCAGTATTCTGTCGTATTCAAAAAGAAATTCAGATTCAAAGATTTTCTTCTCTGGGACAAGGAAGTGTATGAGGCTGCCGAGGAATTCAAAAAGGAGTTTTCTCTCTACCCTGTCCTTCTCGCCGCCGCACCTCAGACTCTTTCCAGGATTGATATGATCGTAAATTTTGGAAGCAGAGACAGGATCAAAAATACAGAAAACTCTTCCCTGGAAAAAGGGGAATTTGCACAGCTGGGAGGATTTTCTTCAGACAATTTTGAACTGGATTTTGCGGCAGACTCAGAACTGGAGGACAGGGAATTTCTTCTGATCTTCGATTCAGATCCCGACTGGGGCGGAGAGTCTAAAGACATCCCTGAGGATGCAGAGGAAGAGTCAAAAGCCGCTTGAATACATTTTCTCCGCTTGTATGCAGAAAAGGATATGGAGGGATATATATTCATTATCCTTTCTGTGTCCATAAATGTGCATACTGTGATTTTTACTCTGCAGGAATCGGTCTGGGAAAATCAGGAAAGGATGAGGAGCTTTTCTCTGCCTTCCGGAATGAAACTGATTTCAGACTAAGGCAGTTTCCTGAAGCCCGAAATCTTGTCTACGATACAGTTTTTTTCGGAGGAGGCACTCCGTCCAAAGCAGATCCTGAAGAGATTCATAAATTTCTATATTTTCTGAAAGACCGACTTCATATTGCTCCGGATGCGGAGATCACAGTGGAATGCAATCCTGAAGACCTGACCGCTGAACTTCTGAGGTCGTATTCTGAAGCTGGAATCACAAGGATCAATGCAGGTGTTCAAAGTTTCAGCCCCGTGCATCTGAAGACTCTCGACAGACATTACAGGGGTGAAAAATACGGACAGATTCTCGAAATACTGAAAAACTCTCCCTTCTCAAAGAAAGGTATAGATCTGATCTATGGGATACCTGGACAGACGATGAACGATTTTTTTTCAGATGTAAAAACTGCGGCAGAAAACGGTCTTTCTCATATCAGTGCCTATTCTCTCACTGCAGAAAAAGGGACAGAATACTACAGGAAAATCGGAACAGGACAGTCCCTTTCTCCAAATGAAGAGCTTCAGTCGGAAATTCTGCATCTTCTGCCGAAATTTCTTTCTGACTTCAATTACAGACAGTACGAAGTCTCCAATTACAGCATTGCAGGTTATGAATCGTTTCACAATCTGAAATACTGGCTTATGGAAGAGTATCTGGGGATTGGGCCGGGTGCACACGGCTTCATCGGAAACAGACGTTATTCAAATGTCAGATCGACCGACGTGTATCTGAGGATGAACTGGAGTTCAGACTCTGAAATATCGAATCTTCCGGCTGAACTCGCACTGTGTCTTTTCCGGATTTTCATCCCGATAAGATTAAACGGTTTCCTGGACAGATTTCTGCCGGAAAAAAAAGACCCTGCTCTATCTCTCATTGAAAACTGGAAAAACGAAGGATACTGCACCTGGGAAAACGGGGTATTTGAATGGAAACAAAAGGCTGTGCTTTATCTGGATGACAGGATCTCAGAATTTGCCGGTCTGTAAAAAACCGGCAATGAGTATATTACTTTTTCTTATCTTTTTTCTTGTCTTTTTTGATCTGTGCTGAAACCTTATCAAGTTTGGAATTTGCTTCAATCAGAAGACCGACTGCCTTAGTCACTTCCTCTGTTGCTTCCTCTACTGTGCCAGCCTTCGCATTATCCATAATGCTTTTTGCTTCTCCGAGATTCTTGATTGCAACACTGACAGCAGCATTGATTTCATCATGAAATTTCACTTTAGTTTTATTTTCGGTCAGGAGTTTGATATCATCCTGAATATCGTCTTCTTTGAATACATAGGAACCAAGCTGTGAAATCAGCTTGCTGTCAGAAAGAATTTCATTTGCTGCTTTCATTTTTTCAGCTTTCTGAGCCTCATCTGTCACCTTGGAAGCCTCGGCAAAAGCTGCTTCAGACTTTTTCAGAAGAGCGTCAACATGAGTTCTGAATTTAGGGAAGTTCGTCATATAAGAGTTTGCATCTTTTACAAGAACTGCATGTTTGTTTTTTTCATTTTCCGCACTTGGCTTGCAGAACTGAACTGCGGAAAGGAGCGCCAAAGCTAAAAAAGTGAATGTAATTTTTTTCATAGTCACCTCATTTATAAATCCAGAAACCCCTGTTTCCATTTATATGTCAATTATTTATTATTTTTCATTCAGCTGTTTTTTGATTTCAGAAAGACACTGAGAAACTTTCTCATTGCAGAGAGAACAGTCGGAATGACAGCAGATGAGCGATTCCTCCTTGATTCTTCCATCCAGAACAGATTCTATGAGGAATTTTCCGAAAGAAGGGAGCTTCAGCTTCTTCATTTCGGTGTCGATGATTTCTTCTCTGCTTTTCGGAAAAAGTCTTTCTTCCATATTATCAGTCCCATTTATACAGTCTGATTCCGGCACCGAAGAAGATAAGTCCGGTGATTCCCAGAATCAGTATAGGTATCCCGGATTCCTGAAGACCCGCTCCTTCCGTAAATACTGCCCTCACTCCGTCAGCAAGGACTGTCAGAGGAAAGTATTTTACAATATTCCTGAAAAGATCCGGGAATCCGTGATAGGAAAAAAACACTCCTGAACAGATAGTCATCGGAAAGGAAACCAGGTTGATGAGACCGTTCCCTATCTGAGAATTGGCGACCCTCGAAGAGATGAGAACAGCAATTCCGGTGAATGCAAGATTGCCTGCAAGAAAAAGCAGGAAGAGTGCAGTCAGTGAACCCTGAACCTCCACAGAAAATACAAAATATCCGAATATCATTAAAAATATAAACTCAAGACCGGAAAGAATCATTCTCATCAGAAGATGAGAAAAAAGAAAATAGGATTTCGGAAGAGGAGTCGCCATCATCCGTCTCAGAAGTTTCTTCATCCTGAGTTCGATCAGAGTCCAGGCAGTCCCCCAGAGACAGGAATTCATCACGCCCAGTGCAAGAAGTCCAGGTATCAGAAAATCAATGTACCTGCTTCCGCGTATGTCCATCTGTTTGATGACCCCGCCGGAATCAGCGGCCTCGAAGACAGTCTCCCTGTTTTCTCTGCTCTGTATGCTTCTCTGAAGAAGAAGATAGCAGATATGGCTGGTCTGATTGTTCGGATCAAAGAAAAATTCATATTCTCCTGAAGAAAGAATTTTCAGAACAAGATTCGACTCTCCTCTTTTCATGCTGAGAACAGAAGCATCCCAGCCCTGCCGTCTGAATTCATATACAGCATAACCTCCTGAAGGAGGCTTCAGAGCAGATACTGCAGTATAATTATTTTCAGATAATTTTTCCTCAACTACAGATATAATGTATTTCTGCTCCTGCTTTTTAGTGAATGCAAGTCCGAGGATTCCCGCCATAATCAGAGGGAAACCGAACGCCCAGAAGAGGATTCCGGGATTTCTGTAGAACATTTTCAATTCTGCCTTCAGCAGTTCCAGGATCATTCTCATCCTTCAAGTCTCCTTCCGGTCATGGACATGAACAGATCGTCCAGTGTTGCTTTCCTTGTTTCCAGTTTTTCAAAGGAAATTTTTTTCTTCTTCAGAATGTCAAGCAGCTTCTGCAGAAACACGGAACTGTGGTCGGCAGCGATTTCCGCTTCCAGGAATTCTTCCTTCCAGCGAATGGAACGGAATCCTGTGATTTTTTCCCATTCAATATTTTTTCCTGGCCTGTTCAGCCGGATCAGTATATGTTCAGAATGGTCATTTTTTTTCAGAAGTTCCGGAAGGGTCCCGTCTGCAATGATTTTCCCCCTGTCAATGAACAGTATCCTGTCGCAGAGAGTTTCTGCTTCTTCCATATAATGTGTTGTAAGTATCATTGTTGTGCCGGCAGTCTTCAGACGAAGAAGCACATTCCAAATCTCTCTTCTGGCACCGGGATCAAGTCCTGTAGTCGGTTCATCGAGGATCAGTATTTTAGGATTATGAAGTATTGCAGTGCAGAGTGCAAGCTTCTGCCTCTGTCCTCCCGAAAGTGATTCCACATAGGTGTCTCGTTTTTCATAAAGTCCTGCAGGATGAAGGGCAGCAATGCTCTCCTCCTTCGACTTGGAATAAAAACTTCCAAAAAGACAGATTGTTTCCTTTACTGTCAGTTTTTCCAGAAACTTGGTTTCCTGAAGAGAGAAACCTAGAAGTTCCCTAAGTTCCTTTCTGTGAGAAAACCAGTTCATTCCGTAAATCTGTATCCTGCCTGAATCAGGAAACTG
>DAORDI010000175.1:0-11689 GCA_035345895.1 Leptospiraceae bacterium
CCAGGCGAATGTCATGAACACATTGGATAAGATTAAAAGGATCACTGTTGTCATGAGGTCAAATTTTTTCGAAAAGAAAAAATTCATACTCCAAAAGACCCTTTCTGTAAAAACTTTCCAGAACGGCTCCGAAAAATTTCAGAAATATATTCCTGTCAGATGTGAATCTTCTAAACCCTGTAAAAACTTTCCCTCCCCATTTTTCGTTCCGAATCAGCCTGAATCCTGAATCGGTAAATTTTTTTTGAAATGCATCTGCATCCATCCTGTTTTCTTTCGGGATTCCGGAAAGACCGGATGAGAGAGAGAGTAGTTTTCCGTACATTCCTTGCTGACATTTCTCTGACGGATAGATGATATTCGTGACAGCAGCGCTTCCTCCTGTCCTCAGTACTCTGTAAAGTTCTTCAGCAAAAAGTTTCTGATTCTGAAAATGGTAGATGCAGTCGAGCACAACAGATTGGGAAAAGGTTTCGGAAGGAATCTCCTGTATTTTTTCCCAGGAGCCGGAAATGATTTCCATCCCGGATAGTTTTTCCTTTTTCAGAACAGAAAGTGCGAACTCAGTCTGTGCTCCTGGAAGATTGATCCCAGTGACTTTTTCTGCACCGAATCTTTTCTTCCATACAAAAAGACTTCCTCCGAGTCCTGAGCCTATATCCAGAATCCATGATGATTTCATTATATTCAGATGTTCCCCGCAGGCTTCCGCCATCCGGAAAGCCGCATCTGCATAATTCCACTCCTCCTTTTCCCAGAGACCGAAATTGGAAAAATAAAAAGGAGGCTTCTGGGGAAAGTCAGACGCAGGACGTTCCGTAAAAGGGTAGGGATTCATAAGAGCTGCCCATCATAAATCATTACAGAATCACTCTTTAAAATACTGCATTCGGAAATCATCGCAGTTTCTAGTATTTCAGTCACATCTTCGCTTTCAATAAAATATTTGCCTGTTTTCTGATATATTCCATTTACTCAGATTTCTAATCTCGACTGCGCTCCGCCCTGCGGGCTATTAGAAATATAGAAAGGCAGGGATGCTTTACCGGCAGCATCTTCCCAACTTGCGTTGGTTTAAATGTGCTTAAGCAGCCCCTTCGCTAACATTGAAGCCGCTAAAATCCCCGCATTTGCTAGCCTGCAAGGCGACGTTCAGTGAAAATGCAAAGGCACTTTCAATCAATGAATAATTGACCGGATTAAAATTTCATTGGAAATCTGAGTATTTATCATTTGAAATATGACTGCTTTGGAAACGATTGCAGATACCACTGAGACTCGATTTGCTGCTTTGGAACTCCCTCCGTAAATAAAACCCTACCATAAACTGGCAATTGTCATTTATGAAGAGGGTGACGATTCCGACCTGACAGAGGAAATGGATCAGGCTTATAAAAAGGAACAGGATATCCGTTTAAAAAGAATGCAGGAGGCGGGTATTCCTGGGAAGAATCCATTCAGATCCTGGAGGAGAGATTTGGAAAGAAAATTAAGGCTTGAATCTGAGGCGATTGATGATTTAGCAGAGAGTTATCAGTATTGTCAGGCCTCGATGTGATGTGACTGTTTATCTATCTTAAATAATTAATTATAATGCTTGCAATAATAATACTTACCGTTACTGATATTGTTCTTAACCATATAGTCCAGATTTTTAATGCTTCTTCCCTGTCTTCAGGATTTCTTGTATTTATTCTGCTGTATTCATGAAAATGGGTATGACAGTTGGGGCAGAGTCTGACTGTTTCTCCTTCATTGCCGAATCGGCTCTTTGGGAGAATATGATGGTCATGTACATAAAAAAACAGATTGCATTTTATGCATCGTCCTTTTTTTGCTTCCGTCATTCTTATCCCTTTTTTCGTATCCTTCCATGTATATAGTATTCACATAATTCATCATTATAATACGCAGGAATGAAATCCAGATTATACTTGCTGCCGTCCTTCCGTTCCATCAGTTCAATGCATTCCTGAATATTTTTCAGCTGATCCGCATCAGAAAGAAGCAGGCATTCATAGATAAACTGATTGAAATGAATTTCAGACGGTTTGACAGCAGAGTTCGGGGCAGACACAAATATGCTGAATCCCACTGAATTTTCTTTTTCGTCATAGTCAGAAGAGATGGAAACTTTACTTTCTCTGTGCAGATATAATTTCATGATTTCTGCATCAAATTCATCCTGCTGTTTTTTTTCAATGCCTTCAGATATTTTTGTGAATAAATCTGCAAGCTTTTTCACAGCAGCAGGTGCTTGATCGTCGTCCATAGTTCTCGCAGTCATAGGTTCCATGCCAGTTTACAGGCTGTTTTCCTGTCCATTTTTTGATCTTTCAAATTCCAGCCAATTGAATATTTCCGTTTCGGATGTCATGAATTCGTTCCTTCAGGCGGCTTAAAAAACCTTCATAAGCATCCCATTCTATATAATCATCCCATTCTTCGAATGATTCCTTTTCTGCTGATTCCACTCGGTTTTGAAATGCAGGAAAATCGGTTTTGTATTTGTTCTTGAATATCTGAATTTTTTCTCTATAATAGCTTTCTTTTGCAAGTGAATCCAGAAGCATCCAGTGAATCAGCGTTTTTTTGTCAACAAGAACCATAGGCTCAAGGTTTTTTCTTTTTTTTCAATTGTCAATGCATTTTTATTACTGTGATTGCTGATCTTGCAGGCATCTGAGCCGCTCAGGCACTCGGCTTCTCCGTGTGAGCATCATTTTTTTACTCATATATACAATCGCTGGGCATTCCTTACGCCTCTGAAATTCATTGACTGTATCCGGTTTTATTTGAGAGTGGAAGAGACTTGGGGGAGAAATGAAAGCTGTTCAGACAATTCTGGTAGGGGTGCTCTTTTTAATCGCTTCTGCTGTAGTAGGATATTTTACGATCATCACTGAAGGCGGGCCGCTGAAAAAGGAACTGCATACAATGAAGATTTATTTTCCCAATTCGGAAGGAATCAAGGTAGGTTCCAAGGTCACAGTGCAGGGTGTGCCTTTCGGTTATATTTCAAGGGTCAGTCTGGCCTATTTTGATGCAAAGGGAAATCTTCTGGAATCAGCACAGGAAGGTGCAGAGACTCAGGTGGAAGTTCTGATTGTTCTGCAGTCCCCTGTGAAGCTCTATGATAATTATGAAATCAAGATCCGAAATGAAAGTCTTCTTTCCGGAAGAATCATTGCCATCAATCCGGGTTTTGCCAAAGAAGACGGAGTCAACGTTCCTGCTAAAAGAATCCACACAGTCATTGATCCGGCCGCTGTAAAACCAGGAAAGATCAAGGGAAAGACAAGTGAAGATCCTCTGGTCAGTCTTTCCGAACTGATTGCAGAAAACCGTCCCGACATAAGGAAGACTGTGTCGAATATTGCGGACATCACAACCAAGATCAACAGCGGAAAGGGTACAATCGGAAAACTCATCAACAACGAGGATATGCACAGCAATGTGAACACAACACTGACCGATGCTCAGATTGTGCTCAGGGAACTCAGGGAAGGTCTTGAGGATGTAAGAGAGCAGGCTCCTGTCACAAGTTTCATCCGGGCTGCCCTCACTGCATTTTAATCAGTTTGATATAAAAGGTAACTGCTGACGACTATAGACTTCTGAAATTCTCAGAATTTTTATAATTTTCTTTATATTTCACATAGTTGTTTGCGGTTCTTTCAATGATCTCTCTTTCTTTTTCATTGATATCACGCACGATCTTTCCAGGGGAACCCATTACAAGCACTCCGGGAGGAATTTTTTTTCCGGGAGTGATCAGGGTTCCTGCACCCACAAATGAATATTCCCCAAGCTCCACATCATCCATCAGAGTAGCACACATCCCCACGAAGGAATTGTCCCGGAGAGTGCATCCGTGAATCGTCACTCTGTGACCGAGAGAAACATTGTTCCCTATATTCACAGGAAACTGATCCCTCGCCACATGAATCAGGCACATATCCTGTATATTGCATCTTGATCCGATCCGGATATAGTTTACATCTCCTCTCACAAGGGTCTGAAACCAGATCGAAGTGTCTTCTCCTATCTTTACGTCTCCTATGATCTCCGCACTCGGTGCAATGAATGCGGAAGAGGCGATTTCAGGAATATGCTCCTTGAACTGATAAATCATTATTTTATATCCTTGTATACATTCCACATTGTGCTGACAAGAGATTCTGCGGAACTGTGCTTTGGAGTCCAGTTCAGAAGATTTCTGGCCTTAGCAGAGGATGCAAGAAGTTTCGCAGGATCACCTGCACGTCTTCCAGTCGGACTGTGAGGAATTTTTTTCCCTACGACCTTTTCAGAAATGCTTACGATCTCCTTCACTGAGTATCCGTTTTCCGATCCCAGATTTACAATGAGCGACTCTCTGTTTTTGATCAGATAGTCCAGACTCAGCACATGGGCTTCTGCGAGGTCTGTCACATGAATATAGTCTCTGATGCAGGTTCCGTCAGGAGTATCATAGTCCTCTCCGTAAATCTGAAACTCTTTTCTCATTCCGCAGGCAGTTTCCATTATGATCGGAAGCAGATTTGCAGGAGTCTGCTCGAGTCCTTTCACAATTCCCTCAGGATCATACCCGGCGGCATTAAAATATCTGAGTGCCGCAAATTTCAGACCTTTCAGCCTGTCGTACCATTTCAGATTTTCCTCGATTGCAAGTTTGGTATACCCGTAATAGTTTTCCGGATTCAAAGGATGGTTCTCATCAATCGGAAGATACTGAGGCGCCCCGTACACTGCAGCTGAGGAAGAGAAAATAAAATTTCTGCAGTCTTTTTCGAGCATGTACGTAATCAGCTTCAATGTGCCGTTCAGATTGTTCAGAGAATATTTTTCAGGAGAAGTCATGGATTCTCCTGCAGCCTTCCATGCGGCAAAATGAAAGACTGCTTCTGTCTTTTTGGAAAACAGTTTCTTCAGAATTTCTTCATTCTGTATGTCGCCTTGGATGAATTCGTTCTGCGGAAACAGATTGACTCTGTTTCCTTTTTCGAGTGTGTCCACAACGACGACTTCATAATTTCTTCTGTTGAGTTCCTTTACTATATGACTGCCTATGTACCCGGCACCGCCTGTGACTGCTATTCTCATAATTTTTCCTTATCTGTGGTCTGTGACGCCTCTGTCGCTCTCTTCAAAGAAACGGACGATGTACTGCACGTTCGGATCAGGATCATTCTGCTCCTTCAGCACTTTCAGAGCCTGAGACACATTCATTCCTGAATGATAAATTGTTTTATAAGTCTGCTTAATTTTCTCTCTCGCAGGACCTGCAAATCCGGCTCTTTTCAGACCCACGCTGTTCAGACCGATCACAGTGGCAGGGTTTCCGTCAATTGTGACGAAAGGGGGAACATCCTTTACGATCTTGGAGCATCCTGCAAGCATTGCATAGTCTCCTACCTTGCAGAACTGGTGCAGTCCTGTCAACCCTGAAATGAACACCTTGTTTCCTATCACGCAGTGACCTGCAATCTGTCCGTTCAGAACCATGATGACATCATCCCCGAGTATGCAGTCGTGTGCAATATGAGTCTGTCCCATCAGATAATTTCTGTTTCCGAGAGTGGTTGCCTTTCCTTCCTTTGTCGCCCTGTGCAGAATGACTCCTTCACGGATCACATTGTCATCGCCGATAATTGTATATGTTTTTGTCTCCAGCTTGAAACTTAAATCCTGAGGAGGCCCCCCGACGATCGCAGTATGGTGGATCTTGTTGTTCTTTCCCATTCTGGTTCCTGAATAAATCTTTACACAGCTTTCTATCCAGCAGTTGTCTCCGATCTCCACATCTCCCTCAATGATGGAATAGGGACCGACTTCCACATTCGTCCCGAGCTTTGCATTCTTGTCTATAATCGCAGTAGGATGTATCTTCATAAAAGCAGTCTGAATTTGAGGGAAGCAAGTGCAAGCAGGATTTTTGGATGCTGAATTGTGACCGCAGTAAATTTTGGTCATAGATCAGGCCGGTTAAAAATGGAATACTCGAAAGAAGAAATACAGAAGGGACTCGAATTCATCCGAAGGCTCTCGGAAGACGGGGGACTGTTTGCATCTCTTTCCGAGGAGGAAAGAATCTCTGTACTGACTGACTGCGGTAAAATTTCGAGACCGAATGCGGACGAGATACGGAAAAGAAACAGGGAAGTCCGGAAGGCAAAAAGAAGAGAAAAAAGAACCGCTGAAAAAAAGGCCAGGGCAGCCACAGGAATCCGTGAAGCGCGAAAGGATGCAGTTTTCAAGGCTCCCCTGAAACTGGAAGGACCCAAAAACGATGATCCTGAAATGGAGCTCAAATCCCCCCGCAACTGTTATGTCTGCAAAAAGGAATACACAAAACTTCATTTCTTCTACGATTCCATGTGCAGGGAATGCGGAGATTTCAATTATGAAAAAAGATTTCAGAGAGTCCCTCTTCACGGGAAAACTGCTCTCATCACAGGAGCCCGCGTAAAGATCGGCTATCACTGTGCTCTGATGATGCTCCGCTCCGGCGCAAAGGTCATTGTGACTACACGTTTTCCTGCAGACTCCGCCGGAAGGTTTGCAAAGGAAGAGGATTTTTCCGACTGGGCGGACAGACTGGAAATTCACGGACTCGATCTCAGACATACTCCGAGTGTGGAGATATTCTGTAATTATATTATACATAAAGAAGAAAGACTGGATATTCTCATCAACAATGCTGCTCAGACAGTCAGACGTCCTCCGGAATTTTACACGCATCTGATGGAAAAGGAAAGACTTGCATTTGAGAAACTGGGAGCAGGGGAGCAGAAAATTCTTTCGGCACATAAGAAATTCTCGGACAGTCTGTATTCATCGTATACGGAAAATTCAGGCAAGGAAATGACTGTTCCTTCTGTCTGGCACGGAAAGGCTCCAGGAATAGGAATCCGTGCTTCTGCGGAACTTTCTCAAATTCCTTATAATCATGATTCCACAGTATCAGTCAAAGAGGAGTTTCCGGAAGGATATCTCGATGCGGATCTGCAGCAGGTGGATCTCAGGACTGTAAACAGCTGGAGACTGAAACTTGGAGAGATCGACACTGCTGAAATGATAGAACTTCAGCTCATCAATTCGATTGCACCTTTTGTTCTCTGCAACAGGCTCGTCACTCTGATGAAAAAGGACTTCACCGGAGAAAAGCATATAGTGAATGTATCTGCGATGGAAGGAAAGTTTCACCGATTCACAAAGGAAGACAGACATCCTCATACGAATATGGCGAAGGCTGCTCTGAATATGCTCACTCATACTGCAGCAGGTTCTCTTGCAAAGGAGGGAATCTTTATGAATGCAGTCGATACAGGATGGGTGACAGACGAGGACCCTGTTTTTCTTTCCAAAAAAAAGGAAGAGCTTCATGATTTTCAGCCTCCTCTCGACATTGTGGACGGGGCCGCCAGAGTATGCGATCCTGTATTCAACGGAATCCTCACAGGAAAACATATGTACGGAAAATTCCTGAAAGACTATTTCCCGATCGACTGGTGAGACAGAAAATAAAATAAATTATATTTCAGTCTTTCTGCCAGCCGATATCATCTTCCTTGAAATCAATTCCGACGATTCCAAAAAAGAAGTCAAAGAGTTCATCAAAATTGATTCCCAGTCTGATTCCGTAATGATACCCAATCGAAAGTAAGAGTATCAGGATCAGCAGTTTCATCATTTTCAGAAAAATAACCGCGAAGCATTGTCATTCAAAAATTTTGCGTTCATTTTATAGTCTCCTTGTGATTAGACTGATGCAGACCGAGTTTCTTCTGAAAAAACAATAGGCAGTCCTGAGTCATTCCCCACAGTTTGAACTGAAGAAAACCTCATTTTTTTCTGCGGTATTTTTCATAAAGATCTTGATGAATTTTCTGAGGAGACGATGCAGATTTGGGCCACTGAGTCATACCGCGTTGCGAATTTGCAGTAATTAAAATATGAAATTCAGCAAACCATTTTGCATATTTTTTAAACTCGCTGTTATTCATATCCTGAAGACTGAGGAGCGCCTCTGTCAAATTTTTCCCGGGCAATTGACTGAACTGTCCTTCTGTATCAAGCATGACAATGGGGGCTTTTTCGATTGAATTATTTTCAGTGCCGTGCCAGTATCCGATTAAATCGCCGTCATCCGTGTAAGCTGCAAAAGTAATATAGGAACATACTTTGTCTATTGACTTCACATTTGCCATTATATCAGCATTTTTTTTATCCGCTTTACTGAGATAAGATTTGTCCATAACGCCGATTTTTTCCCCAGGCATTAAAATTCTGCAGTTCATTGCCCCAAGGGGGTCAAAGATTTCAGAATTTTCCTCCTCCGGCCAAAGCATCTGCATTCTGAACAGTTTACGAAGATCATCTGGAACAGTCTGTCCATTCAGTACATCCTTCTGAAAACTGAGTATCCGATTATCCGAATATAAAATTCCATGCAGTTCATTTGGATGAGTTTTTACTTTCGGTGTTTTAATTTCAGAAATCTTCCTTGCACTGATCCTTATTCCGTATTCAGAGAGACTCTTCCGGATTCTTGGAAAATCATCTTCTTCATCCAGTGTTGTAAGAAGCGCCTCAGTCAGATTTTTTCCAGGCAGGACAGTAAAACCGTCACTTGACCATTTTACAATGGGAGCCTCCTCAATGGGCGTGTTTTCTGGTCCATGCCAGTAACCCACTGGATCTTCATCGCCGTCATCGTAAATGATCTGAGCAGCAAAAGTGATCAACTTCATCACGCTCATCACGGCAGGATAATTTGCTTTATAAAAAGGAGTGTTTTTTTCTTTTTTACTGAGATGTGAATCATCCGGCAATGGGTCATCGCCAGGAAGCAGAAGATAGATTCCCATTTCACTCAAAGGATCAGATACATCTTCCTCGCTTTCTATTCTGAAATCCTGCATCTGCAGAAGAATTTTCAAGTCCGCAGGAAGGTTCTGACCTTTCAGCACTTTTGACTGATATTCTTTAAGGTTCATAAGGTTCTCTTTTTTTCATAAAAGTATGATAAAAATGCCGCTTCCAGTTAAAATGAATTTTCTGTTGTGTAAAGGAATTATTTCCTTCATTGCAGTCAGATCCGACTCCTTGAATCCGTTGAAAGCAATTCCCGGAGTCGGAATAATTTTTGTGCAATATTACTTGATTGCAGGATAAGCATCCAGTTCAGAAATGTATTTTTTCACTTCTGTATCGCTGATTTCATGATCCTTCAGTTTTCCGGAAAGATAGTCTTCATATGCTCCCAGATCCAGATATCCGTGACCGCAGAGATTGAAGAGGATTGTTTTAGACTTTCCTTCTATCTTCGCCTGTTTTGCCTGACGGAACACTTCTGCAATGCCGTGTGTTGCTTCAGGTGCAGGAAGAATTCCTTCTGTCTTTGCAAATGCAACACCAGCTTCAAAACATTCCAGCTGCTGGAGTGCACTCGCTTCAATCAGTTTATCCTTGAGGAGCTGACTTACGATTGCGCCTGCACCGTGGTAGCGGAGTCCTCCCGCATGAATGGAAGCAGGGACGAAGGAGTGACCTAGAGTGTACATAGGGATGAGAGGAGTGAGTCCTACTGTGTCGCCGAAATCATAGCGGAATTCGCCCTTTGTGAGTTTAGGACAGGAGGCAGGTTCGACTGCAATACAGCGTATTTTTTTCCCTTCAGTAAAATTCAGACGCAGGAAAGGGAAGGTGAGTCCTGCAAAATTCGATCCTCCTCCGAATGGAGCAATGACGATATCCGGAAGGTCTCCTGCCTTTTCCATCTGAAGCATTGCTTCCTGTCCTACGATGGTCTGGTGCAGAAGAACGTGATTCAGAACGCTTCCAAGGGCATATTTTGTATCAGGGTCCATTGCAGCTCTTTCCACTGCTTCGGAAATTGCAATTCCCAGACTTCCAGGAGAGTTCGGATCGCCTGCCAGAATCTTTCTTCCTGATTCTGTCCTGTCAGTAGGAGATGCATATACCTTTGCACCCCAGGTATTCATCATTGCCTTTCTGTAAGGCTTCTGCTGATAACTGATCTTCACCATGTACACTTCGAGTTCAATCCCGAATATATTGCATGCAAAACTCAGCGCGCTTCCCCATTGTCCTGCACCGGTCTCTGTTGTGATTCTTTTCACGCCTTCTTTCTTGTTATAGTAAGCCTGAGGCACTGCAGTGTTCGGTTTATGAGAGCCTGCAGGACTTACTCCCTCATACTTATAATATATTTTTGCAGGTGTATCCAGAAATTTTTCCAGTCTGTGAGCACGGAAAAGCGGGGTAGGTCTCCAGATTTTATAGATGTCCCTGACTTCTTCGGGAATCTCCACGTATCTTTCCCTGGTCACTTCCTGCTTGATCAGTTCCATTGGAAAAAGAGGAGCAAGATCGTCAGGGCCTACAGGCTGCTTTGTGCCCGGATGCAGAGGAGGCAGAACCGGGTTCGGCATATCCGCCTGTATATTGTACCAGTTCCTGGGGATTTCATTTTCAGTAAGAATGATTTTGTTTTCCATATGCTGATATTTAAAGAATTGATTTCAATGGAAAGAAGAAAAATAATTGAGTCGGCTTGAGGAGAAATTTGACTGCTCTCAGCGAACGATTTTGAGCCTCAATACGGATAAATCTATTTTACACAGCGTACCCGAAGATCGATATCCTTGTGGTAGTAATTTCCAAAGCCGTCATTGATGTCTATGTAGAATGCATAGTCTCCGTCCTTTGCATTTGTCCTGGAAGTCCAGAACACACAGCAGGGCTCTCTTGTCAGATAGTTTTTCAGATGAGCCAGATTTTTCAGTTCTTCCGGCGTAGGCAGTCTCATCCCCTTGCTTTCGCAGATCACTGTGGCTTCTCTCCATTTGAATACCCCTTCAAACTCGCCCCATTCCAGATCGCCTACCTGAAAGATTTTGTTTTCCGGAGGAAAATCATATTCGGATTTCGGATGATATACCTTTTTATGATCCGGAGAAGAAGGACCGGTGTGCAGTATCTTATGACGGGGATTCATGATCTTTTCCGCGGCTTCCTTTATGTAAAAATCGGAATCGGAGTCGAAGAAGGAAATATCCACGATGGACTTTGTATAAAACTCTTTTGTAACGGAGTCTTTCTTCAGATTGTTCAGAAGAAGTTTTATCTGTCCTTCATCCTTGAAGAGTTTGCCATAAATGATTTCATCTGCATCCTTTGCCCCCGAAATTTCAGTGAGAAAGGTCTGTATTTCCTTTCCCTGTTTCTGAAATGACTCGGCCTGACGGAAAAGGACTTCCAGATCCGTCTGGCCTACAATGCTGTAGTTTTTGCCGTATTTTTCCATGATGGCAGACTTGAGTTTCAGATGAATGCTTTCCCGGAGAGAGGACGGAACATCCCCTGAGATTTCAATTTTGGAAAGGAAGACTTTCTGTCTGGAGGAATTTTCCGACCTGGAAACAAGGAAAGTATCCGGAAGAAAAAGCAGGAGAGTCAGGAGCGCTACCGCTTTTTTTATCCGCCTTTCTGCATTTCTCAGGTTCATAATGTACATCCTGAACCGGCTGAAAAAAATTTCAATCAATATTTAAAGGCTTTTCTGCAGTTTCAGAAAAATTTTTCTGAACATCTTTTATTTATTTTAAGTACAAAATATTCTATCTTGTATATAAAATAATTAGTTGATTTCCCCAGTCCG
>DAORDI010000176.1:0-11661 GCA_035345895.1 Leptospiraceae bacterium
CTTCCTTGAATTTCAGATCCTTGTATTCCTCTCTCTTCCATTCATAGTTCACGCCCCGCAGGTTCATGATTTTTTCCACAGGATTGTCTATCTGCTGAATGTTCTTTTTGTAACGTTCATCCGACGTGCTCCAGGCTGTGGCCAGTGTAGTGCCGACTACTTGAAAATTTGCAGATGGTGAAGTTGTGCCGATGCCGACGTTGCCTGTACTTTTATCAAAAGTCATCATATTGTAAGCGTCTCCTCCTAATATACCTCCGCCGGCACTCCCGACATAGGTGATCAAGAATTTATTACTCAATCCGGATCCGCTGTCTCCAATAAATAACCTCCAGCTTGAACCTCCTGCTGAAGCATTTGTAAGTCTCATTACATTTACCCCGCCGCTATTTAGGGACAGTGGTGTGCCTGATTCCGGGGCACTTGTCCCGATACCTACAGCCCCAGCTGTATTGATATATAAGTGAGGGGTTCCTGCACTGTTATTGGCGGTCAAACCTAATGCAACATTGCTCACCCATCTGCTTTCCGTCTGGCTTTGAAATAATTCCATAGTAGAATTAGTAAAATCAGATACTATAAATCCAGTATTTGTCAATGATGCCGTAGTAGCTGGTCTGGCTACCGTCAGAGTTCTAGGTGATGAAATGATTGACGTCGTCCCAATCCCGACATTTCCTGCATTGGAAACAAAAAGTCCCGTTGTAGAGCTTGATCCTTTAATTTGCGCTGTCCCAGCTACATCCAAAAGGTTTGTCGGACTATTCGTCCCAATCCCGACATTCCCATCTGTATAATAAGCACTTGTACCACTGCTTTTCCAATTCGGGATACTTTCTATTGCAGTCTTCAACGAAGCAAAATTCGTATTCAGAGAATTCGCATCCATCACAGCACCTGTCACATACGTATTCATCGTTCCTGTCACTGCTACTGCGAGCACTGCGGAAACTCCGAGCGTGAGCATAAAGCCGATGCCGATAGATATGCCGCGTTTCAGACCGGACAGAACCTCACCCCGGCGCTGCCACCCCTCTCCACTCCTTGCGTCGCAGAGAGGGGCTGAGGTGACTGCTCTGCTGTCATCCAAAAGGTGTTTATTCGAATTCCCCTTCTCTAAAACGAAATTTTTGTTCGTTTTGGAGAAGGGGCTAGGGGTTGAGGTAAAAATTGAAAAAAATGATAAAGCCCTCTTCATAATTCCGATCCTTTTTTTGTTCGCTGTTCGCTGTTCGCTGTTCGCTGTTTTTCATAATTGTCTCCTTGTTATTGCTGATGATTGCATTTTCTCGATTGCCTGAAGGCGTTTCTCCATAGAAAGCATCTTCTCCTGCAGTGCATTGTTGACTGTTTCCAGTTTCTGATTTCTGGATTTTTCTGTTTCCAGGGAGTCGGTCGCTCTGCGGAGTCGAAGCGAAATCTCCTGAATCGCTTTCACAAGTTTCCAGGTGCTGATCTGATCCACCATCAGAGTGCCGTCTTTTTCAGGGTGCACAAGTTCAGGACTTGACTTCTGCACTTCCTGTGCAATGACTCCCGTAGTTTTCGTTCTGCTGTTTCTGATTGTATAGTCTCTTATTTTCAGATGAAGCAGATCTTCCAGAACAGGAGCAGCATCCCTGATGTCTGTCTTCAGCTTTTCATCAGAAGAACAGGCCACTGTCTCCGAACCTGCCTGAGGCGCGTGAGTGCAGGCTCCATTCAGACCGGTCAGACGGAATACAATATTGCTTGCCGCGTCGGATACATCGAGACGGTAGGATGGATTTGTCGTACTGATGCCTACATTGCCTGATGGTTTTATTACCATTAGAGGAGTCACTGTTGGCATACTATTCATACCGCCGGTTCCGTCACCAGTTCCAAATACCAGTCCCATCGAAAAGGGATGTGCAGTCATCCCTGTCCAGTCCTGAGAACCTCCTACCGAATTCGCTGTGTAGTTAAAAATCGTCTTGAAATTAGGTTGATTATCAGCATACATATCAATCTTCCCTGAACCGCTAGAAGTCGGGACAATTGAAATTGATGAATTTGAAGCAGCAAATACTTGAAATTTAGCTGTCGGACTATTCGTCCCAATCCCGACATTCCCATCTGTATAATAAGCACTTGTACCACTGCTTTTCCAATTCGGGATACTTTCTATTGCAGTCTTCAACGAAGCAAAATTCGTATTCAGCGAAGCAGCATCCATCACCGCACCTGTCGTGTATGTATTGATTGTTCCAGTCACAGCCACTGCGAGCACTGCGGAGACTCCGAGTGTGAGCACAAAGCCGATGCCAATGGATATGCCGCGTTTCAGACCGGACAGAACCTCACCCCGCCTCCGGCACCCCTCTCCACTCCTTGCGTCGCAGAGAGGGGCTGAGGTGACTGCTCTGCTGTCATCCAAAAGGTGTTTATTCGAATTCCCCTTCTCTAAAACGAAATTTTTGTTCGTTTTGGAGAAGGGGCTAGGGGTTGAGGTAAAAATTGAAAAAAATGATAAAGCCCTCTTCATAATTCCGATCCTTTTTTTGTTCCCTGTTCCCTGTTTTTCATAATTGTCTCCTTGTTACTGCTGATGATTGCATTTTCTCGATTGCCTGAAGGCGTTTCTCCATAGAAAGCATCTTCTCCTGCAGTGCATTGTTGACTGTTTCCAGTTTCTGATTTCTGGATTTTTCTGAATCCAATGAGTCGGTCGCCTGGCGAAGCCGAAGAGAGAGTTCGCGGATAGCCTGAATCGCCAGAAGCGGAAGTCTTTCATAATGAACTGCTTTGTATCCGTCCTTATCTGTCTCCACCATATCCGGAAATAATTTCTCAACGTTCTGGGCAGAAAGTCCGTATTCAGTTGCAGAGCTAAAATTTCTGTCCTTAAATTCCTTGGTTCTCCATTTGAAAATGATTGGTTCCAGCTGAGACAGTTTTTCCAGAAGGGGAGGGATCGGTCTGATTTCTTGTTTCAGACGTTCATCAGAAGAACATGTTCCTGTTATCAGACCGCCTCCAAAGTTTTTGACGCAGCCGTTTGAACCGGAGGTCCCGATCCGAATATCTCCATCGACGACAAGTTTGTCTGCCAGCGGAAATGTAATATTGCCGCCGTTGATTCCGACTTTCCCTCCGGAATACTGGAGCAGAAGGTCCTGCGGAACTGCTCCCTCTGCAACATCAATGCTTCCATATCTGGTTCCGCCTCCTCTGTATCCTGTCTTGATTGCAATCGGATCAACTGCATCATTTGAGGTTGTCTGCTGCATCCAGAACATAGAATTTGATGTTTTACTGACGGAATATTTTACATCAAGCAGCACTCCCGGACTGTTCGTGCCAATCCCGACATTCCCATCATTATAATATGCACTCGTTCCGTTCTTTGTCCAATTCGGGATACTTTCTATTGCCGTCTTCAGTGAAGCAAAATTCGTATTCAGAGAAGCTGCATCCATCACAGCTCCTGTCGTGTATGTATTCATCGTTCCTGTCACTGCCACTGCAAGAACTGCGGAGACTCCCAGTGTGAGCACAATTCCAATTCCTATGGATATGCCTTTCCTGAATCCCTGTATGTCGATTGTCTTTGTGATAATTTGTTTCATAGTGTTCTCCTTGTTATTAGATATATTGTATTGCATTATGTTTTATCGCGCTTTCGCTGTCCCGTCTTTCAGCCACCCGGCGACCGAAGGGAGGCCTGCAGGGGCTTCCGAGTTTGCGAGGGTTTTGCGACAGCAAAACGGGCGGCCACGACAGTGAACTGATGTCGCAGAGTGGTTCGACACGCAAGCCTGGAAGCTGCTGCTCACCAACCGTAGCTGAGGTGGATTGCTTTGCTGAATTCAGCGATTCAGTCTCCGAGTGCTGATCCCTGAGCCAAGAACTCATCCTTTCCCACGCCCTATAAAAAAATGATAAAGTCCTTTTCATAATCCCGATCCTTTTTTGTTCGTTGATTTCTCCGCGAAATTTATCCTGACTGAAACAAATTCTTCTACATTGATTTCAAGAATCTGTTTCTTCTGCAGGCTTATCTTCCTGTTTCAGGCCATTTTTCAAGACCGGAGAATGCAAGAGTTTTTCACTCTGTGAATATGAATATAAGTATACATATAAAATTGAATGCCAGGTTTAAGATACTGCGTAATGCGTCAATATACCTAAATTTAGGTATATTCTTTCCGAACACTGCCGATAAAGAGAATCTTTCTCTGTATCGGCTGAATCTTTCTGAATTGAGGAAGCGGCAGATGCATACAGGCGTTCCGGATATTAAACTTCTGAAAGAAGCTGATTTTAAAGGATCTGCATGGATGATGAGATATTATAAGATGTTTTTTAATGATTATGTGCCTGTTAAAAAATCGATCAGCAGACACCTGAGACGGATTGCAGATATTTAATCAATACTTAAAATTTGGTATGGACTTGAATTCTGAAAAATGCTTTGCGTGTCACATTTTTTTTAAATAACACTGTTTTTATGCAACTTCTCATCTTCAGGTACATTATCCGATAATTTATAGAAAAAATGCTTACAAGCTGGGGTCTTAATGGCTGCAAACCCCTATATCCTTCCGGCAGGCAGAACAATCTTTCCTGCTTTTTTAAAGGAAAACTCTTGGAAAACAGGGATTTATAACTGAGAAGGGCTGGGGCTGCGCTGAGCATTGACTTTTTTTATTATGATATTCATCATAGACTGTATGCATTCAGATAAAGATTATTGACCGAAAGAACTGATAATAAAAACAGTGTCAATCTGAATAGTTTACGAAATATCTCAGTATTTTGTTTATATTATAAATATGAAAAAGCTTCCTGAGACATACAGAAGGAACTCAGCATTGAAAAAAGGAACGGCCTTCGTGAGAAATATTAGAGACTTTATGATTCTTTATCTTCTTGTCTGTACAGTCGGCGGATTTGTCTCCTGCGCCAGAACTGTCGCTGCCCCTTTTTCCAGTCCTTCTGCTGTGAACGGTGTTCTGGATCTGCGGGACTGGGATTTTGAAAAGAAAGGAATTGTAAATTTGGCCGGTCAATGGAATTTTTATTGGAACCGGTTCCTGAGTTTTGAAGAAACTGCAAAAAATGAAAGGAACGGATTTCTGAACGTTCCCGGAAGCTGGAAGGGAATGACGGTTGGACAGAGGGTGCTTCGGGGAGACGGCTACTGCACGATTCATCTTCTGGTCAGGCTTCCGGCAGAATTAAGAAGCAGACTCTCAATTCGCATTCCCGTGATCGGAACTGCACACAGAGTCTGGATCAATGAGCAGCTTGCTTTTGAGGCGGGAAAAGTCGGGAAGACCAGAGAAGAAATGGTTCCTTATCTTTTTCCTCATATATACAGTCCTGAACTCGGGAGCAGAAATGAAATTCATATTACTATGCAGATTTCCAATTTTATGGACACCAAGGGAGGGGTCTGGGAGCATTTTTTCCTGGGGACAGATCAGGATATAAATGAACAGAAATTCATTACATTGTCTTCGGAGATGATGGTTTTCGGAGGCCTTTTTATTATGGCAGTCTATCATTTCGGCCTGTTTTTCATCAGAAAAAAGGACAGGAGCACTCTTTTTTTCGGACTGTTCTGTCTGGTTTACGCCGTCCGAACACTGATCACTGAGCAGAGGGTTCTGATGTCCGTATTCCCTTCACTTCCGTTTGACATCACTTACAGGGCTGAATATCTGACAGCTTTTCTTAATCTTCCTTTTTTTGTCTCTTTTTCCTATTATATGTTTCCGGATAAAATTAACTGTGCATATTTAAAGATCACATGGATATTTTTTTCTGTTCTCTGTGCGGCTGTTCTGATTCTGCCTCATTTCGAATATACTCATCTTCTGATAGTATTTGAGATTTATGCACTGCTGTCCATCCCCTATCTTATGCACTCATATATTTCTTCAGTCATAAGCCGGTCAGAAGGGGCAGTCACTTCGCTTGCCGGGATTATTATTCTTGCCATTGGTGCTGTTCTGGACATTATGCATAACGAACATCTCAATTTTCTGCATTACATAACTCCTTTTACTCTTTTTGGATTTCTTTTCTTTCAGTCGTATTCTCTGGCTGCAAAATTTTCCAAGGCATTTCTTGTTTCTGAAAATCTGGCTGCTGAGCTTACTGTCCAGAGCAGCACATTAAAGACAGTCAATGAAGAACTGCTGAGTCTGCAGAAGGGCCTGGAAGAGAAGGTCCTGCAGCGCGGGGAAGAGCTGGAAATCAGTTATCGGAAAAACCTTCTGGAAATCCAGAAAGTGAATGAACTGGAAAGAAAGATATCTGCTCAGACGGTGAGACAGGATCTGTTTGTAGATATTCATGACAATCTGGGAGCCAAACTTCTGAATCTTTCCATTCAGCTCAATCAGCTGGAACCGGATATTGATGCAAAGAGTACGATTCAGGATTCTGTAAGTGATATTATGAAGAGTCTTCGGAACCATCTTCTTGCATTTGAAGATATTGCATTGATTGAAGAAAATTTCCGTACAGGCTTTAAGAACTTTCTTGTCCGCAGATACAGTGTGTCAGGCCGGAAAATTGAACTGAATTCTGATCCGGATTTTCGGCTGGAAAAAATTCCTGAGAAATGCTACCATCATCTGTTCAGCATACTTCAGGAACTGATCAGCAATGACTTGAAATACGGCAAAGGTATTACCCGATGGACGGTCAGTCAGGACAGCCGGTGTTCCGTGTTTCAGATGACTGCAGATTCTGTCTATGAAACCAGTGCTTACGCAAAGGGCAGGGGACACAAAACTGTTCAGACAAGACTGACTCAGATCAATGCTGAGTTTGCAGAAAATCTGAAAGACGGAAAATACAGTTTCGAAATAAAAATTTTTTCAGACATTGAAAAATAATGTGTTGAAAAGTATGTAGGCATCGACAATATACTGAGTTAATATGACTTTTCTTTCTGATGCGGAAATGGTTTACGGCATAGTGGATGACAGCGAGGAATTCAGTTCAGTTCTCGCAGGGCTTCTGAAAATGAAAAAGGCAACAAAGGAAGTGATTAGATTTGCGTCTGCAGAGGCGGCCCTTGAATCTCCGCTTCTTCCAAATCTGAATTTCCTATTTATCGACTATCGCCTGAACGGAATGGACGGAATCAGTTTTCTCAGACAGAAACAGATTCGGAAAATGAAGATTCCGAAACTGATTCTTTCCGGCTTCAATGCAGAGGAGAAAATATTTGAAGCACTGAAATACGGAATATCCGGTTATATGTTCAAGGAGGAACTCCATTCACTGGATTCTGTTCTGGAGATCATTCTTTCAGGAGGCGCATTTCTTTCTCCGACCATTGCCTTTCGTATTATAAACCATTTTCACGCAGATGATGAACACAGGGAAACAAAACCACTCAGTCCCCGTGAACTGGAAATCCTGGACAGACTGTGTGACGGACTCTCTGCACAGGAGATTGCAGATTTTTTTAATATAAGCGTACATACAGTAAGAGTGCATGTAAAGAATATATATGCAAAAATGGAAGTAAGCAGCTACCGTCAGCTGGTCGCCAGAATGGACAAGGGATAGGCTTCACATTTTTCTCGTAAACAGATGACCGAGTGCGAAGATCCTGGCTCCATCAAAACTGCATCGTTTCCTTCGCTTTTTAGTACCCAGATGAATGAGGCTCTTCTCGAAGCATCAAAAGAAACAAGCTCGTTTGTCTGTTTCTCTCCTCTCAGAGGAATAAAGCTGGCAGATGACTCAAACGTACGGCAGGATAAAATAAAGAATAGGATAAGATAAAAAGCAGTTTTCATAAAACCTCTCCTTGTTTTACAGAGAGGGAGATTCTCCCTCTCTTTGTTTTCTTACAGACTGATCTTGCGGATTTTGTTTGTCGAACTATCTGTCACATAAAGATTTGTTCCCGTCTTTAAAATGCCGGTGGGTCCTCCAAATCTTGCGGTAGTTAATGCTCCGTCCGTGTCTCCGAATGTGGTAGTTCCTTGGGCCGGACCTGCAAAAGTATTCACGGCAGCAGTTGCAATAACTATCTTCCGTACTTTATTATTTTGATAATCTGCAATATACAAGTTTGTTCCGTCAGATGTGATACCGTTTGGATTTGAGAATCTGGCTGCATTTCCTGTTCCATCTGTATCGCCGGATGTGGAAGTTCCTTGAACAGGACCTGCAAAAGTACTGACTGCCGCAGTAGCAATGACTATCTTTCTAACCTTATTTGTAACAGAATCAGTGACATACAAGTTTGTTCCGTCAGATGTGATACCGTTAGGATTATTGAACCTTGCAGCACTTCCTGTTCCGTCCGTGTCTCCAGAAGTGGATGTTCCTTGGACAGGACCTGCAAGTGTGCTTACAGCTCCGTTGGCAATAGCGATTTTTCTGATTTTATTGTTTCCTTTGTCTGTAACATACAGGTTCGTTCCATCAAATATGATACCGAAAGGAAAACTGAACCTAGCCGCATTTCCTGTTCCATCTGTATCACCAGATGTGGAAGTTCCTTGGGCTGGACCTGCCATTGTACTGACTGCCGCAGTAGCGATGACAATCTTCCTGATTTTATTTGTACCAGAATCTGTGACGTACAGGTTTGTTCCATCAGAAGTAATGCCGGCAGGATTTGCGAATCTTGCTGTATTTCCTGTTCCGTCTGTGTCACCGGATGTGGAAGTTCCTTGGGCTGGACCTGCAAAAGTACTTACTGCTCCCGTAGCAATACTGATCTTTCTGATTTTATTATTTAATTGATCAGCGACATATAAGTCTGTTCCATCAGATGTTATACCGTTGGGAGATTGAAAGCTAGCTGCGTTTCCTGTTCCATCTGTATCACCACCATATGTCGTTCCCTGTGAAGGTCCGGCAAATGTGCTAACTTCTCCTGTTCCTGTTCCTGCACTGCTTCTGCTTGCTCCTAATGCAGCAGCGCCTACAAGCATTGTACTTTTACTGTTGTCTTTCTTTTCGCTGCAGAAGGACAGACCTGCTATTAATCCGATCAAGACACTGAAATGAAGAAATTTTTCTGTCTTCATATAATCTCCTATTATCTGTGTGTTTCTTTTTTTCCCGAACTAGTTCATAGTTCGGGGAAAAATTCATTCCCTATTTTACGGTTATAGTAAAATATTTTTGATCATTTCTGCCATTCTTTAGAAATGATCAGCCATTTTTAAAGTCCAGACTCCCCGATTTGAATAACCTTGGGAGTTTCTTTCAGATTGCAGGTTATCCCAGACAGACCAGGGCCAGAAATCAAGAATCCAATTGTCATAACCTTTGATTTACAGTCATCTACGGAACTTCTCGTATAATGCTTTGAGGATGAGATTTTTGCTGTAATAGGTACTAAAATTTTTTCTATTATTACCCCAATACTTGCTAATGAAAGGCATTGAGATTTAGACGATGAAAGACTGGAGCTGGAGCAAAGAGTTGTATACACTAAAGTTGCTGAAGTATTAGCTGCGGCCTCGATTTCAGTTTTTGCCGTTGATCCAGGAACCCCTCCTTGTCCAAGTAATCCAAATTTTTCACAGTTTGAAACTGAACTCAGAGTCAATAAACAAATTAAATATAGAGATTTTATTCTCATTATTTTTCTCCTTTTATCTGTGTTTTTCTCTCCCAGACATTTCAGTCTGTTCTATAAGAAAGCAGATTTTCTGCTGCACAGATTTCTTTAAGTCCAGACGAATTACATATGAGGAAAAAGTGCAAGAATATTTTCTGGTCAGGCGGTGTTTGATAAGTGCACATATTTATTAGTAAGTCACATATTTTATTATATAATTTTTGTCAATATACTCATAATTGAGTATTGAACTGTATTAGATAATTATGAGAATTGAAATCATGGAATATATTCCTGTTTTTTATGCGGTTTATTGAGTTATATGATATGTATAATTATTATATTTTTTTTATGTAACATGAATTGGGTATGCTGTCTGTTCTTTCTCTGCACGAGATGTTCGAAATTTCAGCTGAAATTTTTTTTATGAACAGTGTTTTTACATATCGAGGAGCACAAAAAGAGAGTCTTTATCGGATCGTATCCTTAAATGAGTGTGACCGTTTATGGTTTTCCAGGAAGAAAATTCAGTAAAAATGTTTATTAAAAGCACTGTTTGGTATTTATTATCAGTGAATGATGAAAAATGAAAAATAATGATGAAATTTATTTTTTGGATTGACGGTCTTTGCAGAGAAATTTCTCCATGCAATTATGAAATCCGCTTACAGGAAAAATCTGGTTTACGGAATCATCGATGATGACCGTCAGTTCAGTTCGACTCTTGCTGGACTTCTGAAGCTGAAGAATACAACCCGGGAAGTGCACCAGTTTATGTCGGCTGAAGATGCACTGCAGTCAGGAATTCTCAAAGACCTGGATTTTCTTTTCGTGGACAGCAGGCTGGATGGGATGGATGGAATTACTTTTCTTGGACAGCGGCAGGTAAGGGAACTCAGTATTCCGAAACTGATTATATCCGGTTTCAATGCAGAGGGCAGAATTTTTGATGCAATGAAGTACGGTATTGCAGGTTATATGTTCAAGGAAGAAATGCATTTGCTGAATCACATTCTGGAGACAATTTTTTCGGGAGGCGCGTTTCTTTCACCGTCAATTGCATTTCGAGTTCTGGAATATTTCCGAAGGGACAGGACTCTCAGTGCTCTGTCACTTACGGACAGAGAAGAACAGATTCTGGACAGACTCTGTGACGGTTTTTCTTCTGAAGAAATCAGTGAACAGTTTTCGATCAGCAGGGAAACCGTAAAGGTTCATATCAGACGGATTTATAAAAAAATGGAAGTAAATAGCTACCGTCAGCTGGTCGCCAAACTGGACAAGGGATAAAAAACATCAGACCCTGAGCGAACCTCGAAAACCTCTTGCTGCGTAGTAGGATTCTGCACCGTTATGATAAAGGAATACTGTATCGTAACGGCGGTCGCAGAAAACGGCACCTCCCAGTTTTCTGATTTTCTCAGGTGTTCTGATCCAGCTGGATGTCTTCAGATCGAATTTTCCAAGTGTCTGCAGTTCTCTGTACTGCTCTTCTGTAAGAAGTTCAATGCCCATTTCCTCAGCCATATCAGCGGCACTGTTCTTCGGTTTATGTTCTTTTCTGGAATCAAGTGCCTCGCGGTCATAGCAGAGACTTCTGCGATCCTTCGGACTTTCTGCTGAACAGTCGAAGAAAATGAATTCGTCTGTCTTTTTATCATAAGCGACCACATCAGGTTCTCCGCCGGTTCTTTCCATTTCTGAGAGTGACCAGAGTTTATCTGTTTTCTTTTCGAGTTTCTTCTGCACGTCCGACCAGGGGATATTTTTATGACGTCCGCTGTTTTTTTCGAAACGAACTTTAAGTATGCCGAGCAGTTCTTTTGTCTGCTCTCCGGAAAGTTTTTTTTCGGCGGCCTTTGTCCTGCTCATTTTAAACACCCTCTTTGAAATATAATATATATACGAATTCTGCCTGTCCGGTTTCAGCCCTTCTGGACTGACCAATACATCCTGACTCAGTGCAGAGACAGGTTCATTGCTTCCGACAGAAGCCGAAACACTGGCAGGATCATTCCCATTGACTGAAATTACTTCTCTTCAGTCAATACATTTTTGACAAAGACTGCACTGGAGTGATTCTGCTGTCC
>DAORDI010000177.1:0-11656 GCA_035345895.1 Leptospiraceae bacterium
CTGGTTGAATATCTATGATAAAGTGATTGTATCTACATTTTATCATAAGAATTTATTACTGACTCATACGACCATTCCGACTGAAAAATTGGAAATTATCTTTTTCCCCATGGCTCATCCGGTAACTTCTCCTTCACAACTTTTGGCTTATAAAAAGCCTCACACCATCGTGTTTCCACACCGTAACGCCCCAGAAAAACAACCCGAATTATTTACCATCTTAGAACAACAATTAAAGATATATAATTTTCCATTCGCCCCCAGTCCGTATAAAAGTAAAATGATCCCATCCCGTGGCAGTCATATTCGGCGTTGAAAGTTTCCATCTTACCTGGACCTGGGCAGTGTCTCCGTTCTGATGATATCTTTTTTCGAGAGGTATCTCGTTCATCTTTCCCGGATTCAGTCTGTGTGCATTTCTCTGTCCGGCTATAAAATCGGAAAGCTGTTCTGTGATCATCTGGCCGGTTCTCGACTTGTACTGAATGACTGCAGATTTATGGAATATGGAAGAATAGCCCTCCATATCTCCTTTTGACCAGACTTTGAAATAGGATTCCACTGTCTGATCGAGAAGCCTGTCCCTGCTTTCAGCCTGGGTGCAGGAGATACAGGAAGAAAAAAAGAAAACAAAGAACAGCTCTGCCGATTTTTCTGAAAATATATATAATTTTTTATAAAAAAATTTATATACAGACTCTGTCATACGCCGTGAAGAAGGTGTCCGAGTTTCAGTTTCTTTGTCTTCAAATATTTCTCATTTTCATTATTGGCGTTGATTTCAAGGGGAATTCTTCCCTGTACTTTCAGGCCGTATCCTTCCAGACCGACAATCTTTCTGGGATTGTTTGTCATCAGTTTCATATTCTCAACACCGAGATTTTTCAGAATCTGTGCACCGATCCCGTAATCTCTCAGATCAGGAGGGAAACCGAGTTTTTCGTTCGCTTCCACTGTATCAAGTCCTGTGTCCTGAATGCCGTATGCCTTCAGCTTGTTGATGATTCCGATTCCTCTTCCTTCCTGTCTCATATAAAGAAGTACACCTTTGCCTTCTTTTTCTATCTTGGCGAGAGCTGCATGAAGCTGAGGCCCGCAGTCGCATCGGCTGCTGAAAAAAGTGTCTCCAGTAAGACATTCGGAATGAACTCTTACAATGACTGTGTCTTCAGGATGAATTTCTCCCTTGATTAATGCTATATGGATTTTATCATCAATAATTGTAGAATATGCTTTTATAGTGAATTCGCCGTACTCAGTGGGAAGCCTGGCCTCAGCTTCCATCCGTATGAGCTGATCTTTCTGGGTCCGGTAGGCAATCAGATCTGCGATTGTATAGATGTTAAGCCCGTGTTTTTCGGCAAATTTTTCCAGATCGTTCATTCTGGCCATTGTACCGTCTTCGTTCATAATTTCACATATGACTCCTGCAGGCTTCAGTCCCGCCAGAACACAGAGATCGACAGATGCCTCAGTATGACCGGCCCTTCGGAGAACCCCGCCCTTGACCGCTTCCAGAGGGAAAAGATGGCCTGGTCTCACCAGGTCATCCGGTCTGGATTTATCATCCAGAAGCACTGAAATTGTTTTTGCCCTGTCATAGGCGGAAATGCCGGTGCTGACCCCGTCTTTGGCATCCACGGAAACAGTGAAGGCCGTGCCATGATGGTCTCCGCCTTTTTCTACCATTCTGCTCAGTCCAAGAAGGGTCAGTTTTTCCTTAGTCATCGGAATGCAGATAAGCCCCTTTCCGTACGTGGCCATGAAATTGATTGCATCCTTATCTGCGAACTCTGCAGCAATGACCAGATCGCCCTCATTTTCTCTGTCTTCAGAGTCTACCAGGATAATCATTCTGCCGTTTTGTATTTCTTTGATTGCATCTTCAATTTTACCAGTCATGTTTTTACCATACCAGAAAATGGGTTCAGAGTCTCCATTCTTATTTAGCCCGAATTCTTTGCACTGTCACTCAGGTCATATTTTCTTCCTCTTTATGCTTTCCGCAGATACCTTGAAGAATGCAATTGTCTGATCAAGTGTCGCAGCATGTTTGTTCAGAAGTTCAGAGTTTGCTGCAAGTTCTTCTGAGGATGCAGCATTCTGCTGAGATACATTGTTCAGCTGACTGATTGCAGTATTGAAATTTTTCAGGTTGTCACTCTGTTCTTCCGATGCGGCTGCAATTTCCTGAACAAGGTTTGCCGTTTTCGCGATGCTTGGGACAATTTCATTCAAAAGTCTGTCAGCATTCTCTGCAACGTTTAAACTTTTGCCTGCAAGTTCCTTGATTTCTTTCGCAGCATGTTTGCTTCCTTCTGCGAGCTTCCTGACCTCACCTGCAACGACAGCAAATCCAAGACCGTGTTCTCCTGCTCTTGCCGATTCTATGGATGCATTGACTGCAAGAAGATTTGTCTGAGAGGCGATTTCTTCCACTACATTGATTTTTTCTGCAATTTCTTTCATCGCTCTCAGTGTTTCCTGAACAGCCTTTCCGCCCTCAACGGCCTGTTTGGAAGTCACATTTGCAATCTGATCCGTTGCCTTTGCATTCTGAGCATTCTGCATGACGGAAGCCAGAAGTTCTTCGATAGATGCGCTTGTCTCTTCAAGATTGGCGGCCTGCATATTTGCACCCTGACTGAGCGACTGAGAAAGTGCATCGAGCTGTTCCGAGGAATTGGAAACCTGTGCTGTAACTCCTTTCAAGTCGCCAACAATCTGTTTCATGGAATCAATGATTGCAGAAAGAGAAGTTTTTATCTCAATATAGTCTCCCACATATTCAGACTGAAGAGTGACAGTCAGATCTCCCTTGCCGACTGCATTCAATACGTATGAAATCTCACTTATTTTCTCTCTGATCATTGCCAAAGTTGTATTGAGTGCATCTGCCAATTGTGCATGATCGCCATTGTATTTTCCGATTACATTTTTCTGCAGATTTCCCTTTGCCATTTCATAAAGAACGGAAGCTGTTTCCTGAATCGGTTCAATGACTGCATCGAGAGTCTGATTGACTCCATCGACAATCTTTTTGAAATCACCTTCATGCCTGGATGCATCTGCTCTTGTAGACAGTCTTCCTTCCACTGCTGCCTGAGCAAGCATATCCGCATCGTTGACCATCGCGTTGATGTTTCCGATGCATCGGTTGAGATTGTTTTTCAGAGTGTTGAAATCCCCGTTATATGAATCTGTGATCTTCGAAGGAATTGCACCTCTGGATATTCTGTCTACGTAATCCGCTGCAACATTGAGCGGCCCGATGACTGCATCGAGAGTCTTATTGACGCCTTCCACAATTTTACGGTAGTCTCCCTGATGTTTTGAAATATCTGCTCTTGTGGCCAGTTTTCCTTCCACTGCTGCGGCAGAAAGCATTCCTGCATCAGCTACAAGTGCATTCACATTTTCAATGGCTGCATTGAGATTGTTCTTGATTGTATTGAAATCACCGTTATAGGAATCTGTGATCTTCGGAGGAATAGCACCCTTAGAGATTTTATCCACGTAGTCAGCAGCTACATTGAGAGGCCCGATGACTGCATCGAGAGTCTGATTGACTCCTTCCACTATTTTGCGGTAGTCTCCCTGATGTTTTGAAGCATCTGCCCTTGTGGCCAGTTTGCCTTCCACTGCCGCTTTTGAAAGCATTCCTGCATCAGCTACAAGTGCATTCACATTTTCGATAGCGGCATTCAGATTGTTCTTGATTGTATTGAAATCACCTCTGTAAGTATCGGTGATCTTCGGAGGTATTGCTCCCTTTGAAATTTTGTCAACGTAGTCAGCGGCTACATTGAGAGGTCCAATTACAGCGTCGAGAGTCTGATTGACTCCTTCCACAATTTTGCGGTAGTCTCCCTGATGCTTTGAGGCATCAGCTCGCGTGGAGAGTTTCCCTTCCACTGCTGCACCGGAAAGCATATCTGCATCTGTAACCAAAGCAGAGATATTGTTTTTCATCAGAATCAGCCATTCGTGAATCTGATCCTGTTCGGATGCTTTCTGCATAGATGCCGTCAGATCTCCGTTTGCGATTTTAGTCACATAATTCACCAGTTCACTCAGCCAGGAATGAACCCCGTTTACAGCATCTTTCATTTTCTGATGGTCGCCGCTGCATTCGATTTCCACCTTTTCTCTGAGATTCCCGCCTCGAATCAGTCTGAGAACACGGTTTCCTTCTCCGATAGGGATCAGGATCGCATCGAGCATTGCATTGACTCCTTTCAGCACTTCGGAGTAGGCTCCTTTGAACTGATCGGCTTCTGCACGTTCATCGAGTTTTCCTTCTTTAGAAGCATTTGTCAGTCTCTGAAGTTCTCTCTGAAGTCCCTGCAGTACCTGCATAACAGTGATCAGGCTTTTTGAAAGACGGTCGTTTTCAGATCTTACATTTACAGTGACGGAAAAGTTTCCTTCCGAGATTGCAATGGCAGCATCCGTCTGCTGATTGATTGCTTCTATTGCAGCATTGAGATTGTTCTTGATTGTATTGAAGTCGCCGCTGTATGTATCCGTAATTTTAGGAGGAGTGTTTCCTTTCGATATTTTATCCACATAATCAGCGGCCACATTCAGAGGCCCAATGACCGAGTCCAGAGTCTGATTGACTCCTTCCACTATCTTTCTGAAGTCTCCTTCATGTTTTGAAGCATCTGCCCTCGTAGCAAGTTTGCCTTCCACTGCCGCTCTCGACAGCATTGCAGCATCATTGACCATTGCGTTTACATTGTCAATGCATCTGTTCAGATTGTTCTTGATAGTGTTGAAGTCTCCGTTGTAAGTCTCCGTGATTCTCTGAGGAATGGCTCCCCGGGATATTTTATCTACATAGTCTGCAGCTATATTCAGAGGTCCGATGACTGCATCCAGGGTCTTGTTTATTCCGGAAATCATTTCCTTGTACATGTGCTGAAATTTGCCTGCATCGGCTCTCGCAGAAAGGTTTCCCTGAATGGCAGACTGAGAAAGTGCAAGGATTTCCCGGTTCAGACTGAGCATATTCATTTTTACTGCGTCAATTGATTCAGTAATCTTAGCTTTTTTTCCAGGAAGTTTTTCCATATCGATGCTTAAATCCCCCTGACTGTATCTGGACACAATTTCCACAACTCTCATTTTGACTGCAATATGCTGCTCAACAAGAGAGTTGATATTTTCCGCCATTCCTGCATAAACTCCGTTAAATCTGGAGGAATTTATTTTTTCATCAATCAGACCTTTTTCATGATGAAGTTCTGTAAGTCTGATTTGAGCTTCCGTGAAGCTGTTCAGCGTATCAATCAGTGAATTCAGATTATTCTTGATTGTGTTGAAATCTCCGTTGTAAGTGTCGGTGATTCTTGGAGGAATAGTTCCTTTCGATATTTTATCCACATAGTCTGCTGCAACATTCAGAGGTGATATCAGTGCATCGAGCATTCTGTTGATGCCCTGCATCTGAGTCTTGTTGTATCCGTGATACTTTGAGAGATCAAAACGCACATCGAGTTTTCCGTTGATTGCAGTGACAATCAGACTTTCAATGTCCGAACCTCTTGTTTCAACTGCATGAATTAGCGTATTCAGGTTATTCTTGATGTCGTTGAAATCTCCATTATAATTTTCAGTAATTTTAGGAAGCACCTCACCTTTCGAGATTTTATCCACATAATCGGCAGCTACATTCAGAGGTCCTATGACTGCGTCGAGAGTCTGGTTGACTCCTTCCACAATCTTCCTGATATCACCTTTATACTTTGCACTGTCGGCACGTCTGCTCAGGCTGCCCTGCTTCGCTGCTTCTGTCAGCATCACGGAATCACCCAGCATTGACTGAAATGCAGCCATCATATTTTTGAATGCTTTTGCAAAGCTGCCTATTTCGTCATTGGACTTGACTTCTATATTTATATCGAATCTGCCCTCATTTCCTACCTCAGTTACAGCTTTCTCCATTTCCACTATCGGTTTTACAATTGCATTAACAAGGTACCGAGCTGCAAATGCCAGAAGGATTCCTGTCAGAAGCATTGCAATGATCGTTGATAGAACAGTAGAGTAGGCGGCCTGAGTTCCTTCCTTTCCTTCCCTTTTTACCATTTCGGACTGAAATTCATTCATATTGTCTATGTTCAACTGATATTCCAGCTGAACGGGTCTGAGCTCATTGATAAGAACTGTATAGGCAAGGTCTTTGTCATTCAGGGCGATTGCTTTAATATAATTATCCTGTGCTCTTATGAAGCTTTCTCTGGATCCTTTTATTTTATCGAGGAGCTGCTTTCCTTTTTCTGATCGGATGATTTTGGAGAGATTGTCCAGATTCTCTCCGATCTTATCCCTGCTTTTCAGAAGCTGATTTTTTTCTTCTTCGACTTTTCTGGGGTCCCGGAATATATACATATTTCTTGCAGCTCTTGCAATGAAGTTCACATCCTTCACTATTTCATTCAATGTGATGAGTTTAGGAAGCCTGTCTTCAGAAAGTTTCTGAATTGTACCTGCCATTGAATTCATCTGGTAGAGTGAGTATGAGATGATCCCGAAAGTAAGCAGAAAAAACAGACCGAATGCTGAAGTGAGTTTTTTTCTCAAATTCATATTCTCAAACATTTTCGTCTCCTGTTAATTTAAATAAAGATTTGATAATTCGTTTAATTGGCGATATGCCTTTATAAGGCAGGAAAAATGTTTCTCTTTTTGAAAAATTTTTTTTTTCAAGTCTGTATTCCCCTCTATATCCGCCATATGCTTTTAAAGATGAACTCTCATATGCAGCATACCGCAGTTCTGAAGTTTTCTCAAGTTAAAAAAAATTTTCCAGAAAAATAATAACAAATCTGATAATAAAATTCTCGTTCAGACTTCAGCGGCCGGAAGCACCATTTCAGCCAGAATTTTTTTAACAGGTTTTGCTTCGGTAATATGATCAATTGTTTCGTAGATGTGGATCTTTCCGCCGACTTCAGTAATTCCTTTCTGAATGACTGAAAGTCCTACACCGAATCCGATGTCTTCCTGAAAAAATCTTTCATCATACACATTGTTGATCTTGAAGAAGGGTTCAAAAATTTTGTGTTCAATTTCCTTGGGTATTCCTGAAATTCCGCCCGGCATTGAAAGAATCGGATTCAGTATTGCGATGGATATTTCATTTTCATAGTGAAGCACTGAAACGTAAATCTTTGATTTTTCAGGGGAGTATTTGAATGCATTGATCAGAAGCTCCTTTATTGAAAGGTTCAGAAGATTCCTGTTTCCGTAAAAATCAGTCTTCGAGTGAATATTGTCCACTTTGATTATATTCTTTTTTATTTTTCTGAACGACTCAATTTCTTCAATGGCCTTTTCTATGATCTCCTGTATTTCCTCGCCTTTCAGAAGCTCCTTAGGATACTCTATGTCAAATACATGAATTACATTGTCCAGTTTTTCCTTTACAATTCGCACTGTCTCTGAGTTTTTAATAAGTGCATCTACTGTCGCTTTGCTTATTTTACAGAAACCGTCTTCTTCTTTGATTTCAAGCTCCATCATATCAATAAGTGTCAGAAGACTTCCGACTCCCATTCCCTGAAAAATGGAATGAACTATTGTCTCCATTATCTTTCTTCCATAGGAAGACTGAGAATGCTGATTTTTTTCTTCCTTCCACAGAAGCCATTCCAGTTCTTCCTTCAGCCAGTCCTTTGACTTGTCAGTAAAATGAAGTTTCCTGTCCTGTTCGCTGTGGTATTTGATTGCTTCTTTGACATAACCGAAAAGAGTCTCGAATGTTGTCGTATCAGAGATGATTTTGTAAACCAGATCATATTTTTTTATATAATCCAGATTTCTTGCAGAAGAGTCGGTTCGGAGAATAATCAGAGTTTCAGAATGAAGTTTCTTTATTGATCTGAGAAGATGTATGTCATCCACATCATTTGGAAGAAAATCGGTTACAACGACTTTAGGAGTATGTTTGTAAAGCAGTTCCAGGGTTCTTGCAAGGCTGCTGGCAGTAACTGATCTGATTCCTCTTGATTCAAATATTCCTTCCTCTACAATTAAATTGTTTTTATCGGGATCTACAATCAGAAGGTCTTTGTGCAGGTTTGAAAGATATTCGTCTACAGCTGCAGTCATCAGGATAGAGTTTCCTTGACAATGTTCAGAAGCTGAACTGGTCTAAAGGGCTTGACAAGCCATCCGCTTGCTCCCATATTCATCACTTCTTTCTTCAAAGCTTCTCCGGATTCGGTCGTAAGCACGATGACAGGGAGTGTCTTGTTTGTTTTTCTCAGTTCTTTCACGAATGTGACTCCGTCCATTACAGGCATATTGATATCTGTAATTACAAGATGGATTTCATTATTCTGTATGGCTTCGAGCCCCTTTGCTCCGTCCTGAGCCTGAATTACATTATAATTTCCATGCGTAAGTGCCTGCTTGACCAGTTCAAGCATATACTGAGAATCATCTATGATCAGTATTGTATGACTCATTTATCCGCCTATTTGACTACAAACAGTTCTTCTATATTTAAAATCAATAGAAAAGTACTGTCAGTATAAGCAATATACGGCAGATACTTAGTTTCTGTTGAAGAGAGTCTTGTCCCTGCATCTTCCAGTTTTGAAAAAGGAATTTCAAGAACATCCCGAATTGCATCTGCTTTGATCGCCACCTGCCTTTCCCTGCTGTTGAAACGTATGATGACAGACTTTTCTCTGGTTGCCGCTGCTTTCTGTGCCAAAAGAACCTGAAGGTCCAGGACAGTAACCACATCTCCTCTCAGATTCACAATACCTGAAATATACTTTTTTGAATGAGGGACTTCCACTACTGAAATATCCTTCTGAACTTCCAGACAGAATTTTACATCAGCACCGTACATCTGATTTCCTATCATCCAGGTCAAAAGCTGAATTTTACCGTTCTCTCCCATATCCTTAACCTGCCGACTGCACTGTATGTTCCGTGTGCACTGTTTCCGGTTCAACGTTCAGATGTTTTCCTATCCAGGAAAACTGTACTTTGCTGATCTTGGCAATCAGATCCTGGATGTCAATGATCACCGTTGATTTGTCATTGATGATGGAATGTCCCAAAACACTTTCACCATGGTATCTGTCATCCTCAACGATGTGGATATCATACACAATATCTACAATTTCGTTGATCATCACTGCGATTTCCTTATTCTCAGTGGACACAATAATCAGAAAAGAACTGTCCTGATTCGATTCTCCTTCCAGACTGTAAACATCTTTCAGGCTGACGACCGGAATAATGTCTTCCTTATATTGAATTACCTTGATTCCTGACAGGTCTTCAAATTGAAAATTGGAAAGTTTCTCAATGTTTGTAACGTGCTCCAGGCTTGTCGCAAACCTGTGTTCCATAATTTCGAACAGAAGATATCCTGTCTCCTTCTTGAGTTCACTTGCAGATCTAGTGCTCTCAGACTCCTTGTTCTTGGATTCAATGCCTTCAAATTCCGAAATGCCTGCAATGTCCAGAATAAGGACTGCTTCACCGTCTCCCATAATGGTAGCTCCCGCAAAAAGCTTCAGTTCTGAAAAGAATTCTCCAAGAGGCTTCACTACAATTTCTTCTGTTCCGATCATCTGATCAAACAGAATTCCGAAGTAATAGTTTTCTGATTTTACTATGACAACATATTCTGCTTCATCCTTGAATTCCCGATCAGGGTAGAGGAGCTTTCCCAAATGAACTAACGGAAGCATCGAATCTCTGAATCTGTACATTCTTACCCCGTTTACAACCGTAAACAGTTCAGGATCAAACTGAATCAGCTCAGATACATTTTTTTGAAATATGGCATATCTCGTCTGATCGACAGTAATCAATAGACAGGAAATGACTGTCACCGTCTGCGGAATGACTGCCGTGATTGATGTTCCTTTTCCAAAAACTGTCTTAAGATGTACATTTCCTCCCAGCTTTTTGAAGCTTGTCCGGACAGCATCCATACCCACACCCCGGCCGGAAGTTTCAGTAACTGCTTTTGCTGTACTGAATCCCGGGAGGAACACAAGTTCTTCAATTTCCTCCTGAGTGAAACCTGTTCCTTGAGGAATCAGACCTTTCGCTTCAGCAGTCTTTCGGATCATTTCATGATTCAGACCCTGTCCATCATCATCTATGACCAGCTGTATGTTTCCAATCTGAAGAGAAGCTGAAAGACGGATTTTGCCGACAGGATTTTTACCCTTTCTGATTCTTTCTTCCGGAGTTTCAATTCCGTGATCGATGGAATTTCTTACCATATGAATGATTGAGTCCAGAATTGTATCAATCATCGTCTTATCCAGTTCTACTTCTCCGCCCTCAAACTGAAACTCGACCTGTTTTCCCAAATTTTTTGCAGTGTCCCTGACAACGCGCTGAATTCTCTGATTGATCGAATTCAGTTCCTGAAGTCTCGTATGCATTATTTTTTCATGAAGCTGAGTGATAAGCTGACTCATCCTGGAAAGGATGTTTCCGCCTTCCGGATCATTCAGGAATGCAGATCTTTGGAACAGCTGATTTCTTGTAATGATCGTCTCTCCCACAAGATTAATGAGATCGTCGAGCAGGCGGCTTCTCACCCTCAGATAGGAGTCTGAGTTTTCGGCCGCCTGTTTCTCCTGTTTCTGGTTTGTATCCTTTGACTGGATCAGCTGTATCGGACTGTAAAGAGAGAGAATGAATTTTGGACGAAGATCATATTTCTTTAAAAACTCTTTAATGTCCTGCTCGGACAAGATCAAAAAAGCAAACGGAAGAAAGTCAGAGGGAGTTTCCAAATCCGGTATGCTGTCTGCAAGAAGATGTCTCATTTTAATGTTCATTCCGAACTGTGAAAGAAATTCAGCCAGTTCACCTAGGGACTGGAATCTCTGTTCGATCAGATCGAGAACTGCGACAGATGCAAACTGGTGATTCTTTTCTGCTTCCCTTGCAGCCTCTTTCAAAAAATCTTCAGTGAATGCTCTGATAACATCTTCTTCTGTTATTGTAAGTTCCTCGGCAATATTCTCAGTCACCGTCTTTTTCTGTTCAGCCGCAGCCGCGCTTTTCAGCTGTTCTGTCATAGAACTGATGTCAAAACTGCTCTCTTTGTCAAGTTCACGGATCATCAGCTTCAGCCGATCTACAGCTTCCAGCATCAGATCAATGTACTCTTTGTTTATTGTCAGAGAACCTTCCCTGAATTTGCCCAGAAGACTTTCCAGTGCATGTGAAAGCCTGCTTAAATTCTGGAATTCGAACATTCCAGAATTTCCTTTTACTGTATGTATATATCTGAAAACTGCATTGATCTTTTCCGGATCTGGATTTTTTTCCAGTTCGATAATCTCTGTTTCAGCCTTTTCCAAAAATTCATTAGCTTCATTGGAGAATTCTCCAATCAGCTGCTGCATATCGAGTCCCATATCAGCCTCTTACTGAAGACAGAAAATCTGTCATATTAAGTTCATTAAAAGCTGCCTCAAGCAGTTTTTCTGATTCAATAAAAACAGATATATTCCTTTTCTTCAAACTTTTTATAAAAGAGCAGAGCAGAAAGAAGTGCTGTATTGGAAGATCCTCGATTTCTCCGAACTTTAAGAAAAATTTCAAATCCGATGCAACCTGAAAAATTTCCAAGAGACTTTTTCTGAAATCCTCAGGA
>DAORDI010000178.1:0-11564 GCA_035345895.1 Leptospiraceae bacterium
GATCGGTCGGCAGTCGAGCGTCAGATCAATAATATGGTGAAAGTGAATTCACAGCCTGTGCGGTGACCGGCTTCGCTGATCTCTGTACACTCTAGGTCTAGAAACCGATCCAAATATGTCTAAATGGAAGTACTGCTCTTTTTGCAGCTTTCTGGAGACAGAGTTTGAAAATTAACGGACAGATTCTGAACTAGCCATTATATTTCAAGAATTGGCAAAAGAGAAATAATTGCTGTAGGAGAAAACTGTTTGCTATGATATTAGAAATGAATTCTTGCGGATATCGCGGGAAAATTTTGGGCGATTCTGTCGGAAACGATATTTACAGGCTTATTCAGATGACTTTTGGGGATATCCAAATCTTTAAATATACAGTTTTCCTTTTTATAGTATGTTTTTTTATTCTGAACTGCACATTTTCGGAGCGGCAGCTTTATACGGATGAATATGAGACAGTAATCAGCGATGGTTTCATTCGAGTCAGTAAAAGGAAGATGATTCAGAAGGCAGATATTCTGAAATCAGTCTCTTATGATTTTCCTGAGAAAGAATCGGTCATTCCAGATAAGGAGTTTTTCTCCTATGCCGTCCAGGGGCTAAAAAAGGAAATGGTGTCAATCGAAAGTCTGTCTCTGCAGATTGAAAATCTGACTCTTGAAGCGAACTCGGAAAAGAGCATTAGAAAGTATTTTTTTCCGTACTATTCAGATTCAGTAAGATTTAAAACGGTCATTGTATCTAAATTATCATTAAGAAAAGATTCTCTTTGCTTTCAGGGAGAAAGTTCAGTTTTTGAATCCAGTGAACGGCAATTGAATCTTAAGGTTTACAGTTTTTTGCCTGTCCCGGCCTGGATGGAACTTTTGAGATATGCGTCAGGTTCTGTTTATGGAATTTTTCTGATTTTTGTTCCAGTTCCATATCATTATTATAATAATGGAAGAGAAGCAGGAGAATATTCAGAACTGACAGCGGGCGAATACAAGACCCACATCTTAGAAGCAGTCCGCAATGCAAAAGAAAAGAATCTGTTCAGGAAGTGCGAATAGTGCGGATAGAGAATAGCGAGCAGCGATCAAAGGGGATATTTTATCATGAAAAATAATTTGAGTTCAGGGTTCAGAGTATGGAGTTCTGAAGGATATTTGCAATGATGAAGATTCCTTTTATAAAACCGCCATCGCGAAAGGGATGGATTCGACAGGCATCACGGCAAGTTGTGGCGGTGTCAAGTTTCTGCGGATAGCGGAGCGCAGGAACTTGACAGAAGCTGAAAGCCCGGTCGCATTGGTCCGGAAAGGTTTTAGATGCGAGAAAGCGGTGCTCCGCGTCTCCGCGTGAGCCTCATTTTATAATGCTTTTAAGCGCAGTCTGCAGCAATTTTGCCTTTAGACAACCTAAGCCAAAATTGCATCTATTCCAGAAGTTCTTCAGGAACCTCCACTAGTCTTTTTTTATAGGATTTTTTATAAGATTTTTTGAATTTGCTGTGGCAGGCCTTGCAGGATTTCAGCAGTTCACCCGATTCCAGATGAGTGTTTACGATAGCAGTCCATTCTTTCTTATCGTCTTCCGGTGCGAGATCAGGAAGGATTTTGAGAAGGGCTTCGAGTTTTGTCTTGTCCTTTTTTCTTTTGAATGCTTTTTCTGCGTCTTCAAAATGGTCTTCCATCAGATCATGCATAGTGATCGATTTCATTTTTTTGTCTCCGGCTGTTATGCTCAGGCCGAAGACAGTCATCATAATAAGTGAAACAAACAGTTTAGTCTTCATATTACTTAGACCGGTTCTGGAAATAATTGTCCATTTCTTTGATGATCGGCTGAACAGTTTTTTCGTATTCCAGAATGGAAAGGACAGCTTTTTCATAAATGCTCATTACGAGAGCCTGTGCAGCATCGCATTTCTGCTCTTTCCGGAATGCTTCAGTATGAAGGGTTTCTGTGATGGAACCGTCTGCAAGGAATGGAAGGCATCCCAGAAGATTCTGTACAACTATTTTGTCGTCCCCTGCCACATGCGACGGATCGAAGATGACCGGGAGGATCGTCTTTTTCTTTGCATGAGTGATTACGTTGAAGTCAGGAGTGTTTCTGCAGTATCCTTCCTTTATGAAAAGAGTTTTTACGCCTCTTTCACATAGAACAATGTCCAGATTTCCCTGGTTCGCAATGTATTCTGCAGCAGAAAACCATTCTTCAGATTCATTTCCGAATCCTCTTTTCAGTATCACCGGTTTTTTTGTTTTTCCGACAGCCTCGAGAAGTTCAAAGTCCTGAGCATTTCTGGTCCCGATCTGGATCATATCCGCATGTTTAGCCACTTCCTCTGCCATAGTATGATCCATCACTTCAGTCACATAAGGCAGACCTGTTTCTTCCTTGACTTCGTCGAGAATCTTGATTCCTTCCCATCCAAGACCTCTCCAGTCTGTAGGACGTGTTCTAGGCTTGAATGCACCGCCTCTCAAAATGATTCTGTCCAGGATATTGTATTTCTTTCCGATTTCCACTGCCTGTTTTGCAATTGTGAGTGTCTGTTCCTTGGATTGAGGAGAATCGGGTCCTACTAGGAAAATATGCTTTCCGCCTCCGATTTTGCGTACAAGTCCGTCGGGGCCTTTGACCTCAACAATCCTGCTCGGTCTGTGGACGACTTCTCCGTTTTTTCCGGCACCTACTTTGGCTATGTTTTTGTAAGGGATGGATACATCCCAGAGTCTTCTGACTCCTGCGAGTTCTTTTACGTAACCTTCTTTTTCGGATATTTTTCTAGTATCACCGATAAAATGCACTGTGTCGCTGATGCCGCCCCCTCTGATGATTTCAATGGAGTTACCGCATTCTTCTGCCAGTTTTTTGATTGTTTCCTCAGTTTCATGAAAACCTTTTTCCAATTCTACTATATCCAAGACAAGTTACCTCTAAATGATAATTTTTTACTGTGCTTAAAAGTGTCAAATTTTTTCGCTGTTTCTTTCGGCGATCTGCTGAACTCTCGTTCAGTTCAAGCTTTGTTGTCCTTGAAAACGACTGTTCTGTTCCTTCCCTTGTGTTTTGCCTCGTACAATGCCCTGTCTGCCATAGAGATCAGATTTTCCTGGGTAAGTTCTTTATCTGGAATGACAGATGCAACTCCCAGGCTCAGTGTGACAATGCTCTCTGTTTCTGATTTTAAATGGGGAACAGCAAGTGAAATGACTGCAGCTCTGATAGTCTCTGCAACTGTAAAGCCTCCCTGCGAATCGGTGTTCGGGAGAATGACCGCAAATTCCTCTCCGCCGTATCTGGCAGTCAGATCACCGGGACGTTTCGGGATTCCTGAAATTGTTTCTGCCGTTTTTTTCAGACACTCGTCTCCGCCCTGATGTCCGTAGCAGTCATTATAAAGTTTGAAAAAATCTATATCAATCAGTATGACCGTAATCGGGGATTTTTCTCTCAGATGATTTTTCCATTCCATATTCAGATATTCATCGAATCTGCGCCTGTTTGCAATTTTTGTAAGTCCGTCCAGAATGGCCAGCCTGGACAGTTCTTCATTTGCCTTTTCGAGAGCAATCGTACGTTCCCTTACCTTTCTTTCCAGTTCCAGGTTTGATTTTTCCAGATTTTCCTTGATCTGTCTTTCTGCATTTTCCTTTTCTCTTCTGAGAAGGTTGTAGCTGTCTGCAAGTATGAATGCAAGCAGGATCATTTCTGTCACAGAGCCGATCTGCGGACCGGATGCAGTAAATGCATTTACAGGAAGAAATCCAAGTGATCTTAATGATGATATAATTACTATCAGAAAGAGGACTGCAAAGGCGGCCAGGAAAAAATAAGCATTTCTGTGTCTTCTTGCGGCGAAAATGATGCTTACTGCGAGAACCCAGACTGCAGTGGTCATATGACAGACTGCCGAGACTTTCACAAAGGTTCTGAAGGATGTAATTAAAAAAATTGAAATTATAATTAATGAAAATACAAGACCTGAGTTGATCAGGTTCAGCACGGGGGCGAGGGTTTTCAATGAAAGCATTCGCCTCATAAAAAGCAGGAAAATGACGAGTGAGGATGAGAAGAGGATGCTGACGCTGTACTTGTCGAGAAAGGGCGAATTCTTCCAGAGAATTTCGGGTGCTATCCCGTTGTATGCGGCAACGGTCAGACCTGAAGACAGTACAAAAAGTACATAAATTATATAATTTATGTCTCTGAGTATAAAATACAGAAGAATATTGAAAAGCACCATCGCGGCCACTGTGCCGAAATACATAGCCTGGATTACATGATCGTCAAGTTCGTGTCTGTAATAGGAGTTTTTGTCCCAAAGCATAATCGGTATGCTGAGTGAATTTGCTGACTCTATTCTGAGATACAGAGTATCCGAAAACTGTTCAGGAACGGAAATCGGAAAGACAAAGAACCTGCTCTGATAAGGACGCTTCTGAAAAGGGACAGAGTAGCCTGAATGAGTGACCGTATATCTTCCAGTTTTCGGATCAGGAAAAAAGAGCTGAATGTTTTCCAGTCTGGGATAACTGATTACCAGAGTGCAGTCTCTGACTCTGTTCCCTGAATTTTTCAGAGGGAGGCGGAGCCAGTATGCAGAAGAAGAATAGGAGAAATTGAAAGCTTCCTTTGAGGATTCAACCTTTCTGAATCTGTATGAATTTTCCGGTTTTATTATTTCATTGACTGTCAGCAAACCCTCTCTGTCTTCCAGTACAGTAATGTATTCAGCAAGATGCATTGAAGGGCCTTCAAAGGATAGAAGGTCAGGCGGAGTGTCTTCCGAATGCATTTCTGCCGATGCGAAAATAATGCACAGATACAGAGATGCTCTCAGAAGTCTCATCTGTATTCAATTCCCAGAATGGCAATATCATCCTGAAGTTTTGTGCCGTTCATATACTGAGTCAGATTTTCAAGAACTGTCTGAAAAACTTCCTCAATCGGAAGTTTTCTGCAGGAAGACAGGACGGAATACAGTCTTTCTTCGCCGAACATTTCTCTTCTTTCGTTGAACTCCTCAAATATGCCGTCTGTAAACAGAAAAAGCCTGTCCTTTGCGGAGAACTGAACTTTGCCGGACTGATACTGGACATTTTTCATAATCCCGATCATCCTTCCGGTGCTGTTCAGAAACAGGTCGCCGCCGTCTTTCTGGATCATTGCAGCAGGATGTCCCGCCGATACATATTTCACCGTGCCTTTCTGAGTGTCAATGTCTGCAATGAAGGCTGTCATGAGACTGTTCAGTGACTCATATTTTATCATATATTCATTATTAAATATTTCCATGATCTCAGAAGGATCCAGGTCGAATTTTTTTACATTGTCGTAGATTCCCTTTATGGCCATTGTGATCATTGCCGCCTGAACCCCGTGTCCGGTCGCATCAGCCTGAAATATTCTGTAAGTGCAGTCATTTACTTTGAAAATATCATAAAAGTCTCCGCCTACTTCCGCCATCGGAATATATGAAACTGCAATGTTGAGTTCTTTCTGAAATGCCGGATTGATCAGCAGAGTGTTTTTCTGAATCTTTTTGGCTATGCTGAGATCCTGCCGGATGATTTTCAGGGTGCTGTTCAGTTCTGAAGTTCTTTCCTGCACCTTCTGTTCCAGCAGTCTTTCAGAAGCCTTCAGGTTTTCCACCAGCTGCTGTTCGGCCTGAAGAGCCTTTGCCTGGGCCTCAAAAACCTCTTCCTGGGCCTTTTCTTTTTCCTTTCTGAGAATATTGTATCTGTCTGCCAGTGCAAATGCCAGCAGAATCATTTCGAGGGCTGAACCGAACTGAGGACCTTCCACTGTAAAAGGATTTACCGGCAGGAGTCCGAGTGCCCTGAGCGTTCCCAGGATAATTGCAATAAAAAGTACACCGAAAGCCATTACAAAAAAATATGCGCTTCTCTGTCTTCTGTATGCACAGACTCCGCCGACGCAGAGGATCCAGAATCCTGTCAATGCATGGCTGATGACAATTACTTTTACAAATATGCTGAAGGAGATCAGATAGAGAATGCAGATGACGACCTGTCCTGCTATAAGGAATTTATTGACTTTATCGAGACGGGGAATGACTGTCTTTGTTGAGAGCATTCTCCGCATAAAGAGCAGAAATAATACAAGAACCGAAGAGATCAGTGCATTTACTGCGACTCTGTCCAGCCAGGGGGAATGGTTCCAGAACAGTTCGGATGCAATCCCGTTGTAGCTTGCTATCGTAAATCCCGTCAATATGATAAATGTTACATATAATATATAATTTATATCTCTAAGAATCGTATAAATCAGAAGATTGAAAAGAGCCATAGAGATGACTATGCCGAAATAGAGTGCCTGAATCACATGGTCGTTCAGTTCATATTTATAATAAGCATTCTTATCCCATAAGCTGACAGGAATATTGACGGAATTCTGTGAACTGATCCTGAAATAAAATACCTGTTCAGCTTCTGCAGGAAGAGTCAGAGGGAAAACAAAAAATCGGCTTTTTTCCGGACGTTCATCATAAGGGACAGAATACCCTGAACGGACTGTCCGATATCCGTTCCTGTCCGGGACGAAAAAATCAATATATTCAAGTCGCGGGTAGGAAATGACAGCCTTGAGTTCTCTGGGGAATGCATCCGTATTTTTTATCTTGAATCTGAGCCAGAAAGCAGAAGAGGAAAATGAAAAATTCAATGCTCCTCCTGAAGATTTCACTGTCCGGAAAGACTCTGAGTTTTTTCCCGAGGAAACATCATTCAAGGTCAGTGAACGCCCCGGGTCTTCAAGAACGGAAATATATTCAGTCAAAGAAACGGATGCATTTCCGACTGTTCCAAGATTAAGCACTCTGTCTTCAGCATACAAGCCGACGTGAATCAGCATTGCGGAGATCAGCAGGAAAAAAATCTGCCTTACTGAATCAGTTGTCATCTTTCCGTATTTCAGCATACTCAATTTCATCTCGTTCAGCAGGAAGTGCCAGGATAATTTCTGTATGGACGATGATCTGCAGTCTCAGCATCACTGCAATTCTTTTTGCTTCCAAAAGTGAAATTCTGAACTTGTGCAGAGCTCTTCTGAAAATTCCATTGGACATTCCGTCTGCAGTCCTTAAAACAGTTTATGCGGTCTGCCGAAAGACTGCTGTATGCAAAGGGGGTATTTTTAAAATGAAACCGCTGTCCGAATCATTTAGAACTTATATAGGAAAAATATATCCTTTTATCCTGTTCATATTCCCTTTTTTTTCTCCGGTTTCAGAGAAGGCAGTAAAAACATCAGGCATTGAATTTGTCGAGATTCCTTCCGGTGAGTTCATATTTGATCATTCCTATTATTATAAATTTCAGAATGGACTGAAATGTCCTGTGCAGGATGAAAAATGCAGAATAAAAATTAAAATTACAGGATTTTCCATCAGCAGAAATCCTGTAAGCAGGAAGCAGTGGGAGTCTGTGCTTGGCAATGTCAGATTTTCTCCCTGGGAAAAAATGGATCTGCCTGCCTGTCCGGAATGTGCCGCAGCAGGATTCAGTCATGATGACACTGTGGATTTTCTGAAAGCACTTTCCTTAAAGGACACAGGAAGGGAGGACGCTTACAGACTTCCTACTGAATCGGAAATGATCTATCTTCTCGGTTCCTGTGCCGGAAAATGCGGTGAGATCAGAAACACCGGAACACAGTTTCAGTTTAATACGGAAGTGGCCTATAAGAACAGATTCGGTTTTACTGTCCGACCTGAACTTTCCGATTCCTATATCTGGACAGATGACTTTGCCTCCGACAGTTATCTTCAGGATATTCTCCTTGCGGGCGAAAACCCTCCTTATTCTGATCCGAGACCCAAGCCCTCTGCAAGGTTTGATTACGGCAGGACGCTTCTAAGTTTCTCATTTACTCCCGATCTGTTTCAGATTATGAGAACAGGGTATTCCAGAAGCATGGTGCCTTCAGGGAAGGAGACTCTGATGTATATTGTCAGGAAAGGAAAAAGAAAATGAAACCGGGAAACTCCTGTTCGGTGAAATACGCTGACCTTTTTCAATATGCATTTTCTTATGCAGAAGGATATGAGATATGAAAAGATATATTATAATTATTTTATGTCTGAACTTTCAGAACTGTTTCACTTTAAGCTATGAAAAGAAATTTGATCCTTCCGGGCAGAAGGATGTCATTCACGAGTTTGTAAAGGACAGAATTTCTGCAAAGGGAAGTGTTTCCGCAGCCGGATCGGAAAAGGAAATGGATGCCCAGTTTCCTTCGGTGCTTGCAGGGGAGGGAAGAATGCTGAATATGCTGGTGAATTCAGAGCAGAAAAAAGCGGAAGCATATGATTCCTTTTCAGTCAGAAAAGGGAATGAATCCGCCGTTTTTGCAAAGGACAGAGACTTTAAGCTCGTGATAGGAAATGACAGCAAGACTGTAAATGTGAATGATCTGGAACTGAAAAACGAAGAGCTTGAGGATACTGTTCATTATTTTGCTGTTTTTACCGGACTTTACGGAACTGTATTTGACATATACTATGTCAGGCTGAAAAGAAGCGAGGAGGATTCCGGGATATTTATTAAGCAGTTTTATCCCAAAAAAATGCGTTTTAACGGAGACAGGATTTCCTGGGAGCAGAGGAGCAGAATCGGATATATTGCATCCAATACTCTTTTTTATGCAGGGTATCTGCTTACAGTCCCTCTCGATATTATTACCGGAATATTTCAGGTGATCTTCTATCTGAAAAGCGGCGGAGTGAAATAGAGGAAAAAAATTATCAATAGGATTGACGGATTTCGCCTTTTTTGAGAATGATTCTCTGAGGCTTTCCGTGATTATACAGCATGAATTGGACAATTCTCATATAACTGAGGAAGAAAGAAAAAAAGATAAAATCAGAACCAAATCGGATGTCATTCTGATCGGTGCGGGGATTATGAGCGCCACTCTGGGCATATTTCTGAAAGAACTGGAACCTGATCTTACCATAACTGTACTCGAAAGACTGGACAATGCAGCCAGAGAAAGTTCCAATGCCTGGAACAATGCCGGGACAGGTCATTCTGCTTTCTGTGAACTGAATTACACCCCGCTGAATGAGGACGGTTCTGTGGAAATTAAAAAAGCACTGAATATTGCAGCTTCTTTTGAAGTGTCCAAGGAATTCTGGGCTTCCCTTGCGGAAAAGGATATCATCAGACCTCAGGATTTTATTCATTCAGTTCCTCATTACAGTTTTGTCTGGGGAGAAGAGAATGTTTCCTTTCTGAAGAAACGGTATGAAGCATTGAAAAAAGAGCCTCTGTTTTCCGAACTGGAGTATACTGAGGACAGAACGATTCTGAAAAAATGGCTCCCAATAGTGATGAAGGGCAGATCAGCAAAAGTTCCTTCAGCAGGAACTCGGATGAAACTTGGAACAGATGTGGATTTCGGCGCTCTGACAAGGGCAATGTTCCGGCATCTTGCTTCCCTGGAAGGTGTATCAGTAAAATATAATGAAGAAGTCATTGATCTGGAAAGAGAGCCCGGTGGACTCTGGAATCTGAGCGCTGTGAATCAGGAGACGAAAGAAGAGGAGCATCATGAGGCCAACTTCGTATTCATCGGAGCGGGAGGAGGGTCTCTGCCTCTTCTCGAAAAGTCGGATATTCCTGAAGCCAAAGGATATGGCGGATTTCCTGTAAGCGGTCAGTGGCTCCGGTGCAGAAATGAAGAAGTGATTGAAGCTCATTTTGCAAAAGTGTACGGCAAGGCTCTTGTAGGTACCCCTCCTATGTCGGTTCCTCATCTGGATACAAGGATTATCAACGGGAAGAAAGAACTTCTTTTCGGTCCGTACGCAGGGTTCACTACAAAGTTTCTCAAAAGAGGTTCTTATTTTGATCTCGCAAAATCTTTGGAGCTTGGAAATATATTTCCTATGATATCCGCCGGAATGCACAATTTTCCTCTGACCCGTTATCTGATCAGTCAGGCTCTTCAGTCTCATCGCGACAGAGTCAAGGCACTGAAAGAATATTTCCCGGGAGCAAAGGCAAAAGACTGGGAACTGGTTCAGGCAGGCAAACGGGTTCAGGTGATCAAGTCCGATGAAAAGGAAGGAGGTGTGCTTGAATTCGGAACAGAGGTAGTTGCTGCAAAGGACGGTTCTCTTGCAGCTATGCTCGGTGCTTCTCCGGGGGCATCCACTTCAGTTGCAATTATGCTTGAGGTTCTGACGGACTGTTTCAAGAGAAAGACGGAAAGTCCGGAGTGGAAGGAGAGACTGAAGAAACTGATTCCGAGTTACGGTGAATCCTTTCTGCACAATCCGGAACTCTGCGAGAGAAGCAGACTGAGGACTTCAGAAATACTGAAGCTGAAACTCTAAGGTTTCAGCTTTGGCAGAACTGCTGTCAGTTCTGCAATGTATTTTGTCTGTTCTTTTGATATCTCCTTTTTACCGGCATCTTTTTCTGCGTTCAGATAATCTGAAAGAATATCATATGCTGTTTTATTATTTCTGTCCTTGAGTGTCCTGTCTATCCCAGCCCCTGCATAGAATTTTATGTTCTCAATGACATCTTTGGTCTGCATTGCTGCCCTGGATGCTTCCATATGCAGGAAGGTTCTTCCTTCTGAATCTCTGTATTCTTCTGCTTTGTTCTGTCTCAGAAAGTCGGCAGCTGCTTTGTATTTAAAATTTAATGAATAGTAAAGAGGAGTTTTGTCGGTATCGTCTGTTTTTTCCTTCGCATTCGGGTCTGCACCTTTTGAGATAAGAAACTTCAGAAGTTCAACATCACCTTTTGCTGCGGCAGAATGGATGAGCTGATAACCGCCCGCATACTTGAAACTGATGTCTGCTCCTTTTGATGCGAGTGTTCTTATCATCTCCAGTCTGTTTTTTGTTCTGATTCCGAGCAGTCCCCCGCAGTGTCTGTCGAGAATGGTTCCTGCATCAGTCAGACGTTTCATCAGGTCCGACGCAAATTCGTCCGTACTCTGAGCGACTGCGACACAGAGAGCACCGTAGTTTCTTCTGCTGATATCCGCTCCCTTTCCCATCAGAAGCCGATAGGCCTTTGATTTCGGATGATGAATGGAAAACATGAGTGCTGTTTCAGTTCCTTCCAGATGAATATCAGCATTTCTTTCCAGAAGCAGTCTTACAATTTCGGGTTTTTCCCTTCTGATCGATTCCAGCAGAAGAGTGTTCCCGTTTTTCAGAAGTCTTGCATTTACATTCCTGCCAGAGTCCAGTTTTTTTCTGACAGATTTTATATTGTTTTTTATAACATCTTCAAAAAGATCCTTTTCCGGCTCATCTGCATCCACTTTCATATCGGGTGTAGTGCACTGCACAAGAAGAAGGATAAAGAAAATTCCTGTGAAAAATTTCGTCATAAGATCAGATACTGAGCAGATGACTATTGAGTCAAGGTGTTTCCTTCACTGCAAATAAACTTACATAACTCACCTTACGCAGGTGGGGCGTTTTTTGGCAGGAACGCCTGTCGGCGGCTTGAGGGCTAACCCCCTCAAACTCCCGTTTTTACTGATCCATCGCAAACTGTTAAACTGCTAGATTTTTCTAATGTTTT
>DAORDI010000179.1:0-11507 GCA_035345895.1 Leptospiraceae bacterium
GGGGCTCGCCACCCAGTTGCTGCACGGCGAGCCCTTCACGGTCTATGAGTTTCGGAGCCTATGCGGCCCCGAAATTACCGGGATCAAATCAGCCCTTGTACCTTTCTATCATCAGAGAACCGGCCACTCCGCCGTGAGCGCAGGCAGTGAGAAGAACCCTGTCTGTTTCAGGAAACTGTCTGAAATCCATTACAGCATTGGAGATCAGTCGGATTCCTGTGGCACCGAAAGGATGCCCTATTGCAATAGAACCTCCGAAAGCGTTGATCTTGCCTTCGTCAAATTTCTTTTCCCAGTCAAATCCAGTCTTAGCCTTGATTTCTTCAAGAGCTGCAACTGCAGTCGCAGCAAAGGCTTCATGAATTTCTATCTGGTCTATATCATTCATGGTAAGCTTCATATCCTCCAGAAGACCCAGGGTAGAGAGTGCCTGTCCGAGTCCCATCAGATTCGGGTCGACTCCTTTCATTCTCCAGCCTGTGAGAACTGCATCAATTTTCAATCCGAGCTTTTTGGCTTTTTCCACAGTGCATACAATCACTCCAGCTGCTCCGTCAGAACGCGGGCTTGCATTGAAGATGCTCAGTGTAGGTCCATGCGATTTTTTCAGATACTTGGAATACTTAGTCTTGAATTCTTCAAACTTGAACTGAGGGTTTTCAAAGAGAAGCATTGCTTTTGCCATTCTGCCCGGATTTTCCACCAGCCCTTTCCTGAGAATGACAGCCTCATCAGCCTGAAGAGGATTTCCTTCATCATCTTTAACACTGATAATATAATCCTTATATAATCCTTTTTCATTAGCTTCATAGGCTCTCTTGAAGCTCTGAAAAGCAACCTTGTCATTGATTTCCCTGGAAAGTCCGTAGTTCTGAGACAGAATTTCTGCAGTCACCTGCATCCCGTAGCTCGTCTCTCCGTCGCCCAGCCCATCCTCCAGAGTGTCTCTGAGTTCCACTCCCTCCGGCAGACTGTCCGGCAGTGCAGCTTTCAGCTTGTCGACAGTTGCAGTCTTCTTGTTCAGTCTTGCTCCCTTTACAATGAAAGGCATGGCTGTCTGAGACTCTTCACCGATGCAGAGAAAAAGATCTCCTTCTCCGAGTGCGATTCTTCTTGCAGCCTCGACCACTGCTTCCATTCCGGAAACACAGTTGTTGGATACAGTCAGTGCAGGAATCTCATCGGGAAGACCCATCAGATTCATAATGACCCTTGCAGAATTGGGTGCATTTGCAAAGCCCTCACCTACGATCACACCGTCAATTTCCGTCTTGGGAAGCTTTGTCTTTTCGAGGATGTCTTCCGCAACAATCTTTCCCAAATGATGACTTGGATAGAGTGAAAGTGATTTTCCGATTTGTGCAAACGGAGTTCTTCTGGGAGAACAGAGTGCAATTTCCTGATTCAGTTTCATAATGACCTCATTTCTCTGCATTGCAGGGATTTTGACTACTTCTAAGACTCAAGTTGAAAACCGAGGGACAGAACTGCAAGCAAAATTTTCCATCGGTAAATTATGCGTCCGGCAGAACAATATTCCGGAAATACTCCGCACTTTCTTCAGGAATTGCAGAGTTAATGTACATCCCGCTCCCCATTTCAAATCCTGCCTGCTTGCTCATTTTCGGAATGATAGAAAGATACCAGTGAAAGTATCTTGTCTCCCTGTCAGCAAGAGGAGAAGACCGAATTGTAAAATTGAAATCAGGATCACCTAAACCATGAAAAAGCCTGAGAAGAATATTTTTCATAATGGAAGCCAGATCTGCGATCTCATCGTCGGAAATGCTTTCAAAGGATGAATTATGGATTCTAGGGAATACCCAGATATGAAAAGGTGTGAGTGCCGCATAAGGGATGAATGCGATAAAGTTGGAATTCTCTGCAATGATTCTTGATCCGGTAGAAATTTCATCTAAAATTGTTCTGCAGAAAATGCAGTCCCCATGATCATCGAAGTATCTGACTGCTTCCTCAACTCTGTCCCTGAACTGAGGAGGCACAACAGGCGTTGCAGCAATCTGTGAGTGAGTGTGTTCAAGTGACGAACCTGCAGACTCTCCGTAATTCTTGAATATTACGATCGCTTCAAGCCTCCTGTCCTTCCTGATCTGAAGATATCTTTCTCTGTAGCATCTGAGAATATTCTGAATCTGCGTCTCAGGCATAAACGCCATAACAGCATCATGTTCAGGACTTTCCACTACCACATCGTGCACACCGATTCCGGAAATTGTCTGGTACAGTCCTTCTGTATGTCTCACCCGGTTTCCTTCAGGAGACAGTGCAGGAAATTTATTTGCAATGATTCTGACCTTCCATCCGTCCGGTCCGTCAATCCTTGCATATTCTTTCGTTGACAGATGTTCGTTGCCGATGCAGAAAGGACAGTTGTCCTTGTAATGAGGAAGAACCGCCCTCTGTTTTTTTCCGTCAATAAATTCATGAGGTCTTCTGGCCCTTTCTGTCGCCATAATGACCCAGTCCCTTGTAATCATATTTCTTCTGATTTCGGACATATCCCCCCCTGACCTGCACCACAGATCCCGGATCTCAGTATACTGATCTGTCCGTAAAGGTAAAGAAAAATACTATCTCCGAAGACTGGAATAAATCATATCCTGAAAAACTCTATCTGACTGAAAAGCTGGATCGCGTCTTTTTTCATTTCTATTGAAATATCCCGAAGACTTTCGGCAGATACAGAAAGAAGTTCAGAGCTTTCAGTCAGTCTTTCCAGACCTGAATTGGATTCCTCTATGATCAGTCTCTGCTCCTTGGCAGAATCTCGAATGGAGCCGGCACTGTCTTTCAGTTCCAGAATCAGCTGTTTCACCTGACCCTGCATTTTCGCCTGTCTGCTCAGATTTTCTGAAATCAGTTCCATAGACTGGCTGGTTCTGGAAGATGCTTCCTGTATTTCGCTGAATTTTTTAGATACGTCCAGAATCTTCTCATATCCGAATTTGATTCTCTTTGAAAGCACGGCCACTTTCTTGGAAATCATTTCCGAGTTCGCATTTGTGCTTTCTCCAAGCTTGGAAATTTCTCCTGCAACAACTTTAAAGCCCCTTCCCGATTCCCCTGCTCTTGCAGATTCAATGGAAGCATTCAGGGAAAGCAGTCCCACCTGATCGGCAATTTCAGAAATCAGATGTGCATAATCTATAATTGCTCTGGACTCTTCCAGAATTTCCGTGATTGCAGCTTCCGCACTTAATCCCAGACCTGCTCCATCCTGTGCATACTGATGTGTCTTTTCCGAAAGACCTGAAGATTCACCGGCCAATACAATGCTGGACTTCATTTCCCTGTCAAGATTCAAAAGTGATTCAGCACAGGACTCACTGAGATTTTTCTGCACCTCTGTATTTTCTTCCGTCTGAACAATGACGGATTGAAATTCTACCATTCCCGCAGAAAGCTCCTCGGCAAAACTCGACTGTTTCAGAGCCTCCTGTGCAGTAGCCATAGAATTTTTTTCCAAAGTCAATGAGATTGAATTTAATTTCGCAGCGGCTGACTTCATATCGGATATTACAGAAAAAAATCTTTCTGCAAGCTCATTGAAATCGATTGCCATTGCAAATCCCAGTTCTTCTGAGTCAACCGAAGACATTCTGTAAGTCAGATTTCCATTCCTCAGTTCACTGAGAGCTGCCTTTACATTCTCAATATTTCTGGACAGAATCTTCGCCAGAAGAAAAGAACAGATGAAGCTGACCGTTACAGACTGTACTCCTATAAGGCCGACCAGCAGACTTCGAAAGGGATCGTCAGCATCCGAAAAACTTCCAAAAAAATACAGTGAGATGAGCACACCGACTGGCAGAAAAAGACTGGAGAAACTTACAAGACCGACCCTCTGAAAAATGGTCACAGTTCTTATATTCTCTTTCCTGACCTGTATATCCCTGATATCAGGAAGCACAAGAATATTGGAGAGAAAACTGTCTGCAACCGTTGAATGAATCATATAGTTGATCGGAAAGAGAAAAACCATCAGAAGCAGGTAAGTGAAAAGACCGAAGAAACTGAAAGGCACAAGAGAATAAAATATGACAATGCTTACTGAAACACCTAAGATCCACTGAAACTGGACTATGAGACCGCAATAATGAGGAAAGCGGAGAATCTTTTCCTTCAGGAGAGCAGCATCAGCTGAATCTTTTTTTTCGATCAGAGGAATGAATAAATGATAAAACAGTTTTTTTCTTAAAAAAGGGACAAGAAAAATTGTCGCAAGAACAGCAACAAAAACGGAAAAAACAAAATAATAAAACTTTTGATAGTACATTTTCTGAGCAAGAATCAAAAAGAAGGAACCGAGAGGAACAGCTCCGAAATAACTGAACAGCTCCATCCTTATATTCAGCTGATTGACTTCTCTTCTGACAAAATCGTCCATTTTACAAAAACCTCTTGGCCTAGAAGTATTGCAGGATTTTACAAAAAATCTTGTGCATAAATGCTTCTTCAGTTCATAAATGATCTTGGGAATCATTTAAAACTGGCAAGTCATTTTTTAAGGCTGACTGACCGCTTTTATTATAATGAGACAAAAGAGACACTGCAGTATGCTGCTGAAAAAATTTACAGAGGTATTCCTTTTTTTTTCCATTTTTCTGTATAATAAAAATACATACAGATTCCGGACAATGTGTATCCCAGGCAGAGAATCTGTGCTCCCGTAAGTCCGAAAAACCCGGGGCTTCTGTCTGCGCGAAAAAATTCGATCCAGAAACGGTTCTTTCCGAAAATGATAATGTAAAGAAAGGGAATCGTACTTTCCCTCCATCTTTTTCCATAAAAATATTCAAAGAAAAAATATATGCCGACCAGCGAAAAAAGTTCATAGAGCTGAGTCGGATGTACCTTTGGATAAACCGTGGGAAATGGCCAAAGTCCCTGTTCTGCAAGCGTCTTAATGCAGGAACTGTTTTTATAGAAGCTGTTCAGATCAGCAAGAGTCGAATAGCCCGTCATTTTAAGATTAGAGAGCTTATCCGGAATCGGCAGATCGGAAAGATGAAGACCATACTGTGCAGTAAAGATTTTTTCAATTTCAGGAAGAGGGTTCGGACTGAATGAGTATCCTGAACTCAGTATTTTCCATTCTGACATCCAGTCTGAACTGTCTTCTGAAAATGTGACCCCTAAAAAACTGCTTGTAGGAATTCCATAAGCATCACCGTTCAAGAAACAGGCGATACGTCCGATCCCAAGCCAAAGAAAAGAGGCCTTGAGAGAAGGAAATGAAAAATGAAAGAAATCCAATTTCAGCATCCTGCAGTAAATGAACAGACCAGCCAGAAACCCGATTGGAGCCCCTAAATTGGAACGACCAGTTCCTTCAAATAAAGCCTCAAACATATGATACGGATTTTCCTTCACGTAATCAAACTCCCAGATGAAATGATGAACCAGGCTCGAAGAAGAAAAACCCAAAATACTCTTGTGCAAATTTTTTGTATTCTGATTCAGGACTCCGAAAAATATTCAGAAATTCAGTCTGACCGGAACCGAATTTTTCCATTCCCCGCCTATGTTCCAGAAAACAAAGGATATATAATCACACAGGTTCAAATGCAGGCTTGGTCAGAAAATAATCAAGAACCTCGCGTTCTCTGCCCTGAAGTTTTTCAGTCTCCTTTAATATATGCCTTGTATTGCTTATTTCCTTATCAATAACTTTGACACAGCAGCTCTTTTCCCTGAAAAGTATATAGAATTCATTCCCGGATCCGTCTCTCTTTGAACTAATTTCCTCGCCCTGACTCCACCTGGAATTGAAAGAGTAATACCTGTATTCCCATTCCTGCATCATCACTGCAATTCGCCTCGCTGTTCCCTTCAGAACAGGACGGACTTGGAAGATGCAGAACAATGCTGCTTTCTTCACTGCTTTGGTTTTTCATCAGCTGCTGTCCTTTTCCGTATTTCATTCAGTGCATCATTCCAGTAAGATCCGTGCGGCACAAATTTTTCAGGTTCTCTGTTCAGTCTGAGCAGAAGATCCTCCGGCAGAAAGAATCTGACTTCTCCCACCTCTTCCTTCTGAAGACTCAAGGAACTGATATCTCCGTCAAATTTCATGAAATATACATAATAATATTCTTTATTGATAATATCATTATACACGGCAGATGCCTTCCGTGTACCGAAAAAATCCAGATCCTCCGGACGGGCCTTAATTCCCAGTTCTTCCTCCAGTTCCCTTAGACCTGAAACAAGTGGTTCCTCTCCTGCACCGATATGACCGGCGGCAGATATGTCCCATTTATCCGGAAAGAAGGGCTTTTCAGATGCACGGAACTGGAGCAGGATCTCTCCTTTTGAACTGTAAATCCATATATGCGCTGCACGGTGCCAGAGCCCGTTCCGATGAGCCTCAGACTTCATTTTCTGCAATCCGGTCAGATTGTCATTTTCATCAATAATATCGATCAGTTCATCAGCCATAATTTCAAAATGGACTTCTGCATCGAAATGTCAAGTATATCCCTTAATTAATCACTTACCTTGCATCAGCGGCATCCGCAAGGAACGCCTGCCGACGGCTTGAGTATCGCAGAGAGGATGACTGTAATTTTTCCAAAACTTTGAAGCAGCTGAAATCCCTGCCTTGGTTTACATTCAGCAAGACTGCGATTTTATGGTCAGATACTGTGCAAAAACTCTGTTTTTTGCATACTTGGACAGTCCCGGCAAATCGCGCGGACTGCACAGCAGATAGTTCTAATGTGATCATCCGCTGTGCTGAATTTACTCCTCTGTTCCGGAAATTAATTCAACACAGTATTCGTCCCTTCGTGCTTCTCGCCCTTCGCTGTAAAATTTAGCCTTTACACGCTGCCAGTGAAAAAATCAGTTCAGAAGATAAGTTCTCATTTTCCCCTTTCCTTTGACTTCTATATCCCCTCTGCTCGTAAATGAATACTTGTCGCAGAGCCTAAGATAGGTAGCCTCGGAAACATGGATGCGTCCAGGAACACCGCTCGATTCCATTCGGCTTGCAGTATTGACAGCATCACCCCATAGATCATAAATAAACTTATGTTCCCCGATTACGCCTGCAACGACTTCGCCTGTATTCAGGCCGATTCTGACTGAAAGATTCATATTGTATTTTTCATTAAAACTGCGGACCTCATCAAGAATCTCCAGAGCAAAAAGCAACATCACTTCCGCATGATCCTTCCTTTCTACGGGAAGACCGCCGACCGCCATATAACAGTCCCCTATTGTCTTGATCTTTTCCACATTCAGCCTCAGGACTGCGCGGTCAAAATGACTGAAAAGATCATTCAGCTTGCTGACAAGCTCCATTGCACTGATCGTCTGAGACATCTTGGTGAACCCGACTATATCCGCGAAAAGAACGGTCACTTCATGAAAACTGTCCGCAATCTTTGATTCCCCTGCCTTGAGCTTGTCCGCAATGCTCTTGGGAAGAATGTTCAGAAGCAGATTTTCCGACACTTCCTTCTCGGCCTGAAGTTCCTTGGTTCTGTCCCTTACAAGACCTTCAAGCCTTATGTTCTGCAGTCTCATCTGATACACCCTGACCCTGTATATGGAATAGAAAACTGCCAGAAGGACGATCACGCAGAGACCCCTGAACCAGTTTGTCTGCCATACTGCAGGAAGAACATTCACTTCGAGAGATCCGGCAGTTTCGCTTGAAACCCCGTCATCATTCATTGATCTTACATAGAATCTGTATTTTCCAGGACTTAAATTATAATAAGATGCTGTATTATTCTTGAGAAAACTTCCTCTCGAATCTTCAGAAAGAGAAAAACTGTACCTGGTTTTTTCAGGATTGGAGAGGCTCAGAGAAGATGCAAACAGATGAATGCTGCTGTCTTCAGGTTCGAGTGTGACTGTGCCGTTCAACTCAAAAATCTGCTTTCTTCCTGAGGTTACAATCTTGGTAAAGACGCTTTCCGGCTTTATGCCGTTCTTATGCGGATCAGAAAGATCAATTACAGAGAGGCCCTCGCTTGTGCCCACGAGGACATGCCGACTGTCGGCAAAGATGGAATTGAAATGAGAGAAATCTCCGACAAGCCCGTCCGCCTTGTTATATACGCTTACAATCCTTCCGTCCGCATACCGCACGACTCCCCTGCTTGTGCCGATCCAGATATCTCCCTTTTCAGTTCTGGCAATGCTTACCACCTGATCCGAGGGAAGTCCCTGATCAGTGCCGATTACAGCCGGAATATCCTTGTCCCTGCTTCTGATAATTACAGAATCATCAGAAAGAATATAGTCCTGTTCAGAGTAGATTTCAAAATTCTGAATCTTGTACATCTTGTGCATATCCTTGCTGATGAAAAGCTGGAAACTGTCATTCCCTTCAGAATCCATGCTGTATTTCCAGACAGCATCTGATCCTTGAATATAAAGAACTTTACTTTCATGATCCTTAGTAAGTTTCCAGATGACTCCAAGTTTCATATCGCCGGGAAAAGGATGCCTGTAAAAGGCCATAGTATCCGGATCGAATGAATAGAGTTTCTTGTCCTTTGTTGCAATATAGATTCTTCCCATATACTCGCACATTGAGTATATGCTGATTTTTTTAATATCCTTCAGTTCAGCAGGCATAAGATTACCGTTCTGAAAGAAAAGAAGCCTGTCATCAGTACCAAACCAGACTCGGCCCTTTTTATCCTCTAAAATCCATCTGACTTTGCTGATCGGATTTCCGTTCGAATCATTTTCGTAAATTTTACGGACAGCAAAAGGTTTTTCATCCGGGACACTGTTCTGTGCAAACTGTGTGATATTGTTCTGTGTTCCAAGCCAGAGTCTTTCCTTTGAGTCCTTGAATATGAAACGGATGCTCAGGTCTTTCAGACCGTCTTCCTTTGTGATGCCGATTGCCCTGGGCCTGTAGTGTTTGACCAGTCCAAGCCCGTATGTGCCTATCCAGAAAGTTCCTTCACGGTCGACAAAACAGGCTTGAAGATTTTTTTCTTCCAGCACCTTGTACCTGCTGTCCTCAAAAATGAATGATTTTTTTTTCTGAGACATGAAGCTGATTTTTCTGTCTTTCGGATTCTTGCAGATAATCATTCCGTTCATGTCTTCCGAATAAAATTTTCCGCCGTCATATTCAGTCAGCGGGACTGCTTCAAAGTTATTGTAGATCACAATGAAAACACCCTTGTCCTTAGTAGATACAATAAGTGCCGTTTCATTTGAATCACTGTCCGCAGAAATCAGTTCGGCCGATTCAGATTTTGAATTTGCTCCTTCATTCGGCTGAGGAATTTTCAGCTGCTTGAGTATCCTGTCTTCCTGCAGAATGAACAGTCCATGTTTCTTTGTGCCGACCCAGGTCAGCCCCTTTGCATCTGTATGAATGAAATTCACCTGAACAGTTTCAGAATCATTTTCCAGGAGAGAGATTCGTTCGAACTTGCCGTTTCTGTATACAGAAAGTCCTGTAATAGTCCCTACAAAAAGATTTCCTTTTGCATCGGCCCTGACAGCACTGATATCATTTCCTGCAAGTCCCTTTCCTGACTGCTCTACGGTAAAAAGCTCAAACTTTTCATCCTTGAATCTGTTCAGACCTTTTTCCGTCCCTATCCAGAGAGCACCGTCATCAGTTGCAGCCAGTGAACGGATTGCATCGAACGCAAGTCCGTCTCTCATATTGAAATTTCTGAATTCAAATCCGTCGTATCTGTTCAAACCTCCGTAAGTCCCTATCCAGAGATACCCCTTTTTATCCTGAACAATACTGCTGACAATATTGTGAGAAAGTCCGTCAGTGGATGTGAAAACTTTTTCGAGATATGCAGACTTTTTAGGAAAGGGGTTTGCGAAAAGGGTCTGACATAAAATCAGAAACAGCACCGCACCGATATTCAGTTTTTTCAAAATTCTATTCATTCAAATATCCCGAGAGCAGACCGAAATCTCAGATCCGCCTATAAAAATATCGGCAAATCCTCTCTTTTTATTGTGTCGTAAAAAACTGCATCGCCTGAACTGTATCTGTGAGAACAATGCTCATTCTGTTTTTTTTCAGTTTCTGTTCAGACATTAAACGGCCTCCGCTGTATTCATTCCTTCTGTCCGGAGGAGGCACATCAGAACTTGCAGGAGTCATCAGTTCTGATTTCGGGGCGGGCGGAAGATTCACTGCAGTGAATGCTGATCTTCTTGCGGCAAGTCCTTCCTATGCTTCGGTTCATTCAGATGCCGTGTTCAGATATTTCAAAAGAAAGGTTTATATAGTCAACAGACTGAACAGAGACAGCATACTCATACTCAACAGGGATCTGGGATTTCTGGCAGAAAAAGAATTCTCAGTAGGAGCGGGAACAAATCCTCAGGATATCCTTGCGGTCTCCGATTCAAAAGCATATGTGCCCTTATATGGAAGCACTGACCTGCTGACTGTGGATCTGGGAACAGGTTTTATTTCCAAAAGGATTTATCTTGGAAACTATTCTGAAAGCTTCAGTTCGGGAGGAGCTCCTGACGGAAAACCGGAAATGCATACGATGATTCAGTATGGAAGCAGTGCCTATCTGATTCTGCAGCGGCTGGACAGGAATGATCTTTCCGGATTTCCCACTCCGGCATCCTCTTCGTATCTTCTGGAAATGGATATCAATACGGATGCAGTCAAAGCGGTCTATACGACTCCTGCACCGAACCCTCTGGGTAAAATGAAGATAGCTGACATCTTCGGGGAACCTCATATTATCATCAATATGCCGGGAAGACTTGGATTTCAGAGCAGACTGGACGGAGGAATCGGTGCATTCAGCCTGAATACAAAAACATTCAGACAGAGTTTTCTTCTTTCAGAACAGACCGCAGGAGGAGACATTATGGACTTTGTAATAAAATCACAGACAGTCGGCTATGCTTATGTACTGGATTCCTCATTCAACAAATTCATTGTCCGATTCAATCCGGAAAACGGAACAAAATCATCCATCCTTCTCTATTTTCCATCCAGTGCAGGAAACATAGGCGGAATGGCTCTTTCAAAGTCAGGAAAACTTTATATAGGAGATTCCAGTTTTTCAAAGCCTGGCGTGACTGTATACAATACAGACAGTTCAGATCAGAAACTCACACCAGTCCCGATCGATGTGGGACTTCGCCCTTATGATATATCTGTCCTGGAAGATTAAAGACTCACTGTCATTTACTGTAAAGCTTGCGTTCGAACTGAAAAAACAGTTATGGAGCAGCTTTGGGGGGACTGTGTAAAAGCTTATTTAGAAGAAGGCTTCACGGCGGTCACCGAGCAGCGGTGATGAAACACGCAAAAATATGCTATTACACAAATCCCCTCACTGCTTCTCTGTTTCTTTTTTCAGATTTTCAAATATAAAATCAGTATACGCAGGAAAACATTCAGATGCCATATGGCTCGCATCCGTAAAAGCCTCGCATTTGTAATCAGTATCCAGATTCATATTCCAGATACTGAATTTATATTCTGAAAAAAGCGGAAATATTCTTTT
>DAORDI010000180.1:0-11504 GCA_035345895.1 Leptospiraceae bacterium
AGCAGCTTCCTAGTTTGCGGCAGCTTCCTAGTTTGCGGCAGCTTCCTAGTTTGCGGCAGCTTCCTAGTTTGCGTATCGAACCACCGACTAATCCTGAGGGAGGAGCGCGATACAGAACCATTCACAGACACTCTGAACCTTAAGGAGAAAGAACCAAGCGGAAGCCAACATTGAAGTGCCTGAGCTCAGGGGGCGAATAGTTGCGAGACGAAGAACGGACAAACCTCGCGGTATAGAGCCAACACCCGCCACGGAACCCGCGACGCGTCCAGTAATATTTACCTTTTGGATCGAACTCAGGTGAACTTTTGTAATAGTCTTCACTAAACCAGTCTTCCACCCACTCTTCTACATTGCCCAGCATATCGTAAAGCCCAAATGCATTCGGTCTTTTCTTTCCCACTGGATGCGTTGTGTTTCCGCTGTTTTTATCATACCAGGCAATCTCATCTAAATTCCCATACCATATCGTGTTTGTACCTGCACGAGCAGCGTATTCCCACTCCGCTTCCGTAGGAAGTCGGTATTTGCATTTCTGGAATGTAATGATCTCGAGAAAAGTTCTTTCCTGGGAACAGAGTTTTTCGATAAATGTCTGTGTATCATTCCAGCTCACAGTTTCCACTGGACAATCTGCTCCACAGTTTTTAAAACGACTTGGATTTTTTCCCATCACTTTCTTCCACTGTCCCTGAGTCACTTCATACTTGCCCATATAAAACGGTTTTGTGATCTTTACCTTGTGTTGCGGTTTTTCATTTTCATAACACTCAGAGTCTCCGTCGCTGCAACCCATCAGAAACTCCCCTGCGGGAATCAGCACGAATTCCATTCCGATGGAATTTGTGATCGTTTTGGGAAGCTCTTTTTGAACATCCGTTTTTTTTGTTACTGAATTCTGCTTCCCGGTGAATTCCAGAAACCCACCGAATGCATAACCCTGAATTCCCTTGTATTTCACTTCAAACCATCTGGACTTTCTTCCGAAGAGAGTTTCTTCCGGCCCGTCATCTCTCTGTACAAGGACTTCTTCCTTTTCTTTCATTAGTGCAAGCTGCCTGCCCTGCATTGTCGGTTTATCACGGAGAATCAATCCCTCAGGTTCAATGACTTCCTTGCGGAGAAGAACAGAACAGCAGTAAAGACAGGAGGAGCAGGATTGTATTTTTCATATAATTCCTTAGTATTTTGATATATTGTTTAATGATGGCTTTTCAGATCAGATTCTTTTTGGAAAAGAGGCCCCTCTAAGGGCACACAGCGCCCCGACAGAACTCCGAAGCTTTCAAACTGCAAATCCTGCTCATAACGGAATTTTCCGTATCCTGAAACTGTCATTTTGGACAGATATCAGACATCCATTTCGCAGATAGACTTTCAGATCCGGAAAAATTCGTTTCAGAAGTGCGAGATAATCAGGTGTCTTAAATCCCTCAATCTTCTTCTGGAAGAAGCGGATTCAGAAAGTAAGCAATAAACTCCAGTTTGCCCGTTGTTCCGGATTTTTGATAAATGGAAAATGTCTGATTCTCTATTGTCTTCAGGCTTTTGCCTCGAATCGCAGCAATCTGCTGATTGGAAAGCCCCCGCAGAAGCATCGCTGCAATTTCCTTCTCAGCCTCACTCAAACCCCAATCCCTGAACTGAGACAGCACGGAATTCCAGAAACTTTTTATTAAAATCTGAAAGGCGCTTATTCTGAGTCTTCAGCGAGTCAATTGCTTCTCTGGCCGAAGCAATATTCTGATTATTCTCTCTGATTTCCCGGAAGATCAGAATTACACCTACAATGGAAAATATTCCCAGAAGAACTTCCAGAACAGAAAAGAAAAAATCGGAGGGCCTTGCCAGATTTTCATTCAGACGAAAGGTTACAATCTCCTCCGCAATCAGTGAGATTGTAAGAATTACGTAAATTGCTGAAAAATAAAATCTTTTTTTCTGCTGCAGCCACAGTTTCATTCAAGTTCCTTAGGGAGTTTCCACCAGCCTAGTAAAGGGATTCCGTAAATGCCGGACTCACCTATAGACTGTATGATGTTTCAGGACTATGAATAATGTAAAGACATTATCCGAACAAGGTTCATGAGATTGGACGATTTTCACAGGCGGCTTGCTGTCAATGCCTTAAGATTTATTCTTCCTGATTGTGCTCTGCATCACGGTCACAGGGCACATCTTACATCACACAAACTGTATCTGATCAGGGAGAACTGGCGGCTGATGCTGAAGGTCCGCCTGCTACAGCCACAAAAACACCGTTCCCATACATGACTGAATTCCACAGAGAAGAACTTGGCATTGTTCTTGCTGTCCAGTTAATTCCATCAGCTGAACTGGCGGCTGTTGATCCGCTCGCTGATACAGCTGCAAAGACACCATTCCCGTAAGTGACAGAAGTCCAATTGGAAGAACTTGGCATTGTTCTTGCTACCCAAGTGATTCCATCTGTTGAACTTGCAGCGGCTGATGATCCATCAGAAATAGCAACAAAGACACCATTCCCGTAAGTGACAGAAGTCCATGGTTGAGAACTTGGCAGGGTTCGCGCTGTCCAAGTGATTCCGTCTGTTGAACTGGCAGCAGCTGTGCTGCCCGCTGATACGGCAACAAAGACACCATTCCCGTAGGCGACTGAAGACCAATTGGAAGAACTTGGCAGGGTTCGCGCTGTCCAAGTAATCCCGTCTGTTGAACTGGCGGCTGCTGTTGAACTACTGTTAGCTAGAGTAACAAAAACACCATTCCCGTAGGTAACTGAAGACCAATTGGAAGAACTTGGCAGGGTTCGCGCTGTCCAGGTAATCCCGTCTGTTGAACTGGCGGCTGCTGTGGACGTACTTACCGTAACAAAAATACCGTTTCCGTAGGTAACTGAAGTCCAACCGGAAGAACTTGGCAGGGTTCGCGCTGTCCAGGAGGATCCATTGGATGTAATTAAAATGCCGATGGAAGCAGTTTTATTTCCAGCAGAATTACCGGCAGAAATAGTATAATTTGCTGAAGCCTGAGCCGTTGTGGGCATTCCACTGATTGCGCAAGTCGTACTGTTTATAATGAGTCCAGAGGGAAGGCTTGGGCTGGAAGTACAACTGGTTATGGTTCCTGCCACTGTAGGAGTGATGGTTGTGATAGCAGCCCCCTGAAGAAAACTGAATGGACTGCCGCTAAAACTAAGTGCAGATGGAGCAGACGAAGAAAGTGCCGTTGTAACTGTGGCTGTATCTGTCACAGAACTGCTCCTGCTCGTATTTAATGCGGTTGAACCGATCAGAAGCTTCTTTGTGCTATCATCCTTTTTGGAAATGCAAAACATTATTCCCGAGAAAAAAGGTATGATAAAACATAACTCATAAGCCACGAATTTGACTCTCATCTAAGCTTCCTTTTGCTATTATTTGAATTTGTCCTAAAAACTAATTCGTACAATTATTCATAACCATGAATTTGTCAAATAAGTTTTTTGACTTCTTGTAGATATCTCTTGACTTTTTCCGGCTTGGGTAAATCCCACTATGAACGTACATAATCTCCCTAAATGCTTCGTTTACCTATAGACAGCTTCTTTTTTCCGGCCTATACTCTGGTTATAAGCTTTCTGCAGAAAGAAAGCCAAAAAAGGAGATACGTATGAAATACACAAGACTGATCCTTCTTCTGGGATTCTTCTCAGGTGCCTGCCTTACTCCAGACTACAATAGGAGTTCCTACAGAGAAAATGCAGCGGATGTGGTTTACAGAGGTGATCTTTTTGCCCTGCAGAACTCCATTCAGAGAGGAGCCAGTATCAATGAAAGAGATTCCTTTCAGAGAAAATATACTCCTCTGATGGTGGCGGCCAGAGAAGGCGAACTGGAAATCGCAAGATGGCTGATTGAAAGAAAGGCCGATGTAAATGCAGTCACCAGAGACGGTCATACCGCGCTGATGTATGCCTGCTACAATAGAAATACTGACATTGTAAAACTGCTTCTGGACAGCGGTGCTGATCCTTACAAAAAAACTCTTCAGGGCCATACTGCAATGAGTGAGACAACCAGAGAGGAAGAAAAAGACATCCGAGAACTTCTGATAAAGGCAGGTGTGAGAAAATGAAAAAGATACTATTTTTACTGCTTTTTATTGCTTTTGCAGGAATTTTCAACTGTGGTGACGACTCTGTTGCCTCCTGCAAAAGGTCCTGCACAAACCAGAGAAATATCTGCTTCCTTGCTCTGTCAGACCAAAATCTGACAGGAGGAGAGGCAGTAGTCTGCTCACTGATTACTGAAACCTGCAGCAGTTCCTGCTATTCCAGAAGCAGTTCAAGCGGAACAAGAACCACCAGCTCATCAAGCAGTCGATCCAGTGGAAGCTCCAGCAGTGGAAGTGGATCAAGCGGAAGCGGATCAGGAGGGCATGGCGGCGGCGGCCATTAAAAAATGAACGGCCCCCGAAATTTTCACGAACCAGTCAACGACCAGCCGATGTATTTTTATTTTATATCTGCCTCAGAACCGTATATTGTAAAGAAATTGTCAAGAGAAGACAGTCTCAATACAGCCATAATATCATTAGTAACTTTTAAAAGTGCAAACTTGCTTCCCGCTGTTTTCATTTTTTTCTGCAGGTTGGCAATCAGAGCAATTCCGGACGAATCCATATGAGTTACCTGAGACATATCCAGTATTAAAGATTCAATTTCATCTTCATCGATAATTGCATTGATTTCTTTTTTCATTTTAGATGCTGAATAAATATCTAGACTTCCCTTCAGTTCGAAAATTTTATGAGCACCGTGATCTTTTTTTGTAAACTCCATATCCACTCCTTAATCTATACAGGTATTTTTAAGCAAAACTCGGTCAATCCCGAATCAGATTTATAAGATAAAAAATCACCGGAAAAATGAAGCGATTTTCCTATAACTATAATCATGCTGAGTCCTAAGCCTCCGCCTTCCTTGAGTCTGCTTTCATCTTCGAGCAGATCTGCAACGGAATTGTTTCTTCTGCCTCTGTCAAGCATCGCTTCTATGCTTCTGATTTCCTGAGGAAGAAGAGTGCCGAAATTGAGGACCCTGATAAACAGAGTATTTCCAATCTTCTGAAAACTGATCTGGCAGGAAAATTGAAGCTCAGAAGGAAGATCCTTCAGCCTGGCTGAATTCAGAAACTCCTGAAAACTCTGCATCCCGGCCGAATATTCTGTGCGCATATCCAGTCCTTTCTGCTCAAAATGAAGTCTCTTCAAAGTTGCCTTGATGGAATTCTGCATCAGCTCTTTCATTGCTGTCTTCAGAAATTCAGAATATTCCGGCTTGGAAATCTGCTTCAGAATGTTTTCTCCTATTTCAAAGATATCCTGAAGGCTGTTAAAATCAAAACTCAAATATTGTACAGAAAACTGCCTTTCAGATAAAAAATCTGAATATATATCTTCCGGAACAATAAGCTGAGAATTCATGATTGCGGAGTACAAATAGCAGAATGAGCAATTTAGTCAACGGTTTTTTTTAGATATAATGAAAAGAATAATCCTTCAGCGACTATGCAGAATATTCTGCATAGTTTTTTAAAGATTCTTCCAAGCTTTCAGGAATTCGGTCAAACGGAACCTCCGTAAAATTAATATCTTCCCATATAAAAGCATCTAAATATTTTCCCACACTTATATAAAAAATCGGGGGAGGATTTTTTTTGTATCTCTCGCTTATTTCAGGACGGACAGTAAACGAACCCATGGAAGAGAAAATGAATTCAAGATCCAGACCGGAATGACTGTAGGAATAACGCTTGGGCCAGGCCGACTCATCTTTCACCTTAAGATCATATCTTTCCTTTAAAATCTGAGCAAGCTCACCGGACATATTCTCAAGAATAAGAAAATCTTCCTCTTCAATCTTCAGACGTTCTTTTTTGCTTTCTGCCACAGTTCCTCCATTTCGGAAAGACTCATTTCTTCCAGTCTCTGATTCGATTCGCCTGCTTTCAGTTCAATAAATTCGAAACGTTTTCTGAATTTATCACAGGCAGAAAGAAGCGCCTTTTCCGGATTAACCTTAATAAATCGGGAAAGATTTACAACAGCAAAAAGCAGATCCCCCAGTTCCTCTTCGATTTTTTTCTCATTTTTTTCTGCTGCAGTGATTTCTGCTGAAATTTCTTTCAGTTCCTCTTCCACTTTATCAATGACATCCTGGACGTCAGTCCAGTCAAATCCGACTTCTGCTGCTTTTTTCTGAATTTTCTCTGCCTTCAGGAATCCGCCGTAGCTGTCTTTTATTTCTGAAAGAAGACCTTTTTTTATTTCTGCTTTCTCTTTTGCTTTCAGTACCTGCCAGTTTGCTTCCACTTGCTCAGGACTGAGATCCTTTGACTCACCGAAAACATGAGGATGTCTTCGGATCAGCTTCTCGGCAACGGCTTCCGCCACATCTTCGAAACGGAACAGATTCTCTTCCTTTGCTATCTGGGAATGAAATACAACCTGAAAAAGTACATCACCCAGCTCTTCCTTCAGATGATCCTTGTCCTTTTTCTGAATGGCATCAATGACTTCGTAAGACTCTTCCAGTATGTAGGGAATCAAAGACTCATGTGTCTGCTTTTTATCCCAATTGCATCCGTTCTCGCTTCTGAGAGTTTCCATCACTGAAATCAGGCTGTTCATTTCTTTCATACTGCTATTTTTTTATGAGGCAGGAAGAGGTCATTCGTAATTAAATTGGGTGTAGTCGCTTTTTCTGCGAGCTCCATTTAGATAACTCTCCCTGCTCACAAACAGGACCTGGACTGACTGCTCTGAACTATGGGACGAAGACTAAGCGGAAGCCAACATCGTTAAACCTGCTCCCAGGATTTGGAATGCCCCGATATGAGGAGCGGGAACCTGCAGTGTAAAAAAACTTTTTCCGGAATTCTTGACAGAATGAGAGTGTCCGATAATACTAATAGGGATTTTTCGAGACGGCTCTTTTTAGGCTCTCGAATACTACAGGATAAACGCAGGGATGCAGGAGTAACGGTTTGGAAGAAAAGGAAGAAAAAAACAGCCAGAACATCCCCGCCGATATTTATGGAGGAAACGGAAACGGCCATACAAACGGTCACGGGAATCACGGACCGCCTTACACGCCTCCGTTTACTGTAGAAGAAATATTAGGAAGCAACAGAGGACATTTAGTTCACAAAAAACCTCTCCAGAACGCTGAGTCTATGCTGAAAAAAGGTAAACTCAAAAGCGGGATGGAAATATACAATAGAATTATTTCCAGATTCAGAGGCGATTCCAGAGAAAAAATCAAACAGATCATTAATGAACTGCAGGCAATCCTCGAAATCAATAAAGAACCCGAAAAAAAGGATGATCACCGCAAAAAGGAAAAAACTGCAGGATCTGAATTTGACTCTGCACTGAAAGAAATTTCAGACGGAATTGCAGATACTCTTCAGGAAGGACTGAATCAGCTCGAAAAAACAGATGAAACAATGTCTCCTGAAAAGCAGGAATCCGAGATTTCCAGTTCAGAACCCCACCACGTCATTGTTTCAGAAGTACCTCCTACAGATGAGGATTTGGAAAAATCTAAAAAGAAAGAAGAATCCGATTCCTCAAAAATGGTCACTAAAGAAGAATTCTACACGATTATCCCAAAAATCATCACTGCAAATACTCAGACAGGCGGCGGCTTCGTTCAGAATACGGGCGGACTCCCTCTCGGTGACGGGTCTGCACAGAATGCTGGAGCAGTCCCTGCCACTGGCGGCGGGACTTCTCAGAATACTGGAGGGTTTCCTACAGGGGGAGGTGATGGGTCGGCACAGAATTTAGGAGTAGTTCCTGCCAACGGCGGCGGATCTTCTCAGAATACTGGAGCAGTTCCTACCACTGGCGGGGGAGGGACAACCGGGTTCAACCTCAATATTGGAGGGGGAACCACGACTGGCGGAGGTGGAAACTTCCCTCAGAATGAATCTTCTGCAGGAACCGAAACAGTTACTACAAGTCCGTTTCAGGGAGGAGACGGTCAGCTGCAGGAAGGACAAACCCCTTCTGCAAATCTTCCAAATTCAGACTGGACACCCGGTAGACCGGAAGACATTCAGCCGAGAATCCCGACAGCAGCAGAACTTCTGACTAATCTGTATCATTCCCCGGACTGGGAGCGTTATTCCAATCTTCCTTTAAGAGACAGGAGATCAGGTGAAGACAGAAGAAAGTCCAGAAAGAAAGTTCCTAATGACAGAAGGTCAGGCAAGGAGAGAAGGAAAAGCAATCTTGTAAATGAGAGAAGCAAGTTCCTGAACCGCTGGAAGGCAGTTCAATATCTGAAGAATATGCAGCTGAAAGCGGAACTGGATGCAAATCCTGATATCCTTTCCGGTTTTTTAAGAGGGGAAATTGCATCTTCTGCAGAATATACAGCTATGGATCTGGGACTCCCTCTATCTGATTATCTGAGCGAATATCCTGACATACTGCCTCTTGGACTCCCTAGGCCGATCAATACAAGAAGACCGGACTACCAGGATCAGAACGATATCTCTCAGAATATTCCGGATGAAAAGATTCCAAATGTAGAACTTCCTCCTGCAGAACAGCTCCCGCCTCCCGCAAATGAAGAGTACATCCGTTATCCTGGGAGCAGGGTTGATCTGATCAAGATCAATCTTCCTGATCCAGTCACTCTTAAATATGAAGGTTTTGACGAAGCACCGAAACGCCTGGTTTCCACAGATACTCCAAGCCTTTCGGAAGAACAGTCGGTTGAACTTAAGAAGAAAGAGGACGAGGAACTTGCCAAGCTGACGGCAGGAACCATCCTTTACCCTACAACAAGGGATGAAAAGATTCATTCTCTTTTCAGAATTGAGCTCCCTGAGCCGGTAGACTATATCAAGGGCAGCAGGCCGCCGGAACTGGACGGGGAACAGCCGGAAGAAATCACAGCACCTGAAATCAACATCATTGACGGGGGCGGACCGGAAGAAATCGACGCTCCTGAGATGGATACGATTGACATTCCTGAGATTAAGGAACCGGAACCGGAAAAAATGATTCATGGTATTCTGGAACTGAAGCCGCCTGAAGTGGATGATGCTCCTTTTCTCACGCTTACATATGATTTCACTAAAATACCTCATTCATTCAAGCTTTCCAAAAATTACAGCTTAATGGAATATTCATATTATAAATACAAACCTATGCTTGTGAAAGCCCAGGAATTTGCAAGACGCAAGATGCTTAAGAATGCCTTAAACTATTACCGTGTAGTCAAGTCCCAGAATATTCCTCCTGAACTGAAGCATATGGTGACAAGAAACATCACTGATATCACTGAATTCCTCGAAAAATTCCTGATGAGCAAAGGCGGATAAGATTTGAAATCCAAAGTATTGGGCGTGATTCCTGCACGTTTCGGAAGCACAAGATTTCCAGGGAAACCTCTCGCAAAAATCGGCACAAGAACAATGATCGAATGGACATATCTTCATTCCTTCGCATCCAGAAAAACTGATCTGCTTGTCGTGGCCACGGATGATGAAAGAATTGCAGAAGCTGTCCGTTCATTCAAGGGAAATGTCGTAATGACCTCGAATTCACATCCTACCGGAACGGACAGAATCCTTGAGGTAATCAGTAAAAATGACTATAAAGATTATGATATTATTGTAAACATACAGGGTGATGAGCCTGGAATAGATGTCGGCCTCATTGACGGAGTGACTGAACTGAAACTCAGGCACAGAGACTGGGAAATGAGCACAGCCTGCTGCAGAATTTGGGACAAAAATGAACTGAGTGATCCGAACAGGGTAAAAGTCGCTTTCACAAAGCAGGGAAAGGCACTGTATTTTTCCAGATCACTCATACCTTCCAATTTCAAGGAAGAAGTTCCTGTCTACAGACATTTGGGGATCTACTGTTATGAAAAGGAATTTCTATTGAACTACTCCAGCCTTCCGGAAAGTTCCCTCGAAAAATCGGAATCACTTGAACAGCTCCGTGCACTGGAAAACGGGAGTTCCATCGGCGTATTCATCACAGATCATGCAGGCCTGAGTGTGGATTCTCCTGCAGATCTGGAAGCGGTTGCTGCGGATTTCAGGAAAAGAGGACTTATTGCTTGAGAAAAATCCTTCTCAGCAGTCTGTTCATTCAGGATCTTCTCTACAATAAGAAAAAAAAAGATATACTCGGCAAGGCTGTTGAAAAGGAAATCAAATCCAATTCTTATATATATATAACATCATTATCTGCGCTTCATCTGCTTCAGCTTTACAATACCAGAAAAAATGAAGATGAGGTCTGGGAAAACCTGAAGACACTTACAGAAAACATACTGAATATAGGCAAGGATGAACTTGAGATTTACATCTCACTCCGAAAGCAGTTCGGCGAGCAGGACATTCTGATGGATATGTCTGCCGCAGTCAGAAACGGAATCAGCACAGTTTTTCATTCGGAAAAACTGACATTTCCCCAGAAAATGGTTCAGATAAGTGTCTTCTGAGAAATCACCTGCATATTCCTGAGATCCATCTCACTGCAGGCGGACTCGTCAGACTGGAACAGCTGAAAGTATATTCAGGACGGGCACACTTTGCGATGATTCTTTCATAATAAGATGCACTGGCTGAGATCCATCTCATTCGCTGATTCCGCAGAATATACTATGTAACTCACCTTACGCAGGTGGGGCGTTTTTGGTAGGAACGCCTGCCGGCGGCTTGAGGGCTGACCGCCCTCAAACTCCCGTTTTTACTGATCCATTAGATTTTTCTAATGTTTTCTAAAAATTACCGCTTCTAGGCAGCATATCGTATTTGCGTAAGGTGAGCTATGTAAGTTTTAGAATAAGTTCCGCAGTCTTTTGCACTTAAAGCCAAAACCTTGCAGGAGGCGGGATTTGTACAATGGACGGAGGAAGGATTATATGCAGTATCCTGTATTCTGAATACAATCCCCTTTCTGTTCTTCTCATCGTTGCAGAAACAGACAGAAAAAATAATAATGACAGTATAATTTTATTTACACTAGTCAAATCATTCTCAGTGTTCGTGTTTTTTCTTCAGATCATCCAGATGATTTCCTTTGTACCCTTTCATCAGAATAGGGATCAGTCCGAGGATGGGAAGATAAAAGGATGCTGCCATCGGATTTTTGAACGCTGCCTTGATATAGTCGAAGAATCCTATCGGAAGTTCCATTTTATTGCCTTCCTTTTTATATCTTCTCTCAAATTCAGCAAAAAGCACAGGCCAGCCTGAAGGGGATATATACGGAACCTTATTCAGATTTTTCAGATTCGTCTTCAGATACTCCATTCCGTCATAAGGATCTTTACCGTATTTTTCCACAGAATCATCCAGAAAAACCTGAAACTGTCTCTGCACCTCATCTCTGAGTTCACGGAGCTCCGGTTTTCTGATCTTTTCAAGAGGTTTGGGAAGCATTTCATACGGTTTGATTCTAGGACCGACTACATAGGTCAGATTGGCAGGGAAGCCGAAATAGAAAAG
>DAORDI010000181.1:0-11449 GCA_035345895.1 Leptospiraceae bacterium
GTGGCCTCTGCCGCAAAATCCAGAGAGAAATTTTCAGTCTTCAGTCCTTCTGTCTCTTTTTCCACTGCAGCCGCAAAACAGTTTCTGTCGGAATCAAAACACAGGATGATCAGGAGTTCTGAATTGGCACCGTTTGTAAAAAAGGATTTTTCGCCGTCAATGATCCCAAAGTTTTCGGAGAAACGGATCACTGTCTTCAGATTGGAAGTTCTTCCCTTCCAGCCCTTTTCGGAAATTCCCATGGATGCTGAGATATTTCCCAGTATAATATCATTAAGAATTCTTTCCGCTTCCTGACTTCCTGAATCAGAAACAGTGCGCAGAATTTTTCCTGCCACGTTCACCTGGGCCATCACTGCAACAGGGAGTCCGGGACTGAATCTCTGCAGAGAGAAGTCTCTCAGCTTTTCATGGAACAGAGAAAAATCATCCGTCTTCAGTACATTGAAAAAACCTTCTTCCGCAATTCTTCTTCTGAGAATTCTGAATACCTTCTCCCTGTCAGTAAAATCAGGGATGAGACTTAAGGAGGATTTGAGACTTGCACTGATCATTCTTTTTTTCTTACCATGATCTCGAGTCTCTCATCGAGTGCTTCTTCTTCAGGAGTCATTGTCTCCCTGGATTTTTTAAACTGGGAAAGTCCCTGAACTGATATTCTTTCCTCAGGAATCCCGAATTTCGCGCTGATGTATTTTGCCACGATGGAAGCCCTGTGAGCATTGTATTCCCAGTTGTTCTTGAATACGGTTCTGTCCGAATTTTCCAGATAGGGGATCTGCACTCTGACTGTGATTTCCAAAGGCACTTCCTTATCGGTATCAGAGAGTTTTTTGAAAAGCTCTTCTGTCTCCTCAGGCAGTCTGATTTTTCCTTCGCCGAGGGAGGAGGCAGGTATAGTCAGTGTAAGCTCATCCTTGTTCTGAAGCTGGATCAGCACTTTGTCTGTCAGCACCATCTTTTTGATGACTGAAGTCAGTTTTTCCCAAAGTCGGTACACCTGAGACTTCGGTACCAGATCAGGATCTCTGATGATTCCTGAATTTCCGTCCAGCACAAGTGTCTTCCCCCCAGTATCGAGACCGAAACCGCCCCGAATGATTCCTGCCACAGCCTGAAGTTTTGCATTGTCCACATTGGAAATGGAATACATTATAATGAAAAGGCCGAGAAGGAGGGTGATCATATCGGAATAGGTCAGCAGCCATCTTTCCGAAATGTCCTTTTCTGCAAATTTTTTCCTTTGTCTTGCCGGTCTTCTTTCTCTGGTCATCTGTTTATATTCGGGAACCTTTCCTTAAGATAGTTCCATTCCTTCTTTTCCACATCCGCATAAAAGGATTCGAATATTTCAGTCTTCACTGGAAGACAGGCATGGTATCCTTCTTCTACAGTGGCAAACAGAGGATAGATGCCCAGAATCTTTGACATGAATTTTGCCGGTTTCAGTATGATGGAATTGATCGGTCTGTGTGCCAGGCTGTAGAACTGTCTCATATTCTTCAGAACATGAAAGAGCTGTTTTTTCCTGTCTTCTTCGTGACCGAGTTCGGAAAACAGAGAGTCATAAAATTCTCTGGAAATCTGTTCTCCCTTCCAGCCCTTTTTCAGAAGGAGTTCGGCCATCATTGTATCCAGTCTGTCTGTCAGATAATTGAGTTCGAGCAGTTCTTCCATACTGTCTCTTGTGCTTTCCTTGATCATTGATTTGACCTTGTCGAAGCCCTCGATTGCGATTTTCACCCAGTCCTGCTTGCCTTCTACATTGTATACCTTTTCAAAAAAGTATTCCACCATCCGGAGAGTTTCCTCTCTTTTGAAATAGTCGATATAGTACACATGAAACCTTTCTATCTGGGCTCTGACTATTTCCTTGTGAGCAGGGAAACTCAGACTGTTATTTTCTGACATAAGTTCCATTCTTAAATCCAAGCATCAGTTTTGAAGTATTTTTTTGACTCCGGATGAGTATATTTCCGTCCTTTTCGAGCTCAAGCAAATAATCTCCTTCCTCTCTGATTTTGGAATCTTCAGGGATCATATCCAGACCGTTCAGTATGACCTTGTTCTCCCTGATGACGAAAGGCACTGCAGACAGTCCGAAAGGAGGCTCTTCAGACAGAACTTTCAGAAAAAGGCTTTCATAACTGTCCTCGCCGATTTTTTTCAGCTCCGTCTGTATCAGTATGCAGGGACATTCCTTTCCGGAATCAGGAATCCATTTTCCCTTTTCCTGACTGTAAGAATAGGGTCCGTAGAAGCTGTGGAGAAATGTTTTCACAAAAACTGGATGGGGACCGTCCTCCGCAGTCCTTGAGACGACCAGATGCTCTTCATTTTTTCCCTGAAAGATATGAACCGTTTCCTTTCCGGATGAAGACTGTTTTTCCGCCGAATACAGCTTGCGGAAATCAGAAGAACCAGGGAGATTCAGACGCTCCAGAAGAATCTCTTCCTGATTCCTGCAGTTCAGATTCAGGAAAACGAAAAACAGCATATAGAAAAGACTCAGTGTCAGGCATATGCCTCTCCTGTCCTTTGTCTTTCGGTCTGCGGAAAATGCATTCTCATCCCTATGTTTCAAATCAGACTTCCTTTCTCATTTTTCGGAAATGCAGAAAAAGACAGACCCAGCCTGCAAGAAAGGAAACTCCTCCGACAGGAGTGACTGCTCCGAACATTCTGATTCCGCTTAATGATAAAATGAACAGACTTCCTGAAAATATAATGATACCGGCAGTAAAGAGAATCTGGGAATATTTTTTCAGACCGGATTCAGAGGAATGCACGGAGACGGAAAGCCCTGCGACCGAATGAAAGAACATGTACCGGACGCCTGTCTCAAATACAGTGATTTCCTCAGGACGCAGAATCTGACGGAGTCCGTGAGCAGCAAATGCACCGAGAGCCACAGACAGCAGTCCGAAAATGGAGAATATTTCTGGAAAAGGATTCTTTTTCATAGTGTGCGACTGCAAATCTGTCCCGTTTACAGAGAATGTCAATACAGTTTTCCCTTATCCGTCCGATCTGCTCTGAATTTGGAATCTCCTTCTGCCGAAAATAAAAGTATGAAATTATGGAAATCATACGGAAAAGTCTTTCTCCTCTTCATTGCATTCTGCATTTTAAAAAATCCGAAGGAAGAGCCTAAAACAAAGGAAGAACCGAAAAAAACAGTGCGGGTTTCGGAAGAAAAAAAAGCCAAGTTTTCGTCTTCTGATCTGGTGCTTTCAAAACTGGATGTGCTCCCTAAAAAAAGAGGGCTCCGGGCAGAGCATTATCCGTCTTCCAATGAGAGAAGACTGGATCTGTTTATTCCCTATGTGGAAAATCTGGGCGGGGGATATGTAGGAGTAGGGACGGATCAGAATCTGAGTCTCATTGCAAAGGCGCGTTCCGAGTATGCCTATCTGATGGACTTTGATATGGACATTGTGCGCGTGAATAAAATGCATATTTTTCTTCTGAAGCATTCTGAGACATCAGAGATTTTTATGGAAAGATGGAAAAGACAGAGCAAGGCAAAGACTAAGGAGCTGATTGCAAAGGAAGGTGGAACGGAAACGGACGATCTGCTGAAGGGCCTCGAAATGGGGCATGTACCTTATCTGGGAGTGCCTGAAAGGTTTGCAGAGCTTTCCTTCATGAATAAAAAATTCGGATTTGTCACATTCACATCTTCAAAGGAAGAATATGATTTCTTAAGAGAGCTTGCACTGAGCGGAAGACTGAATGCAGTTCCGGGCAATCTGCTGGGAGACACAACCATAGGAGAGATCTCTGCTGTGGCGCAGAAAATATCCGTTCCGATCCGTGTGTTCTATACATCCAATGCGGAGGAATACTTTTCCTTTCCCAAGGAGTACAGAGAAAATCTGAAGAAAATTCATACGGATGAAAAAGGAGTTCTCGTCAGAACAGTCAGTGCAGGAACGAAGAACGGATGGGGACAGCCGGACGGAGAAAAGTTCCCCGATTCAGTACCTTTTCACTATAATATACACAACATACAGAATCTTCAGAAATGGGCGGACTCACCGGGAAAACTGACCATCCCTCAGCTTCTCCTCTCCAGAACTCCAGTCAAAAAAGGATTTTCCATATTCGAGAAACTTCCTCCTGAACCTAAGAAACAGTGAAATCAGTTCAGCGGATCATTGAGAAACCGGTAAATGCGCAGGCAACTGCGTCCCAGGAATCATCGTGGCCTTCGAGGTCGATACCGAGGAAAAGTTTTACTGCAGACCGGATGTCTTTCTTGTCTGCATTTCCCTTTCCTGTAATCCCTTTCTTGATCTGAGTGACTGTGGGTTCGAGTATATTCACGCTCTTTTCTGCCAAGGACATCAGTATGACGCCTCTGGCCTGCATCACCTTTGCAGCAGTCTTCAGATTGCGGTTGATGAATATCTCCTCCACAGCCGCATAATCAGGGGATGATTTATCTGTAAACTGAATGATTTTTTCATGAAGAAAAAGCAGGGATTCGATATGAGAGGATTTTGCTTTCAGTTCCCAGGTTCCGTATTCAAGAACCTTCGGTCTTTCTCTTCCGCTTCTTTCGAGAAGTGCAAATCCTGTTCTGTGAGTGCCCGGATCGATTCCGAGCACTCTTGTGACTCTGTTCAAATATTGATCGCTTCGCCGTAGACTGCAGCTGCAGCCTCCATGACTCCTTCCGAGATGGTAGGGTGGGCGTGGATTGTATCCATTATGTTTCTGACAGTCAGTTCCATAGATGCTCCGAGCATAATCTCGGAAATGATCTCAGTCGCATTTGCACCTATAATATGCGCACCGAGTATCTCTCCGTGTTTTGCATCTGCCACAATTTTCACCATTCCGGTTGTGTCTCCTGCGGCCCTTGCCCTTCCGCTTGCGGTGAAAGGGAACTTTCCGACTTTCACATCATGACCTTCCGCTTTTGCCTTGGCCTCAGTGAGTCCGAGAGATGCCACCTCCGGATGACAGTAAGTGCACCCTGGGATATAATCATAGTTGATTACATGATAATTCAGGTGATGAGGATTTCCGAACTCAATGGAAATTGCTTCGGATGCCTTGATTCCTTCTGCAGAAGCCACATGAGCGAGAAGGGGAGATCCTGTGCAGTCACCGATGGCATAGACGGAATCACAGTGTGTCCTGTATCTTTCATCCACTTCGATGAAGCCTCTGTTCAGCACGACTCCCAGAGATTCCAGATTCATATTTTCCGTATTCGGAACCAGTCCGATTCCCACTAGAACCTTGCTTACTTCAATTTCAGAGATTTTGGTTTCATCGTTCTTGGCCTTCATTTTCAGAACGACAGAATCCTTTTTCTTTTCTGCTGCATAAACTCCGGTTCCCAGATACTGCTGTATTCCTCTTTTCTGAAATGATCTTTCCAGAATGACACTGACTTCTTCATCCTCGTTCGGAAGAAGATGATCCAGAAATTCAATGATATGAACCTTGGTGCCCATGCTTGCATAGAAGTCAGCAAATTCCACGCCGATGGCACCCGCACCTATGATCCCTATGCTTTCCGGTTTTCCCTTCTGGTTCATTGCTTCTTTGCTGGAAAGAACCAGTTCCTGATCGAAAGGAAGCACATTGAACGGCTTGGAACGGGCACCGGTTGCGACAATGAAACGTTTTGAGGAGACTTCCTTTTTTTCTGTGCCTGAAGTTACAGTGAGAGTGTTCTTGTCCTTGAATTCAGCTCTTCCTGAGATGACTTCCACCTTGTTTTTTTTCATCAGGAAGTCCACGCCCTTTGCCATCTGATCGGCGACGCTTCGGGAGCGTTTAATAATCTCTGAAAATTCGGCAGAAGCCTTTTCCACCTTGATTCCAAACTCCGATGCGTGTGAAATTTCCTCCAGAAGATGAGCGCTCTGCAGAAGAGCCTTTGTGGGAATGCATCCCCAGTTCAGGCAGATCCCGCCCATCCTGTCCATTTCCACTACAGCTGTCTTCAGTCCAAGCTGGGACGATCTGATTGCAGCCACATATCCCCCCGGGCCGCCGCCGATTACCACCACATCAAATTCTGCGCTCATTCCTTCCTCCACAAACAAAGTTTTTCAATCAGATTCAGAAAGGCTTCTTCTGTCATTCATTTTCTTGTCAGTGTGATAAAAAGGCTTCCGTAAGAACAGCCTGTCTGACAGGCAGACTGACAGGTGCTGACGCAGGGAAGAGATGTCGGAGTGACGGAATCCGTCGGTCCAATCCCGCAGTCTGAATTGCACATTCCATAACAGGCAGAAACCGAGCCGCCCCTGCAGGCAATCAGGAATGAAACAACAGCATTTCTTTTTGTATTGTCTTCATGGGTATTGCAGGAAAATGAAAACAGAACACAGAACAGGAGAATCATACTTTTAAAAACATTCATAGGGAAATTCTTTTTTACAATCCTTTCAGGTCAAGCCCGATCTGCTAAAATCCAATTGACAGAATAGAGTGGGATTTCGCAGAATACCTCAAATGATGAAATGCCTTGTCCGTTTCAGCTGAAGATGATCTGATTTGTTCAAATATTTTATCCTTACCTCACTGTCCCTTTTCCTTCTCTGTACAGATCTGTCTGCCGAAGTCAGTGCAGAGATTCAGACTGTAAACGAGGCAGGTCTGCCTGAACCTGATGCAAATATTTTCGTGGAGGAAACAAAAACTGCAGTGCGTTCAGACAGGAACGGAAGGGCAGTTCTCCGTTTTCCTTCACTGGGCTTTTATTCTCTCCGAATCGTTCTTTCCGACAGAGTGATTTCGAGATCCGTTCATATTCGGTACGATCTTCAGAAAATTCCGCTGTTCACCGGAATACCTTCCTCTAAACCGATTGAGGTTCAGGGAGAAAAGGACCCAATCCGTCTTTCCAAGTATACCCTGACTCAGGAAGAAATCAAAAGACTTCCGGGAGCTCAGGGAGATTCCCTGAAGGCAATTCAGACTCTTCCGGGAGTGTTTCCCGCTCTCTCGCTCGGACTGACTCCCACGCCTCAGTTCAATGTGAACATTACCGGACAGCCTTACAGGAACAGCGACAGGGGAGACTTTGTATTCAGGGGTGCAGGACCTAGAAACAATCAGTACTATTTTGACGGGATGCCTGCCAGTTATCCGTTTCATCTGGGAAACCTGTCCTCCGTATGGAACAACAATATCATCAAGGATATTTCGATTTATACCGGAGCTTATTCGAGCAGATACGGATTTGCCACCGGAGGAATCATTCAGGTGACTCCCAAAAACGAGGTCAGGAAAAATACAGTCATCTGGAATCTGAATACATTTCTCACTGACGTGTATTCTGAGACAAAGATAGGAGAAAAAGAGTACATGCTCACGGGTGTCCGAAAGTCCTATCCGAACATCTTTCTTCTCCGAACATATCCGCAGGGAATTCCGCCCGATTCGAAATATGCAGACTATTCCGATTTTCAGTGGAAGATCGGATGGAATTTTTCAAAAGAACATAAGGTTTCCCTGGTAAGCTTTGGAACCAGAGACAGGCAGGCGTATACGAAATCGCAGGCTGACTTTGAAAGAGACAGTGACGGAAGACCGGACAACAGACCTCCTTTCGGTCTGGACAGAAAATATTATACATACGGTTTATCATATACATACAGTCCGGGAGACAGATTTTCCAACACACTGAGAATATCTAGGAATTATTTTAAAGAAATTTACGAAGTGAAGTTCGACAGCCCTGTCACAGCAGAGACTGTTTTCGGACTTCAGAATGTCACCGAGCAGAATCTGTACTTTGCGGAGAATATCAGCAGTTTTCAGATTTTCAAATTCCTGAAACTCGATGCAGGTTTCAATTACAGATCAAGAGACATCCGTCTGAAGGCGGACAATATCACATCGAGAAGCAGTCTATTTGCAGATGTATTCGACAGTCTGCTCAATTCAAGTCAGACATTCAGAGCGCTTGTGGACGGGGACGGAGTCTATGCCAGGGAGACGGCCGCATTCAGCGAATTGATCCTGGAATACGGCGGATGGAAAGTCACGGGAGGAGGGCGGTTTGATTCATACTCTCCTGCTTCCGAAAAAAGATGGAGTCCAAGAGGAGCTGCAAGTTATACATTTGAAAAGACAGGCACGACTCTCACTGCAGGTTCAGGAATCTACAGAAATTCTCCTGTAGGGATTGAGCAGTTTTCCAGAAAATCAGGAAATCCTTATCTGGGAATGGAAAACTCGGAACACCATGCAGTCGGAATTTCACAGAACTTTGCAGAAAACTATATCATGAAAATTGAAGGATTCCGCAATATTTTCAATGGACTGATCACTCCGGATGAATTCATTTCCGATCCTTATGCAAGAAACGACTACCCCAGAGACATAGTGAACAAGTCGGCATTTGTTCAGGAAAATCCTCTTTATCCCAAAAAACTTCTCTATTCCAATTCTGCTTCAGGACATTCGGAAGGAGTGGAATTTTTTCTGAGAAAAGCGCCTCCCCAGGAAGGACTGACTGGCTGGTTCGGCTGGATCTCGTACAGCAATTCTATCACTAAAAGAAACAATCATCAGGCAAGACTTACAGACGATGAAAAAAAGGACAGGAATGTCAGAAATTCCTCGAGAAGACTTCTGGCACAGACAAAGGTGAAATCGAGTTATCTGAATTATTATGATGATGGAAATTACGAATTCATTTTCGACAATGACAGGGAGGAACTGTACGATCTGGACAGAAGACATATCTTAAGTCTTGTATTCGGATGGAAATTTACAGGAGGCTGGCAGATAGGAGGAAGATTCAGATATGCCTCCAATCTCCCTGTCACAAAAATCACAGGATCCACCCGTGTATCCCAGGTCTCCACATTCGGTCTGAACCTCTACCTGCCGAAATATTCCGATCAGTACAATTCTTACAGGCTTCCGACTGTGTCTCAGTTTGACCTGAGAATCGACAAGGTGATGGGATACGAGTGGGGGTATGCAAACATATACATTGATTTCATCAATCTGTTCGGACGAAGAAATGCAGTCTCTGAAAATTTCGACAATACGAAACCTTACTCGTCTGCAAATCCGTCCTACAATTATGATTCATTAAATTCTCCCTATATTCAGGCTTCCATGAGAGGAGGGAGGACTGTCTACCTTCCTATGGTGCTCATCGGACTGGAGGTGAAATTCTGATGTTTTCATTACAATTTTTAAAAATCTGCAGAAAAGAACTCTGTTCATTATTCAATCCTAGGTCCGAGAGAAGAAATAAAATTCCATGGATTCTTCTGATCTCAATCCTGCCGCTTCTTTGCAGAGAGACTGATCCTGTAAAACCTGCAGGAATTCTCATGAAGCCTGAATTTTTCAGCTGGGTGTCCGCCTATATGAATGCCGGAGACTGCGTCAGAATCAGCGGTGCAGGAAACGGGAACAGAAAGATATCCTGTTTCTCCGTCCCCAGGTCAGGGTGCAGCACTGCACTTCTGATTCTTACAAAAGAAGAGCTTTCACTGAGAAGTTATGAGCTTCTGAAATATAAAGACAGGTCTGTTTACTGCGAAACCCCGCTGATTTCTTCAGGACTTCTGAGTGCAAAGGTCACTTCACCGGATGAGAAGACGGACATACTGAACAAAAACGTCTATCAGTCTGTGTCCGGGTGTGCAGAGGAGGGTTTTACCTCTTCAGTCCCTGTTTTCGGAAAAGAGGATCTGAAATTTCTCCTTTCCAATTCAGGAAAATTTGGAGAATACCTCGAGTCGACAGTCAATTTGAGTTTTGTTCCTTCAAATCTGTCTAAACTTGTCAGCGATGCCCGGGAATGCTACCGGCTTTTTACAGACAGGGAAAGGGAGATTCTTTCATTATCAAGAAAATCTGAAAAGGGCAAGGAGTTCAGCTGCGACACTTCCAGATCGGACTGTCCTGTAAAATACCAGTAGAATATCATTTACAAAAGAGGCAATAGGAAAGAACTGGTATTCTGAGATGCTATTTCGGTCAAAATCCTTTTTTATCTGTCTGATTTTACTGTACGGGGCGGGACTGTATTCCCAGGACAAAAAGACAGTCCGAATCAGCATCAAGGAAGCTGTTGCAAATGTCATTGAACATAATCTGACAGTCAAGAATGCTAAGCTCGAAATACTGAAGACAGATACGCCTGAACTGAAAAATCACGGGAAGTTCAATTGGACAGTCTTCGGGGAAGTCACCTCATTCAAGACGCAGAACCCTGTCAACCAGACTACAATCCTTTCAGGTACAAAGGTTTCCAATGACAGAATTGCTGCCGGGATAGAAAAGCAGTTCCATACGGGAACATATTTCATGGCCGAAATCAGCACAGTCCGTTTCGATGCGAACGCATTTGAAGGTCAGAGTGCTTATCTCAATTCCAGACTGGCATTCCTCGCAATTAAACCTCTGTATACAGGTGCCCTTACATTCAAGCTCAGTCAGGAACTCTGGAAATATTCATTCGGAAAATACGAGAAGAACAAGGAAAAAATACTTCAGACTCAGGCTGCAATTGACAGGGATCAGCTTGTATTTCTTCTCAGCAATATAGTGGCAAAGACTCTAATCGATTACTGGTCCCTTGCAATTCTGGACAATGCAGTTCTGACATATGAAAAACTTCTGAAAAATGCAAAACAGATACGAGGTATCACATACGAAAAGCAGAGGATAGGGATAGCGGAAGCATTCGACGGCAGTATGTGGAACTCAATCGTTGCAGGACTGGAAAGTCAGGTGGAGAGAGCGAAGCTCGACAGATATGCTGCAGAAGTGAATCTGAAAAGAATACTGGGAGTGGACCCTTCCATGCAGGTCGAAGGAGTGACTGATCTGATAGAAGAGATTCCTTCCGGAATCAGCTACGAAAAAGATCTGGCTTATGCCTATGAAAAAAGAATAGAGCTTCGAAACCTGAAACGGCTCAGAGAAAAATCCAGACTGCAGAGGAAGAATGCGGAAGAGGAAGATGAGCCTTCTGTGAAGCTTTCTGCAATGTACAGCACCAGAGGACAGACCCTTCTGTCTCCGCAGGAAAACTACATCAACACAGGGCAGGGAATACTCAGTCTGAAATATCCTGAGGCCAGAGCTGAAATCAATATTTCGTATCCTCTCTGGGATGAAGGAGTCAAGGAGACTCTGAGAGAGGCAAAGGTCAATGAAAAGCAGATTGAAGAGCAGGAGGAAGCCTTCAGAAAGGAAGTGGCAGTCGAACTCCGAAACAGGATTGATGCGATCAATACAAGTTATCTTACTCTGAAAAATGCGAAAAAGGCAAAGGAAGAGACAGACAGATATTTCAGAGGACTCTACGCAAAGTATTCGAGCGGACGTTTCACTTCTCTTATGGTGAAGAATGCTCTCGATGCACTGGCTCAGTCGGAGCTTCAGATCATTCAGGCTAAGGTGAATTTCAACATCAATCTGGTCAGATACGATCTGGTAAAAAATG
>DAORDI010000182.1:0-11387 GCA_035345895.1 Leptospiraceae bacterium
AGAAGAGTCAAGCAGATGGAGCAGGAAGGCGTCACTTTCAAAACTTCCGTAAATGTAGGAAAGGACATTACTGGAAAAGAACTCACCTCAAAATACGATGCAGTAGTCCTCGCAATGGGATCAGAGCATCCTAGAGATCTGAATGTTCCTGGAAGAGATCTGAAAGGAGTTCATTATGCAATGGAATTCCTTACTCTGAACAACAAGTCTGTTGCCGGTGATCCAGTGAACATTATTTCAGCAAAAGATAAAAATGTAATCGTCATTGGGGGTGGTGACACCGGATCAGACTGTGTCGGAACATCCAACAGACACGGAGCAAAATCTGTAACTCAGATAGAAATTTTCCCCGAACCGCCCAAGACAAGAGACAAGGATAATCCATGGCCTCTTTATCCGCGTATTCTGAGAACATCCTCAAGCCATGAAGAAGGCGTGCAGAGAAAATGGTCAGTGAATACTCTCGGATTCAAGGGAAATGACAAAGGTGAACTGACTGCCATTTACGGTGAGCAGGTCGAATTTAAGGACGGCAAAATGAATTCAGTTCCTGGAAGCAGCTTTGAATGGCCGGCAGATCTGGTTTTCCTTGCAATGGGATTTGTTCATCCAGTCAAAGAAGGATTGATTTCTCAGCTCTGCGACCTGGGAATGGAACTCGACAAGTCGGGAAATGTAAAGGCCAGCTTCGGAAGAAAAGAAGGATCCTTTGCAACTTCACTTCCAGGAGTGTATGCCTGCGGAGATGTCAGAAGAGGACAGTCACTGATTGTCTGGGCCATTTCTGAAGGAAGAAAATGTGCCGAACAGGTTCACAGATATCTTTTGTCAGAAAAAAAATAGCGGAAGAATGATCAGGTTCAGCAATTGATAAAATTACTGATAATCTTGCTCATTTTAATTAACCCGCTGCTTCCTGAGACCTCAGTCTTGAACGGTGTCAAGCTGAGGTCCTTAGGACTCTCTAAAACTTATGTTTCCGAGTTAAGTTTCCCCACTCTTTTTCATGATGAAATAATTCCTTTAGGGTTTTCCAAGAAGGGAATATTTGCATATCTGTACAAAAGCCACGTTTATGACGGAGGCGGGATCAAATACAATTTTCATATACTGAATCTGATCTACGACAGAGAGATCTTCAGACTTGAAGGAGAGGCTTCCTCACCCCCTCCTACACTCGAAAGTTATCTTTCTCAGAAAAAAAATCTGATCCTGAAAGAACTCTCAAAACATGATATCCAGCTTCTGGGCGATACAATTCAGGGAAATAAATTTCCTTTCGACTACAAATACGATCATGTAGATATGGAAATCATTCCGGAAAAAAACAAATATTACAGCCTGTATGTGGACTCACTCAGACTGGGTCAGAAAAAACTGACTTCTGTTCAGTCAGAGTTTTCCGTTCCGGAGAAAGGATTGGCGCTCCTCAGCCCCTTTGAGGACAGAGCCGTATTTATGAGCCTTATCATTCAGAAGCTTCATGCAGATGAGTACACAAAAAAACTTCTTCTGTTCGGCGGTCATTTCTCCAAGTCTTTCGGCAAATATCCTGAACTGAAAAATGAAGTGTTTTGGGAAATTGAATTCTGCAGAGATTCTGAACTGCTGGAGTGTTCATTGAACCCAGAGTTTTCCCAGGAACAGTTTCTGAAAATCAGATCCAGAAAACGACTGGACAAAAAGATCACTGCAGTTCTGTTCAATAAAAAAGAAACTCATATCAAAAAGACTGTTGAATGCAGTTTTGGAAAAAAGCAGAAAACCTTTTCCGTTCTGCTTCAAAAAACCCAGTTTCAAAAAACAGGTGACTGGACAGTTGAACTTTATGAAGGAAAGGAAAAATTTCTTTCAAAAGACTTTGCAATCAGAAAAAAATAATTTTAGAGAACTGATTGCAATTCTTTCAGTATTTCATCCTTGTCTTTGTAAAATAGAGGAAGCACTGTGTTCTCATAGACAACTGTCCCATTTTCATCCACAAGAAATGTAGACCGTTTCACTCCTAAAAGTCCTAATGCATCATAATCCTGGCATACAGAACCCGATACATCACTCAGCAATGGAAATCCAAGCTTGAATCTGGAAGCAAATTTTTTGTGAGAGGCAGTATCATCTTTGTTGATTCCGATAATCTGGATTCCAAGCTTCTGAAAATCTTCAAATCCGCTGCTGTAAGAACAGAGCTGTTTCGTACAGACTGCAGTCTCATCACCGGGATAAAACACAATCAGAACTTTTCGGCCGTTAAAATCCGAAAGAGATACGTGATTTCCGTCACCGTCAGGAAGCGTAAATGCGGGAGCTTTTTTATTCAAGAGACTCATATGGATATTGTGCAGAGAGTGCCGCTTTCAGCAAGAAATATACTGCAATGACTGAACATCAGTCTAAACTGCATCATTTTTTTACAGGATCAGACAAATTCCCTAGGCAGGAAGTGCGAATCATAAAAAGTCTTGGATCGGTTTCCTGACAGTGCAGTACCGCCTGATAAGTGACTAAAGCAAATCTAATCAGCGAATGCAGAATTAGAAGACAGCACAGTCGAAAAATTTCCATAACAACACTGGCTGAGAGTGAATTTAAAGTCGGCAGGTTAAGCAGTTATCGAAAAACATTTCCATTCACTGCAGAAATCTGTTTTTAGCTTGGCACCTGAATTGTTTCTGAAATATACTGTAAAGATAGATAAAACTCCGGTCCATTCGAGAGTTTAAGTGCTAGAAAATTTATATTGAGGTAATATTATGTCCAAGTCCAATCCTCCCGTTTTAAACCTTTCCAGAAAATTTCCTGACGGAATGTCCAATGCTCACAGTCTGCTTCTGGCTGCAAAGAATGGAATTAAAGGAAATAAAAAAGGGGAAAGATATGCAATTCCTGCATTCAATGTAACTACTTACCAATCCATCAATGCTGCATTCACTGCATTTGATCTTCTCGGTTCAAGCGGAATCCTTGCATTTTCCAACAGCGCATTGAAAACATTCGGTGCAGGCGATCCTGGATTTGGGGTGGAACTGGTCAGTGATTATGTAGAAAAATGGGCAAAGAGATTCTCTGTAAAAGTAGCTACACATCTGGATCACGGTGATTATATATCCGATTCCGGCCGCAAGGTTGTTCAGAGCGCAGCTCTCCGTTTTACTTCCCTGATGGCAGACAATTCAACTGATCATAAAAACGAAAAAGCGATGCCTCTGCAGGACAACATTCTTCTGACAAGAGAAGTTGTGGATATGGCTCATCCCCTGGGAATTTCTGTAGAAGGAGAATTGGGAGTTTTGGCAGGAGAAGAAGATGAGGATACAAAATCCGACCACTCCACTTACACAAACCCGGATGAACTGGATCAGTTTCTTAAAGGAACAGGAGTTCTGATGCTGGCACCGACCATTGGAACAATGCACGGCCCGAATAAAGGAAAACCGGGACAGAAAGTAAAACTGAATGTCACACTTGCCCATGAACTTTTGAAAATTGCAGAAAAAATCAATCCGGATGTGCTCTTTGTTGCTCATGGAGCATCTACTCTCTATCCTGAAGTTGTAGATTATGCAGTAAAAAATCTGGAAAATCATCCTTCTGCACAGAAATGGAAAGACTTTGTGGGAACTGACTGGGATCAGATAGAAGGTCTGATCGGTGCAGGCTTTTCCAAAATAAATACTGACACTGAAAACAGACAGACTTTCGTTTCTGCCTTGATCGGTGCCCTGAAAAAGGATTCTGCCAAAATTGATATCAGACACTATGATAAAGTCACTTCGGAAGCACTCACTCAGAGTTACCTCAAAAAGCTGATTATGGCAGGTGACTACGGCGTATGGCATGAACCTAAAATTGACATCAAAAAATTCAAGTTTGATCTCTCCTTGGATTTGGCAGCGGCAGCAGGTCTTCCTTCAAAATAGAGCTTTAGAGCAAGCCGATTTTTTCTTTGATCGGCTTGCTATGATAAGTGAAAAAGATGTGAAAAGTTAAAAAATACTTGTAACAAATTATTGAATCTAATACTGTAACCTTTTATAAACGGTGTTTATTTTAGAAGTTCCGAAAGAATCGGGGCTGAAAAATGCATTAAAAAAACTCATAGAAAGGTCTTGAAATGAAAATATACTTCATTATGCTTTTTTGTCTGTCCATCTCAATGAATATCAGTGCAGGAGATTACGGTGACATTTACGGTGCTCATCCTGCAGCAAATGCGATGGGGAATGCTGTTACAGCCACTGTAAATGACAGTTCTTCGGTTTTTTATAATGTAGCCGGTCTGGGTAAAATGTCTGAAGGGGACAAGATTTTTGCCAACCTGGAAAAGAAAAAGAAAGAGCAGGAAGCAGGTGCTCCTGAAAAAGAAACCCCTCCGCCATGGGGAAGGTTTAAAGAGAGGGCGGGCTGGGAATGGAACGATATTCGAAAGGGAACTTTTACCTATACACCCAGCTACAGATCAGAAAAAACACCGCATGAACTGACTCTTCAGTACAATATTGCACGTCCCAGACTCAATACATCCGCACCGACAAATCAGGATCTGACTAAAACAAAAGATGATTATGCAGGTTTAGGACTCACATTGAACCTGAATTCCATCTATGATCTCAAAAGGAACTTTCGTTTTGGGTTGAATATGCTGATTCCGGCTTCAGGAAATCTTCTGGTCATCAATGATGTCAATCCGACTGCTCACAGATACCTGCAAAGCGGGCAGTCAAATCAAAAGCCGATCATTATGGGAGGTCTTGGAATTGAACTCTGGAAAGACAGACTGTTCGCAGGAGTCGGCTTTACTGCTCTTGCAGGCGGAAAAGGTTCAATGCTTTTAAAAGATGTACCGATTACTCCGGATAAAGCCATTCCAAATCAGCAGGCAACTATTGAAGTCAAACCTATGATCAATCCAGTTTACGGTCTGGCATTTCAATATGGAAAATTTATGGCAGGGGTCTCGTACAGAAGAGAAGTTGCACTGGGAATGGATCCTATCTCTGCAAGGGCCCAGACAACACTTTTGGGAATACAGATGGATCTGGATGTGGCTGTGTCAGATCATTTTACTCCTCGAAAATGGGCCTATGGAATCGGATATAAACCGAAGGACAGCCTGACATTTACTTTTGACATCAACCGGGAACTTTGGAGTGCCTATAAGCTTTCCAGAACAAAAAACACCTATTCCGACCCTTGGTCAAAGTTTTATATGCATGATATAACAGTGATCCGAGGAGGTGCTGAATTTGCACTCTTCGACTGGCTGAAACTGAGAGGAGGACTCGCCAGAAGACCTCGCCCCACTCCCACTATGGCCGGAACTAACAACATTATGGACTTTGACAGGTTTATAGTAACGGGAGGGACCTCATTAATCCTTGCACCGGGAATGTTCAGTTTTCTTCCAAACCTAAAGTCCCCGATCATTCTTGACTTTGTAGTAGAATATCAGAAACTTCACGGAGAACACGTTTATAAATACTTTGCAACTCAGAGAAATCCCAATTATTCGATGGGCGGAAGTGTTTTGCATTTCGGGTTTTCTATTACAACATTTCTGTAAGCAGTTCCTGTGCCGTCTCAGAGCTAGAACTTTCACATCTACGTGAAAGTTCTATGTAACTCGCGCTCATATTATGCGTAATGCCAGGCCAGATCATTAATAGGGAAAGGGGTGCTGTATCTGCTCTGCTTCTTGCTTGGCAAGCTTACGGAACTTGGCTGTTTCGGGATGCTTGATATGTTTGGTAAATATCTTGGCGACGGCACTCGGCGGGGTTACTGAGAGAATATGTAAAATTGGTTTGATCGATGCCAGTCTCCAAAACAAAGCGAAGCTGGCAGGCAACTCCGGGAGATAGAGTATTGCCCATTTTCGGGTCGGATTTGATTTCCATTTCGGCAGGAAAAAAGGGGAAATAAATACCGATATGACAGAGAAGCGATTGACCAGGCCATCCCGTTACTGTCGAGAAATGGCCGCCAACGGCACGAATGTTCAGAACACAAATGGCTTCCTTTGTGTGGCGCCAATTCTCTCTGACATTGATAACCGAAAATTTCGCCGCTTGCAAGATCGGACTGACTTTAGAACGAATTTCTTTGTTGATTAGAGTTGCTTTTATCATATTGGCCTGGCATTATGCATAACTCCTTCTACCTGCCGTTTTTTTTGAATTACTTAAAAACCTTTTCGAGAAGGATATCGAACTCTCTTCCCTGAATAATGACTATTCGACCTTCATGCTGTCTCATCAGCCTTTTGGCTCCAATCGTCAATTCACAGTCACCGACAAGAAATCCTTTTTGAGCACCCTGCTCCGCTATTGAGTTCATAAATTCATTCAAAAATACATCGGATACACTCTGATGCTTCCATTTTCTGAATCGGAAAACTGCACTTGCGACTTCATCCTGCTTGTTCACTGCAAGGTAGTTCAATCCTTCGGATTCGAGTGCAGGCAGTTCCTTTTTGGCCCTATAGCCCATTTCACTTATAATTCTGGAACAGGCATTTTTATAGGAATTTCCCTTCAATGCCAAATATCTCGAAATTCTGTCAGGAGCCATCATATTGAGTTTTGAAATGATTTTCGTGCCTTCGGAATTGACTATTCCACGAATATTTACAGCTACAGGCATTTTCAGGCCGGAAAGCTCAAAAAATCGGTCTGCAGGAAACACTTTTTCCGGAATTTCGGCCATAAATGTCTTGAAGTTAAAGCCTCTCGCAGAAGTAATCCCTGCAGTTGCATTTCCTTCTTCCAGGTCAAATTTGTAGTTTGCCAGTCCGATAATCTCAATGTCATTCGGCTTTTCATATTCTGCTTCTATCAGATATTCGCTGGCCTGCTCAAGATCATTGTTTGCCATACATATCGCGGCGTAATGAAAATTCGACTCGGCATTTTCTTCCTTCCATTCATTTCTTCTGGCAATTTCAATGCAGAGTTTAGCATTGATCATTGCGGCAATATAGTCGCTCTGACAGAGATTCAGAACCATTATAAACTGGAAAAGAGTGTAACGGATACCGTCATCGTGCATCAGATCAACCAGAGAGTTTGCAATATCCAGAGCTTCCTGAAATTTTCTCTGCTTGAAGAGGCTCATTGCATAAAGAAAAGTTGCGACTGTAGAATCCGGATCCATTTCATAGGCTTTCTGAAAATAGTCCACTTCGGACATCCTGTCCAGCATAGTGGCAACTACTCCCCGACCGATAAAATAGGAAGAAAACTTCACCTGATCATCCGGAACCTGGCGCATAAATTTTTCTGCAAGTTCAAACTCCCTCTGTCCTATGCACAGGAAAGCCAGTCGGACAAGTGCCTCCATATTTCTAGGGTCATGGTCGAGGGCATCCAAATAATAGAAAAATGCCTCTTCATACATATCTTTCTGATAGTAGATGTTCGCCAGTCGGGCTGTTACAAGAGTAGCGGTCAGTTCCCTGTCGTACTTGCCTATTTGTACAACCTTTTCCAAGTATGCAGCTTCATTCAGTAGATCTCCCTCCATACCGTAAATCTTTGACATAAGATGGAGAATCTGAGGATCTTCCGGCGACAGATCCAGCTGATCTCTGACGAGTGCTTTGGCATCCATTGCCTTTCCCATTGCTGCAAGACCAAGAGCTTTTTCCCTTAGTCCTCCCCTGGTTTCATAAAAGAAAAACCACCAGCCTCCAACCAAAATCAGAGCCAGCAGCAGTCCAAGGATAATAAGTGTGCCCATAAATTAAATGAATCCGTTAGTAAGATTATCGGTATAAAGGTTTCTGAAAAGCCCATTTTCTTTTCTTCAGCGAAAAATCTCCATTTTTTTTGGAGAATTGACGATATAGTATTTTAGGGCGGAAGCAAATGAGTCTGTCCTGCCTGTGAAAGGCACAAAAAAATACAGGGCTTGTTGAGAATGCAGAATATTGACTACTCCAAAAAGATAAAAAAAGAAGAAAGAAGGCTGACGCCCCTACATCCCGTTCAGGAAACAGTTTCTCAAAAATTGAAATCCGCAAACAAACCGTCGGCACTGATGCAGCTCATACAGAACAGAACTCAGTCAATTCCCCCGCTCTATTTATTCGTGGGAGCTGCGCTTTTCTTCACCTCAGGACTCATAATCGGAATGAGGATAGATCACCAGGAGAGCAGTTTCTCCGCAGGACAGCCGGAAATAAACAGTTTCAAAAATGTAAATAATTCTGCACCTCAAACTAACAGCTCTGCCCCGTCTGAAACAGAATCTTCTTCCGGAGACTCAGACTTTAATGCCGAAACTCAGGCACAGCCGCAGAAGGAAGAAGTAAAATCGGCAGCGAAAAACCAGAATATAGCCGTACCTAAAAATATTCAGTTTCCTCCAAAGGAAAATCAGGTAAACTACATCATTCAATTAGGTTCCTTCAATAAGGAAGAAGCAGTCCATTACGCCGCTTCGCTGATCAAGGAAAGACAGGAATTTCAGGGAAGAATTTTCAGAGGGACAAGTACCGGAAAACTCTTTTTAGGTTATTTTTATGATGAAAATGAAGCTAAGAATGCCCTGAAAAGAGTAAAGAAGTTCAGAAACGGTATCTTTGCTGAAGCCTCCATAAAAAACATCCAGTTCTGATTATGAATTCTGCAGCAGTAAGCTTCGAAATCAAAAGATATGAAAGCGGAATCCAGCTTCTCAAGGATTCCATAAAGGATGTTCTTCCTGAACAGATGACCCTGCATCCCATTCCTGAAAAATGGAGCATTGCTGAGTGTATATTTCATATTTCTGATATGGAATCAGTTTTCGCAGACAGGATGAAAAGAATCATTGCTATGGACAATCCTGCCCTGATTTCGGCAGATGAAAACAGGTACGCCTCCGAACTGGCATATAATAAAAGAGATGTAAAAGAAGAAATCCTGCTCTTTACTCTCACCAGGAATCAGATGCTCAGAATACTGAATTCCATTCCTGAGTCGTCATTTGTGAGAACCGGTGTTCACAGTGAAGCCGGAACTCTCAGTCTTTTCCAGGTTTTAAAGAAATCATGTACTCATCTTGAGCATCATCTCTGGCATATGAATGAGAAAAGGATGAATTACGGACTTTCTCTCCTTCCTATACAGCCCAGCTCCGATTGAAAAAAAAGGCCGCAAAAAAGCATTCCACGAAAGATCAGATCAGATCTTCGGAAACGAGAGAACTTCTTTACCAGACGGCTGTAGCTCTTTTCAGAACAGAAGGCTACGATGAAACAACAATGCGGAAAATTTCAGCTGAATCAGGTCTTTCCTTAGGACTGCTCTACTATCATTTTCAATCGAAGCAGGAAATAGTGCTGGAATTTTACAAGAGGACACAGCAGGATTCGGATAGAAAATGCAGAAATTTTTTTTCTCAGAATAAAGATCTGAAAAAAAGAATTCTGTTCATAGTCAAGGACAAACTTGACCAGTTTAAACCTTACAGGAACTTTTTATATGTTCTGTCCAGAAGTGCCGGCGATCCGTTTGATCCTCTTTCCCCGTTCAGTACAAGCACGGCGGCAACCAGAAACGAGGCTCTGGAAATCATTTCGGCAGCCTTGACAGATTCCAATGTCAAAATTGCTGTAGATTTTAAAAGAGTGCTCATATTTTCCATATGGATGTATCAGCTGGGAATCATATACCTGAGTCTGAGACTTGAGGATCAGAAAAAGCTGGAATATTTTATGGAATCATCTGCAGAAATTCTCATTAAAATGATTAAATTTTCCTCTTTTTCCATATTCAAAAAATTCAGGCTTGCTCTCTCTCAGACACTGGAAAGACTTCTCGAATAGGCAAAAACTATGTCTCATAAAAAAAGATTGACATCCGCTATATAAAAATGCATGATGGTAACAAAAAAATCTGAGTGCTTTTCATTACAGATTCGGAGAGGCAGTATGTTGCAAAAAATCGAGTATCCAGCCAATAATGACAGATGTTTTATCAGCACATTCAGACTGATGAACAGATATGCAGAAAGACTTTCATTTTTGCGACAATAGAAAACTCGAAGCATTAATTGATAATGATTTTTAACAAGCAGAGAAATCATTAAAATGGAGATTTGCTGAATGATTTTTACTTCAGGCATTCGACAAAACATTACGACAGCATGATTTAAAGTTCAAAAATGAACTAATTTACTAAAGAGGGTTTTTATGACTATCAAGATGAAAATGGCAGTTTTAGTACTGTCTGCATTGGTCGGGATATCAGGGCTTGCATGGCTCTCTCAATCTCAGATTTCAAAGGTTTACGAAAAAGCAAATTACGGCAATGAAAATACAATTCCAAGTCTTGCAGCATTGAATGATGCAATCAATATGGTTGCGACTGTCCGAGTCCTGAGCTGGCAGCATATCTCTCAGACCGAAAAATCAAGAAGAAAGGAACTTGAAGACAAGATTCAGTCTATGCGGCGCAAAATAGATGAAGCTCTGTTAAAATATGAACCGCTCCTTTCCAATGAAAAGGACAGAAGCCTTCTTGCTGCTGACCGGTCTGTACTGAGTGAATATGACGATTTGAGAGACAAGGTAATCTCTCTTTCCAATGCAGGTAAAAGTGATGAGGCGCGAGATCTGCTGATGGCAAATCAGAAAATTCTCACTAAACTTGTAGATACATTCAACGATCATGGAAAATTCAATATTGACCTGAGTACACAGGCGGTTACAGTCGCATCAGAAACTAGGCAGTCTGCAGCAGTATTTTCACTGTCATTGGCAGCAGTCACTCTGCTTCTTATTGCAGGTATCGGTTTTATAGTCAGCAGGAGCCTTCTGGTTCAGCTGGGAGGGGATCCTACCCTCGCAGTAAATATCGCGAACAGAATTGCAGCCGGTGATCTTAGTTCCGAAATTTTTTCACTGCAGGGTGATACAGGAAGTATTTTTGCTGCGCTGAAGAGAATTTCAACGGCAGTACAGGCACTGATAAAAGATTCAGAAATACTGACAAAAGCGGCCGTGGAAGGAAAACTGTCTACTCGAGCAGATGCGACCAAACATCAGGGAGACTACAGAAAGATTGTGGAAGGCGTCAACCAGACCCTTGACTCCGTCATCGGGCCACTGAATGTGGCGGCTGACTATGTGGACAAGATTTCCAGGGGAGCTATTCCGGCTAAGATTACAGACACTTACAACGGGGATTTCAACACCATCAAAAACAACCTGAACAGATGCATTGACAACGTCAATGCCATGGTGGCGGATGCTGGAATGCTCGCAAGAGCTGCAGTGGAAGGAAAACTCTCCACAAGAGCAGATGCGACCAAGCACGAAGGCGATTTCAGGAAAATCGTGGAAGGCGTCAATCAGACCCTTGACTCCGTCATCGGGCCACTGAATGTGGCGGCTGACTATGTGGACA
>DAORDI010000183.1:0-11383 GCA_035345895.1 Leptospiraceae bacterium
GTGCAAGGATTCTTTTCAGAAGCGGAAAGGCCGATCTTTTCTTTTCTGAGAATTCCTATGTAAATGCAGGTTTCGGAAAATTCGGAATCTGTGCAGGACGCAGACCGTACAGTGAAAAATTCATCCGTTCAGCATGGACAGACGGAACAGAAGGGATCTGGATTTATTACAGATTTAATGACAGAATCATGATGAATCTATCGGCATTCGACTGGTACAGGGGATTTCCTCTTCTTGAGAACGATCTGCTGAAAAAGACAGCTGATCCTGATTTTTCTTCCGGCAGGAGACAGAGAAACGGATTAAGAATATATTATAATGATGAAAAGATGACTGCAGGAATTTCTCTTCAGTATCTGAATCTTGGAAATTTCGGTCATTCTTCAAAGGACGAGATCAGGAAAAACGGAGGCGATTCCGATTATCTCTGGAATGCATCGGCAGAGGCAGGAGGAAAATGGAAATTCATTACAGGATATTTCAGACTTCTTCTGTCTCGCGGAATGGACAAGACAGAATGGAATGAGACAAGGAGGGATAAATCGATGCCGATTTCAGGTGAGGCTCTGGAGGCAGGAGCAGGAGCAGATTTGGGAGAATTCAGACTGAATCTTCATTTCTTTCTGCCGGATACGGACAGAAGAGACAGCGCAGGAAACATTATTGAATCTGGGTATGTCGGAATGGGAAACGGACCTGAGCGGTCTGTTCTTCTTTTTCAGACTCTTGGATTCATGCCTTCTGCCTGGGTGACTGAGGAAGGAATGGAAAAAAGATTTTCCATTGTGAAAGGAAGAAGAAATTCCTTCTATTCCGGAATTTCTGCTGAATATGCAAGGAACGGCTATTTTTTCCGGGCCGAAGCAGACTGCACTGTTCCATATGCGAATTCTTCATCATCGAACGGGAAAATCGGCATTTCCAGGAACAGTTTTGAACCCTGGTTCATTGCAGAAGGGGCACTGTCTGCTGAATTCAGAGAAAATGATTTTTTCATGAAAATAAGATACTCTCATCTCTGGACGCAGAAGAACATATCGGTCACTGGCGACATGATTTCATTTTCAGGAGGATTTCTGTTTTGAGACGTCTGTTCATTTTACCGGCTCTTCTTGCGGTTTTCTGTTCTTCAAGAAAAAAAACTCATCAGCTTCCTCAGATCCTTTTCCCTTCCTTCAGCAGTAAGGCATTTTTTTCCTATCCGGGCAAATTTGAAGACCCGATTCGCAAAAGACATGTACTCGATCATATTCTTTCGCTCATCAAAGGATCGGAAAAAAGCCTGCGCTTCTACGTGTATTCATTCAATCATCCGGAAATTGTTTCTGAACTGAAAGCAGCTTCCGGGAGAGGAGTAAAAATTGAAATACAGGGTGACAGGAATACGGACTACAGCCTTCTGAAAAAGAACGGGATTCCTTACAGGGTCTGGTCGGAGAACGGAATTCATCATTTAAAAATCATTATTTCAGATGAAAAAAAACTTTTTCTAGGCACTGGAAACTTCTCCTTTCCCGGAATCACGAACGACTGGAACGGATTCATTCAGCTGCCGCTTGATAAGAATGAATACATTGGACTCCTTTCGTTCCTGGAAGGCAGGAGCCCTGAGCCTGGGATTAGCATTGGAGGATTCAGTTTTATGTTTTCTCCTGAAAAGGGAGTGCTGATTCAGGACAGGATCATTGAGGAGATCAGGAAAGCTTCTAAGTCAATTGACTATCTGGCATTCGATCATTACGATGAGGCTGTTTCTCATGCACTCAAGGAAAGGAGCAGTCAGTCAGTCCGGGTGAGGGGAGTCTACAATGATCCTGCCGATCCTGAAGGGATTTACCTGAATGAGGAATTGTACGGAATCTTCCCTCAGATTCTGAAGGACGGTAATACTGATACAGTGGAGGTTCCAGAATCTGAATTCGGGGCAGGGGGACTTCTTCATCACAAGACCATAATCATCGACGGCAGGCTTCTCATTTCCGGTTCATTCAATTTTTCCTCTTCTGCCAGGGATCAGAACAGGGAAGTCATCTATTTCACGGAAGATAATGAAACTGTATCCGAATTTATTTCGGAGTTTGATAGAATTTACAGGAGGTCCTATATTATCCCGAAGAAGAATTATCAGTTTTCCCGAAATGAAGCTGAGCTTGCAGTTCTGAGTGAAACGGATTCTTCCGTCTGTTTTGATAAAACACTGAAGGCAGGCACGGCTGAGGTCGGAGCATTCCCATTCAGAACCGTTCTTTATTATCCGAATCAGAATTCATCCTGCATTTCAAAGGCAGGATACGATTCTGTCTCGACTGGAATTTCCAATTTCAGAAGAGAATATCCTATGAGCAATTCAGAACTCTGGAAGAAATTTATTTATTCTGAAAGGACAGGGAACAGAGTCTTCAGCAGAAATGAAAATTCTGTTCTGCAGAATATAAGTCCACTTTCTGCTGTTCATTTTTCCGGGATTGATTTTTCAGCTGCAGGTAAACTTTTTCTGGATCTGAAGACGGATCTGAGTGCAGACTCGGCACAGATCATTTACTGGAGTCCTGGAAACGAATTCCGTTCTGCATCGGGTTCAGTCATTTCAGGGAAACGGATAAGCGCAGTTCTGAATGTTCCCGCATCGGAAAGGGACAAGGGAATGCTCATCATCAGAAGCCCTGAAAAAAATTATTTTGGATGCTTCGTTTCATCAGGAATTTCCTCAAATGCGCTGGATTTTATTTCAGCAAAACTGCAGGACAGGTGTGATACTCTGAACTGAAGATGCCGATATTTAAAAAGTGAATCTTTTCAGAAGAATTTTTCTTTCAACGGCCGTTCTCTTTTCTCTGAACCACTGTATCCCGTACTGGGAAAAACTCCACAGTGTCAGTCTTCAGGATATTCAGAAAAGAGGCGTTCTGAAAGCCTATATGGCTTACAGTCAGGACAATTACTTCATCTACAAGGATGAGGAGATGGGATTTGAATATGAACTTCTGAATCTTTTTGCAAAGGAAATCGGAGTCAGACTGGAAGTGACTCCTGTGCATGATCTGGACACTCTTCCTTATATGCTGAACAGTCAGGATGGAGACATTGTCGCGTCAAACATAGCAGTCACAAAGGAAAGACAGAAGGAACTGATATTCACAGAACATCTGGTCTCTACAAGACAGGTGCTTGTACAGAAGAAAAAGGAAAAGTCTGCTCCTGGAAAGTATGTATCGAACGCAGTTGAACTCATCGGAAAAAAAGTGCATCTCAGAGAAAAGTCCTCATTTTATTTCAGGATGAAGGATCTGGAAAATGAAATCGGAGGGGACATTGATCTTGCGACTGTGCCGGGCACTGTTTCCAATGAAGAACTGATTGAACAGGTTGCACAGGGAACTGATGTGGATTATACAATTGCAGACGAACCCATCGCACTCATCAACCAGACATATTATCCGGATCTCGATGTCAGTATGCCTGTCAGCTTTCCTCAGAAGATTGCATGGGCAGTCAGAAGAAACTCTCCCGAATTTCTGAAAAGGGTCAATCAGTGGATTTATAAAATCAAGGGAGACGGAACACTTCAGGCAATCCGCAAGAAATACTACAAGGATCAGAAGACAGTTTTCTTTGATGATTCCAAGGAAGCTACAAAGGAAGAAAAGATTTTTGAAAAGGAAAAGAAGCAGGGAAGAAAACGTATTTCCCCTTATGATGAGACAATCCGTGCAAAGTCCTCTCAGATAGGCTGGGACTGGAGGCTGGTTGCAGCCGTCATCTATCAGGAATCCAAATTCAAGCCCAGGGCCAGATCCTGGGTAGGTGCGGCCGGACTGATGCAGATTATGCCGGGAACGGCTGCTGCGATGGGACTTGCAGCAGGTGATATATTTCATCCTGAAAAAAACATACAGGCTGGAGTAAAATATCTGGGCTATCTTGACAATTACTGGAAGAAGGTCCTTCCGAATGCGGAGGAAAGAAAAAAATTCGTTCTTGCATCATACAATGCGGGACAGGGCCATGTGGTGGATGCCAGGTCGCTTGCAGCATATCTGGGAAAGAACCCGAGTATCTGGGACGGAAACGCGGCAAGCGCAATGCTTCTTCTTTCCAACCCGGCCTATTTCAATCTTTCTGTTGTGCGGCACGGGTACTGCAGAGGGAAGGAACCTTACGAATACGTGAACATCATTTACAGACAGTATTCAGCATACAAAAAAATTACAGAATAATGCACGAAAAAACAGAACAGTTCATTCAGTCGGCAATGCAGGAAATTCGCGAAAAAAACAGATTCAGGTCTGTTTCAGTACCGAAGGGGACTGATTTTTCATCAAACGATTATCTGAAGCTTTCAGAGAGCCCTGAACTTAAGGCGGCATTTGCCGAGTATCTGGAGAAAGACGGCCTGGGATCCGGAGCATCCAGACTTCTTCGTGGACACAGGGATGTATTCACTGAGGCTGAAGAGATCTTTTCAAGGTATGTCGGAACGGAAGATTCCCTTTTTCTTGCAAACGGATTTTTGGCAAATTTAGGATTAGCAGATCTTCTGGGAAAATCCTCCCCGGTCTTTCTCTGTGACAGACTGAATCATGCTTCCATTCTCGACGGAATCCGTCTTTCAGGCGCAGAGGTGCGTTTTTACAGGCACAATGATTCCAATCAGCTCAGAGACCTTCTTCTGAAATACAGAGACAGAGAGACTACAGTGATTTCGGAAACAATATTCAGTATGGAAGGAGATTTTTACAGGAAGGATGAAATCGCAGCACTGAAGAAAGAATTCAATTTTACACTGGTCCTCGATGAGGCACATGCTTTAGGTGTCTACGGTGAGAACGGAAGAGGTTTGAGCTGTCAGAGTGATGCCGATTTCAGAGTATTTACCTGCGGGAAGGCTTTAGGACTGGAAGGAGCATTCATTTCCTGCAGAAGGGATCTGAAGGAATACCTGATCAATGCAATGAGAACGTTTATCTTTTCCACTGCACCGATTCCTGCAGTCGCATTCTGTGCGGGAAGATCAGTTCGTCTGGCAGAGAAGATGGAAGTGCAGAGAAATCTGATTCATTCGAATGCAGATCTTCTGAGAAAGGGACTGAGGGAACTTGGGTTCAGAACAGCCGACTCCAGGTCGCAGATTGTTCCGGTTCTTCTGGGAGATGAAAAAACCTCTCTTCAGTATTCCTCTGTTCTGAAAGAAAAAGGATTCGATATTCGTGCGATCCGTCCTCCTACAGTCAAGGAAAGCCGCCTTCGAATCAGTCTGAATTCGGGAATTTCTGCATCGGATATAGAGAACCTTCTTGAAGTATTTTCAGATCTGCAGAGGAAATAATCGTTGACTGAAATTAAATGGAGCTTTCCTTAGTATTGCATCCGGCGAAAAACTGTTCGGGAGGAAAAGGTTCTTTTTGTTTACATATATTAATTTAAAAAGAAGTATTCTTATTACTGTAATTGTGCTGCTTCTGACTGGTCTGTACAATATCTGGAGCAAGTCTTCGCCTAAATCCAAACTGGAAAGCAGGCTGAAGGAAGACAAGATTCTTGTTTTTCAGATCAACGGATACGAATCAGGGTTCAAGAAGCTGAATTACTGTGTATTTGCCTTCCTGAATCCTCAGCAGAGAAAACTTGGACTTTTCTTCATCAATCCTCTGTTCCGCTTCCCTGATTCAGACAGAAGAATAGAGGACTTAAGCGCACGCGAATTCAAATCTCAGGTATCGGTGCTTGAACATATATCAGGACTGAAAGTAAATTATATTATCAATTTAAATCAAAGTTCCTTCAGATCACTTGCAGACATTCTGGGAGGACTCAATTTTTTCCTGGAACCTCTGCAGCAGAAACAGTTTCAGAATTTCAGCTTCAATCAGGGCGATGCCCTTGTCAGCGGAGAGGAAATCATGGAGATGCTCCGTCTGAAGTCAAAGGATGAAACTTCCTACCTGATCCGGATGAATATGCAGGAAAGCCTGACTCTGTCTCTTCTGGACAGGTTCCATGAACAGTACTCCGACTTTAAAAAAGAGTGGCTCCTGCATCTTCTGAAAGCGGCAGACACCACGCTGAAGGAAGAGGATGCACTCACCGTTCTGCAGTTTCTTGAAAAAGGTCCTCTGACAGCAGTTCTTTCTGAACTTCCGGGGGAACTTAAGAAAGGTGAGAAGCCTGAGGATTTCTATCTTGAGTTCAAGCAGGATATTGCCAATCTTGCATTCGTAAAACTTGCATCCTATTTAAGCTCAGGGGATTATTCATTAGGCGAATTTTCTCGAATTGAAATTATCAACAATACAGAAACAAACGGTCTTGCCAAAAATGCCAAGTCAATTGTAAATGAAAAAGGAATGAAAGTTCTTTCAGTGGGAACCGGTTTTCCCGGACTCGGAAATAAATCCGCAGTTCTCAACAGATCCGGCAACACTGAATATGCTTTAAAGCTTGGAAAAATATTAGGGATAAAATCGGTACGGTACGTCATAGATAAGGAAACCGGACTGGATGCAACTGTCATTTTAGGAGACGATTTTGAGTCAAAACCAAAAAATTAAAAAAATCATCGAGGCTGCAGGGGAAAAACCTGTCATTTCCAAAAAGAAAAAAACCGCAGTCGTAAAGGCTCCCCCTGACAGGAAAAAAATTCTGAAAATGATTCAGACTGTCTTTATTGAAAAAAAATGCGAGGATGTACTTTTTCTGGATCTGGAAAAAGTGAATACTTATCTGAATGTTTTTGCAATCTGCACTGTAGGGAGCACAATACAGGCCAGAGCAGTTGCAAGGGATCTCGAAAAGACTCTCAAGCAGTACAAAATCATCAAATCCAGCAGTGCCGGAAAATCAGAAGGCACGGACAATGGATGGATTTTAATGGATTTGGGAGAAATTATAGTGCATATTATGACTGAAGAAAAACGTTCCTATTACAGTCTGGAAAAACTCTGGGGAGACGCTTCCAGAATCAAAGTCTGACTTTACGGCTGTAGAACACGGAGGAGCCTGCAAACAGTCTCTCTCCGCTTTCTTCCTCTATGCAGAGTTCCTCAGAAATGAACCTTTCCTTTTCCCCTGAAATGTAACCTCTCAAAATTCTTTCCATTGTGCCTGCACTGAATCCGTTTGTATGACTGGATATCTGATAAAATTCGGGAGAATTCTCACAGAGTTTCATTGTAAGATCCATCAGTTCTTCCAGTCCCTCTTCGAGTTTCCAGACCTCTCCCTTTGCGCCTCTTCCGAATGTAGGAGGGTCCAGAAGAAACCCCTGGTATTTCTTTCCTCTTTTCACTTCTCTTTTCAGAAATTTCAAAACATCATCTACGATCCAGCGGACCTTCCTGTCCGAAAGACCCGAAAGATAGGCATTTTCCTTTGCCCATTCCACCATACCCTTGGATGCATCCACATGACAGACTGAGAAGCCTGCAGAAAGACAATGTACTGTGGAAATGCCCGAATAGGCAAAAAGATTCAGAACTTCCAGCTCTCTGTCATATTCCTTTCCCAGTTTCAGTATTTTTTTCCAATTGGATTCCTGCTCAGGAAAAATTCCCAAATGCCCGAAAGGCGTAAACTTCACCAGATAATTCAAAGAACCGGAAATCGAAAGAGTCATTTTTTCAGGGATGTTTTTATAGAATTTCCATGATCCTCCTTTTTCATTTCTCGTAAAAACGGCATCCGGATTTTCCCAGAGTTCAGGATGAGAAGGTCTGTAGGGAGAGGTCTGAGAAGGACGGATGATTCTGAATCCGCCCACATTTTCCAGTTTCATCCCGCTTCCGGAATCAATAAGACTGTATTTTTTATCTTTCAATTTGTTTCTCTTGCGGATATTTCCGCTTTATTCTTAAATTTGATTCCGACATAGGCAGAGACTAAAACTCCGATGATAAGAAATGCCAGAATCAGAAAGGGAGGATTTTTGTTCAGAAGATAGGGAAGGGATAATGAAAGAACACCGCCTCCCACAAAAATGGAAGTGATCGGAGCACTTTCTGCATACACCTTGACTCCTCTGCTTTTCAGTTCAGGGTCCATCATACGGAGAAGCATCAGCCCGATGGCAGTGGTTCCGTTCAGCATTCCGAAATTCAGAATGCTCAGTTCGAATGAAAATGCCTTAGGAAGCATTCTGTGACGGAGCCAGAAATGACAGAACAGGTTCCAGATAAAACCTGCAGTAAAAAGAATCAAAAGCGGAGTCAGTGCAACGGAAATCACGGAGAGATTCATTGTGGCGATCGCAGTGAAGATCATGATCTCCATGAAGAAGTTGGAGAAGAATGTCATCTGTTTTTCATCCAGAAGTTCAATCAGTCCCAGTCTGGAAAGAATATACTTGAAGGCGACGCTCACTGCTAGGGAATACACAAAAAGAGGCATTTCGGGGAACTGCTGAAATGATTTTTCCATATATGTCTTTCCGATGAATCCTGTAAAAACAGCAAGACTGATGAGTCCAATCACAACCATAAACTGATTGAAGGAAAAAACAAGCTTCGATTCAGGTTCAACGGACTGCACTGTGTTTTTCTTCTGATTTCCGACAAGGATGACCCCGCCGATGATCCCGCAGGCAATTCCCACAGTGGCACTGAAAAGCGCGTATTCGACCCCCTCAGGCAGATGATTGTCCATATAGGACTGTTTCATTGCAACTGCGGTTCCGTGCCCTCCTGCAAATCCGTTTTCGAGGACGGAGGAGAATGCAAGGGGCAGACTGAACACCGGCCCGAACAGTACAAGTGTCAGCAGGACTCCGATTGCCATCTGTCCCAGGACTGCGGCAAATACAAATCCTGTCTGTGCAAATACTTCGCTTTTATTTTCTGTCTTTGCATCCTCATCCGAACTTTTCTGCAGAAAAAGAGCTGCAAATACGAGGGCAATTGTGATTCCGGGCCAGTCCTTCCAGGCTGCATACAGGGGAGATATCTGAGCATCCTTGATCAGATTGAAACCGACCAGGAAAGGAACAGACATGATCAGAGAGGAAGGAAGAGAATATTTCTGCAGAAACTTGATTTTTCGAATCAGAAATTCGCCGATTCCGAGTGATAAAAAACAGATTAAGAGCGCAATCATGGTTCAGACCATTTTCCCTGAGATTTGATGAGTTCAACCAGTTTTTCATCTGCCTCTTCGCTGGATATCGATTTCATCACAATTTCCTTTCCCAGATACAGATGAACTTTTCCGGGGCCGGCTCCAACATATCCGAAATCTGCATCTGCCATTTCTCCAGGACCGTTGACTATGCATCCCATCACTGCAATTTTCACTCCTACAAGATGGCCGGTTCTTTCTTTGATTCGGGCAGTAGTTTTCTGCAGATCAAAAAGGGTTCTTCCGCACGACGGACAGGAGATGAATTCCGTCTTTACAGTTCTCTGTCTTGCCGCCTGCAGAATGTCGAAAGAAAGGATGAGAGATTCTTTTTGATCATTCATCGCAAGCCGGATGCAGTCTCCCGAACCGTCGAGAAGAAGGGAACCGAAAAGTACAGACGCTCCGTACATCGCATCCTCTGCATCACCGTATTTTCCTGAAACTAGAAATGGAACTTTTTCATCACCGAGCAGACTCAGAATTTTTCTGCAAGTGTAAAGCCTGTCTTCCGCCTCTTCATTGAGAGAGATCATGATGTTTTCATGAAAAATGGATCTGATTCTTTTCCAGTTTTTCTGAAAATCCTCAGTTCCTGAAAAGCTGACTTCTATTGTATTTTTTTCTGTCAATTTCTTCAGGATCTGGACAGATTCCGGACTCAGTTCTGAAAGTTTTTCTGCCGGAACGGAAATTTTCTGCAGAAAAAGAAGATGTTCATTTATGTTTATAAAATCATTATTTTGTATTTTGGACAGAGAGGCTGAGACAGGAACTCTGATTTTTCCGGATCTGACCGAGTCTGCGAGATTTTTCAGTTCTTCAGATGTGCTGATATGAAAATGGAGAATCTCGGGTTTCACATACAGTTTTTCTTCATCGAAGAGTTTCAGAAAATCCAGAATTTCCTTTTCGGAGAAACTCGGAAATGAGGTCTCTGCACGGACAGGATAATTTTCACCGATCCTAAGATCACCGACCGGAACAGGTTCTGTCTTTCTTCTCGTGTATGTATACGGATTTCTGAATTCAGAATACTCAGGCTTCTCTTCACTGAAAGGCGTTCCTGAATTGAACTTCTTTACAAGGATTTTTGCGACAGGGATTTCATGCACTGCGTCCTCAGTCAGAGATACTCGGATTGTATCTCCTATCCCGTCTTCCAGAAGAGTTCCTATCCCCATTGCAGATTTGATTCTTCCGTCTTTGCCGTCTCCGGCCTCTGTGACTCCCAGATGGACCGGATATTTCATTCCCAGTTCAATGAACCTCGACACAAGGAGTCTATAGGCGTGCACCATCACCTGGGGATTGGAAGCCTTCATGGAAACTATAATATCATGAAAATTGACAGTTTCTGCAATACGGATGAATTCCAGTGCCGATTCGACCATTCCGAGGGGAGTGTCTCCGAAACGGTTCATGATCCTGTCGGAAAGAGAACCGTGGTTTGTTCCGATTCTCACTGCGCGTCCGAGCTCCTTGCATTTTTTTACGAACGGAAGAAATACTTCAGAAATCCTTTCGAGCTCCTCATTGTATTCAGAGTCAGTGTATTCACGGACTGCAAACTTTTTTCTGTCGGCGAAGTTTCCAGGATTGATTCTCACTTTTTCCATGTACTCTGCTGCAAGCATTGCTGCGGAAGGAGTGAAGTGGATGTCTGCTGCAAGAGGCACTTTCGAATTTTCCTCCTTCAGTCTTCTGCGGATGTTCGGAAGATTTTCCGCATCTGCCATGGAAGGAACAGTGAGCCGGACGAGTTCACACCCGGCTCTTTCCAGATCAAGGATCTGCCGTACCGTGCTTTCCGTGTCTCTTGTGTCTGAAGTGGTCATAGACTGAACCCGGATCGGATTTTTTCCTCCGATTCCGAGATCGCCTACTTTGACTTCTCTGGTCTCAAAACGTCTGTAAGCAAATGGACTGAATGTATACTGCATATATCTACCATTTTTTAAAGACTACAAAAACGGCAAGCAGTATGAGAAGGAATCCTGCAATGTCGTTCCATCTGAGTTTTTCATGCAGATAGGTCAGAGAAAAAATCCCGAACACGGAAAGGCTGATCACTTCCTGCATCACTTTCAGCTGTCCTGCAGTGAATGTTTCGTGACCGATTCTGTTTGCCGGAACCTGCAGAATATATTCAAAGAAGGCGATTCCCCAGCTGATGAGGATCACTTTCCAGAGAGGAAATTCCGTATATTTCAGATGACCGTACCAGGCGAATGTCATGAACACATTGGATAAGATTAAAAGGATCACTGTTGTCATG
>DAORDI010000184.1:0-11285 GCA_035345895.1 Leptospiraceae bacterium
ATCGCAGAGGAAAGGCCGATCAGGAAAAGGCCTCTTTTGAAAAAATATCCGAAACTGTCCCCGTATTTTTCATATGCATAAGAAAGCATATATCCCGACAGAAAAACAAAAAAGGGAGCAGCAAGTGATCCGAAAATTCTGAGAACAAACGGATGAGGTGCATTCAGTGACTCGCCTGCTATATTCGAAAATATCATGCATACGACAGCCAGTCCCCGAAGAATGTCAGGAGCATCGAATCTTGTTTTCTGCGGTTCAGTCTCTGATATCATTATTTATTCAGATAGGAATTTATTTTTTCCACCATGCTCTTAGGCACCTTGAAACCCCTGTCTTCCATCCTCTCCATATACTTTCGGAATGAATAGGAATGAGAGTTGGAATGGATCAGTCCGAAAAAACAGTCTGCTATGGAGTTTTCGATCACGGAGCAGAGTTCAGGATCATTGTCGAGACGGACTTCAAATTTATGCAGCAGTTTCCTGTTGACTCCTCTGCAGATCGACCTGTAAAAACCGAATTTAATCAGGGCCATTGAGTTCACATTTCTGATTTTCAGATCATAGTCAATCTGATTCAGGTTGATGCAGTCCACTACCTGAACCGGATAAGTATCCACGGTATATTCATAGACAAGACTGTTCAGAAGAAGATTCTTGTAAAGTTCCAGACGGGAGCAGTTTTCTGGATCACAGTCTCCTATTCTTCCTGTATCACAGTTCATATAAATGACTATATCCGTATCGGAGTGCTCTGTCGCCTGACCGAAATTCACTGACCCCATCATATCAAAAGCAACCTCGTCACCTGAACTCTGTATCATAGTCACAAAATTTTTGAAATCCTGAATTCTCTGTCTGGAAATAGCTGTTTCGTTTTTTCTGAAAAACTTCTTCAGACCGTTGAACTCATGGATGATCGGATGATTCTTAAATCTCTGTATTCCCATTATTTTCTCACAAAATTCTCTTCGGAAATCCCCGAATCCGGATCAAAATGCATTGTCCTGAGAACACTTGAGGATGCATCCACCGCAAACAGTTCTCTTATTTCTTCCCCTTTCAGTTTCAGAAGTTTTACCTGAAACACCTTTTTGTGCTCCATATATATTTCGCCGAAGTACCCGCCTTCCTGGTAGCCGAATACGGAATCAACTCCTCCAAAATTAGACGGATTGAAGAAAACAGTTCTTCCCTTTTTAACGACTCCCTGATCTTCATGAACATGTCCTGAAATCACGAGGGCAGGCGGATACTCGTCTATGAAATGTCTGATTCCGAGAGAGCCTATGTTTCCGTAACCGGGAATCTTGTCCAGATATCCGTAAGCAGGGTTATGAATGACAGCTACGTCAGGAAGAATCTCTCTGAAAAATTCTTCAGGTTCACTGTAGAATGTCTTCCCTCTTTTGTATTCATGAAATTTCACTGCGAGCTTTTCAGGAATTCCTGATGTGACTATAGGCGCTCCGCCGTATCCCGCAAAGACAGTATCCTCAAATTCAAAACTTTTCCTGTGGATGTCCATCTTGGAAAGATCGGTATACTGAAGATCAATATCGTAATTTCCCGGAAGGATTACACATCTGGATCTGGCATACTTTTCAATGAGTGCATTGATCAGTCTGTATTTCTCCTTCATCGTCTTTGCAGCGAGGTTGAAAAAATGCCTGTATGCAGAACATTTCTGCTGAATGCTCTCGGAATATTTGTCAGGGAAACGTATGACCTTAGTCGCAAAATCATAAGGAGTCATATCATCTCCGCCCGTCTTTGCAAGCTGATTCAGCTCCTCCTGATAAGTGCAGAAATCAATAATCCTGTCTGTACTGAAGAATGCTTTATAAATGATATCTCCGCTGAGAATGTACAGATCTGCCGAGGTCAGCTGAAAAATTTTCTTCAGTTCAAGCAGACCGTCATGAATATCGGTAAGGTAGACCAGTTTGATCAATATCGCCTTCTGTCGGAACTGATTTTTTCGGAGCCGTCTCCTGATACAGTATGCACAGAGATTACTCTTGCACCGAATACATCTACAAGAGATTTCAATACTACATTTGACTTTACAAAAAATTTCAGTTTATTTGGTTCGAGTTCCACTTTGTGAATCTTCACTGCATTCTGATTCAGATTCGCCTTTTCCAGAAAATAATTCAGATTGAATTTGATTTCATTCTTCAGTCTGGTCATTGCAAGAAGTGCGGGATAAAGACTTACGATTTCGCGCATAATGTATGCTTTATGATAAGGAAACAGTTTCGATATCAGTTTCACTATGTCGAACTTTTTCTTTTCCTTGTTCCTCAGACTGAAGTCCACCATTCTGAAACGCACATTATTCGACTTCACCCAGATAGGCACAAATTCCGCATTGAAGATCACTTCGTGCAGATTCAGAAGTCCTGCAAGAGGATAATCGCCGATATGATATTCGCCCTTTACATAAAGACTTCCGTCGAGTGCAAAGATATCGAGATCCAGAAGATTTTCGGATTCTTCCAGAACCTCAAGCTGTACAAGTTCATTTACATACCGCATATCAATATCCACGCGATAATTGTCCTTGGAATCCTCCACTGCTCCAATGAGAACCTGGAAAGGATTCAGCTCCCGTACAATGTCATCCATGATTTCAAACGGATTTAAAGTGAATCTGAACTTGTTTCTGGCCATACTCTGATTATCTTTCTCTGTCCTTGTCGGTAAGTGCTTTCAGAAAAACAGCAATTTTCTGAATATCTCTGTCTGAAAGTCTTTTGTTCAGCTGCAGAAATGCCATCTCAGAAATCGCATCTTCCAGATCGGCAGTGCTCCCATCATGAAAATAACTTCCTGTAAGAGCAATGTTTCTGAGAGAGGGGACTCTGAAAATCATTTTGTCCTGTTCTTCGTTTGTTACAGTAAATCTTCCCAGATCAGAGATATTTTTATAGGGATTCTTCTCTCCCATTTTTCGGAATCCGCCCCCAAGAAGATAAGTGCTGTGACAGTCTGAACATCCGACTGCAATGAACGTCTCCATTCCCGAAATCTCTTCAAAGGACAGTGCCTTGAAATTTCCCTTTACAAAATCATCAAACCGGTCTTTTGTCTTCAGTGTATGCAGATACGCAGACAGGGAAAGAGCAATATATTCCAGATTCAGTTTAGTATTTGAGGGTAGTGCTTTCGCAATCAGATCCAGATATTCGGGAGAGAGTCTGGATTCAAGAGAAGCCGGTCCAATTCCCATTTCTTCCTGAATATGAGAAAGAATCTGCTTCTGAAGTTCTTTAAATTTTCCGTCCCAGTAATAACTGGAATAGTATCCTGCATTCAGAACAGTAGGCACATTTCTTTTTTTCAGTCCGGCTGTCTTCTCGCTCCCTGTTCCCCCTTTCCTGTCCGTAACAGTGTGGCAGGAATTGCAGGAGATATTTCCTTTTTCTGAAAGCCTTTTTTCAATAAAGAGCTTTTTGCCGAGATCTTCCAAAGCGGGAGTGTCCTCTTCCATTCCGGGCATGGAATCAGGCAGAACTCCGAACAAAGTCAGTGCTTTTTCCTGCAGGTTTTTCTGAACCGAAGAAGGTCCGCACTGCAGGAGAAAAAAAATCATTAGAATTCCGGCGAATTTTCCCATTTGTTTTAAAATCCTCTGAATGTATCTAAGTATAATTTCTGTTCTTTGTTTTGCAAGGGTAAAAATTCTTCCGGCTTTACCGTTTTGGAAAAATCTTCTTCTGCATATTCTTTTGCAATCTGAGAAAGTGAGGACTTGGGAGATATGGAAAGAACTGAGTCTCTCCAGACTTCCCAAAACAGAAGCTCTTTCTTCTGATTCCTGTCTGCCCTGGAAGCAAGACTCTGAAGTTTTCCATACTCACCTGTTTCATAAAGACTTTTCAAGTAGGAGTTTGCCGCTTCCCCAAGACCCAGATCTGCACGGATCAGAATATCTCCGTATGTCACTGACTCTGCCCATTTTTCCTCAAGAGCAGACAGCTGTACTGCAAGTCTCAAACCTGATTTATGAAATGAGTAGATAGAAAGGATTCTCTCTATAAAGATTCTGGCTGCTGAATAGTCTCCCTGCACCAGACTGAATCTCGCAAGCTCTTCCAGTGCTTCCAGTTCCCACTCAGGAAAACCTTTCAGGACATCAAAGAAGATCATACTTTCTTCATTTCTTTCAGGCTCACTGAATATCTTTCTCAGGCTGAGCATCGAATCCTTTGTTCTGTTTTCGCGGAAATATTCATTCAGCTCTTTTTTGGCCTCATCAAATCTTTCCAGAAGATAAAGGAGTCTGACAGTGTTGGAAATGGAGATTTCCTTTCGAATTCCGGAATCCTTTCTCTGCCATATGGAAAGTGCATCCTCCGCAAACCGGTTTCTTGCAAGAAACAGAGCCCTGCTGTTCAGCTCCTCAGGACTGCCTTCACCCTGATTTGTGGAAGCTGCATCTGAACCGGGAACAGAGTACACAGGACTGTCTCCGTTCAGGGAGCTGATGAAAAACCTGTCATTTCTTACAGAGTATTCCTTGTCGTCGCCCAGAACGGGCCTGAATCCAAGAGCTCTGCAGCTGAACAGAATCAGACAGCTAAGTAAGATGATTGAATATTTTTTTCTCATCCTGAAGTTCTCTGGCATATACATAATATTTTGCTGCTATCCTGAATTTTCCCAGAAACAGTGCCAGCATGGAGATTTTCATGCTCTGATCAGGATCAGGAGAAATATTTTCCCTGAGAATATCCTTCAGATCTGAAATTCTTTTCCTAAGTTCCAGTTCTGCTTTATTCCTTCTGGAAGAATCAGACTTGTATTTCTCTGCCTGTCTCTGCAGATTCGGATCAGAAGAAAAAATGTCCTCCAGATATTCCTTGGATACATTGTATTTACCCATTCTGCACAGTATCTCAAACTGGATCAGTTTTGTTCTGGAAAGACCGAACTTCTCTTCCATTTTTTCTGTAATGTAGAATGCGTCCCTGTATCTGAAGTTCTTAATATAAATCTGAATCAGACCTTCTGCAGCCTCGGTATTGTCACCGTCGATAATGAGAATGTTTCTGAGATAAATCTCCTTCTTATAATCGTTTCCCGCCTGTCCGTAAAGTTTTGCCAGGAGCAGATGAGAATTGACATAACGCGGATTCATTTCCAGAGATTTTCGCAGTGACATCAGTGCCTTGGGAATCTGGTTGCACCTGGCATAACACTCTCCGAGCCTGTAATAACCGACATCAGTGGGATAAATCTGCGCTGCCTTTCTGTAAGACTCAAGAGCCTGCTTCCAGTCTCCCATTTTATGGTACAGTGCCGCAATGCTCTGCAGATATTTTACAGACGAGGGGTTTTCTGAAAGTGCATTCTGATATTTTTCTGCGGCGAGATAGTATTCCCCTTTCTTCTCAAGCTCTCTGCCTTCTTCAAATGAGGAATCCATGCCTGAATAATTCTAAAAAAAGCCCTTTGCAGGTAAAGGAGAAAAATGGAAAAATTTAGCTCCAGGTGTAAAACATACCGAAAATAGTAATGAGAATAGAAAAGGCAGGTTTATTACTGATGAAGTTTATTCTATCCATATTTCTGGCATTTACTGTAGCCTGTGCAAGTACAGGCAAGGCAGGTGCAGAGGCAAAGACTGAGGCTCCTAAAAAGGATGAAGAAAAGATCTCCAAGCCGGCTGCTGAAAATTCCGTTCCGGCTGCAGCAAAAACAGTCCGTGCAGATGAACCGAAAGAAGCAGATAAAAAATTTGACGAGGTAGGCTATTCGTCCTGGTACGGTGAACAGTTTCAGAACAAGCCGACAGCAAGCGGCGAACCGTTTGACAGATTTAAGCTGACCGGAGCACACAGGACTCTTCCTTTCGGATCTGAAGTAAAAATCCAGAATTTAGAAAACAACAAGGAAACTGTTGTCAGAATCAATGACAGAGGGCCATTCAACAAAGCCAGAATCATTGATATTTCAGAAAAGGCAGCAGAGGCACTGGACTTTAAGGATTCGGGGATTGCCAGAGTGGGAATTTCTGTAGTCAAGAAGACGGACAAAAAGCCTGTCAAGGAAAAAGACGATTTCAGTTTCGATGAAGAAGACGACGATGACGATGACGATCTCGATGACGACGACGTTCCATCTCCTCCGAAAAAAGATACAAAGCCGGCACCGAACACTGTAAAGCCCGTTCCGGAAAAAACTGTACCTGATAAAAAACCTTCAGTTGTAAAACCGGTTCCTGCAAAGGAAACTAAACCGAAGGAAACTAAAACCGCTTCTGAAGGAGAACAGCCGAAAGGTCTTTCAGTACAGATCGGGGTATTCAAGGAAAAAATGAGGGCAGAAAATTTCAGAAGCCAGATCAAGGCCTCTTTCACTGAACCTGTATTTATGTTCAACAGAAACGGAACATATGTGGTTCAGATTGGAGACTTCAGTTCCAGGACTGATGCAATGGATCTGAAAGAAAAACTGAAGGCTAAAGGAATATTCGGATTTATTCCTCCTAAATAAGGATAAATTCTTTATAAAAAATAAGGAAAGGATATTCTGACATTATGAGCAGACTGACAGCTAAAAGAGAGTTTTTATCAGGCAGATCCATGGGAGGCGATGAGGCTTTTTTCCTGATCGCAGGTCCCTGCGTTATGGAAGACAGAGATCTTCTCGACAGGGTTGCCGGTGAAATGAAGTCTGTCTGCGAAGAACTCGGCATTTTCTACATATTCAAAAGCAGCTTTGACAAGGCGAACAGATCCTCTGTAAATTCTTACAGGGGACCGGGCCTTGCAGAAGGCATAAAACATCTCGAATTCATTAAAAAAAAATACAATGTACCTGTTCTCACAGATGTACATGAAACAGCCCATATAGAACCTCTGAAAGATGTGCTCGATGTATATCAGATCCCTGCTTTTTTATGCAGACAGACCGATCTGATCGAAGCAGCAGCCAGAACAGGCAAATGGGTCAATGTAAAAAAAGGACAGTTTCTTGCACCCGCAGACTGCAGACATATTGCAGGCAAGGTGAAAGAATGCGGGTCAGACAAAGTCATCATTACAGAAAGAGGAACAAGTTTCGGCTACAATAATCTTGTATTTGATCTGCGTTCCATTCCAATTCTTCACAGTATGGATATTCCAGTCATTTTTGACGGAACTCATTCCGCACAGCTTCCTGGAGGAGCCGGAAACATCACAGGGGGTCAGAGAGAATTTATCCCTGATATGATGAGAGGAGCTGTATCTGCAGGCATCGAGGGACTTTTTATGGAAGTGCATCCTGACCCTCCCAGTGCAAAATCAGATTCCACAACCCAGTACTATCTCAGCGAAACAAAGAAACTTCTTTCGGATCTGCTCAAACTCGACAGACTCGTAAAAAAAGAAATTTTAAGTTAAATCTCCATCAGTTTTTCTGCCAAAAGCAGATCTGCAGGTGTTGTAATTTTTATATTCTTTGAACTGGAAAGCACAATCTTTGATTTTACTCCGATATTTCTGACCCAGCTGCATAAATCTGTCGGATCTTCTGAAAGCTCCTCTGAAAGAAGCATATTTAAAAGAGAAGAATGCATCGCCTGCGGAGTTTTAATAACATAGGCAAGCTCACGGTTTAGAATCTCATCGACTTTTCCCTCATTCGAATAAACGAGAGTCTCGTGAATCTTGTCCGCGAGGGTGGATGCACCTGAATGAAACGCGGCCTGTATCAGTTCCTGAAGTTCTGTCTTGTCTACAAATGGTCTGGCTGCATCATGAAACACGATAACGTCTTCCTGACCGGGCACTGCAGCCTCCAGGCCTTTCAGAACAGACTCATGTCTTGTCTCCCCTCCGGATACAATGATATCTTCAGGGCCTAAAAACTCGTTCAGTTCTTCCATTGTTTTCGAGATATACTCTGCCTTGCTTACAATGACAAGAGAACTGAACAGGCCTGAATGCAGGAATGACCTGACAGAATGACGGATCAGAGATTCACCTCGCAGTTTCAGAAACTGTTTTGGCACGGATGCCTTCATCCTGCTTCCGGAGCCTCCGCTAAGTATGATTCCGACTGTTCTCAAACTCTTCCTGACGCAGAAATCATTTCAGAAATTTTACTGTTCAGTTCGTTCTCTGAAAGAAGTTCTTCAGCGAGAAAAGGAAACACATATCCCCAGTTTTTATCCTCTGGAGTTCCGGGCACATTGATTCTGTGCTTTTCCGGTTCAGTCAAAACATGAATCTTTTTGGAAATTTTCCCTCTGTACAGATAGTCCTGCAGCATATGAACTGAAAAGAGACTCGCTGCGGCCAAGGCAAACTTCAGCATCGCTTCATTAATGACTGAAAGATCTTCTTCTGTTTCTTCTTTTTCGATTTCGGCTTTTTTTTCGGTTTTTATATCTGCACCGGATTTTGTCTCCTCCTTTACAAGCCCGAACACTTTTTTCAGCATCTTCTTCATCTCAGGATCACATTCCTTCCACCATCCCATTGCAGTGGATGTATCATGAACGGAAAGACAGCTTACGGCAAGCTTTCTGTAGTCGGCAGGTTTGATATAGCTCCCGTCCTCAAAAGACCTTGTCCACCTGATTATATCAAGACCTATTATCTCATTTTCAAATATACTGTCTCTTACGAATTTGGGAACTGCTCCCAGATCTTCTGCACAGGGAAGCATAGATGAACTTTTCATCATAAACGAAAGGATGTCTTCTCCGTATCTTCTCCATTTTGCCTCATCCTCTTTCAGATGAATTTCACAGAGCGGAAAAAGACGCCGTTTGATGTCTTCATCCAGTGCCTGATATCCCGGCGTTTTGAAAAAATCCCAGTAAAAAATATACTTGTCTTCCTTATGTTCATAGATCAGTCCAAGCTTTTCAAAGTCTTCCGGAAAAAGCCTGACTTCATTGAATTCTTTTCTTGAGGCTCCAATCTGAGGATGAAAATGACCGAACTTGGGACTCGTCGCATCCTTAGGAATTGCCCAGATTCTGTACATTCCCAGAACATGATCTATCCTGTAAAAATGATAAAAATGCTCAAGGTATTCCAGGCGTTCCTTCCACCAGGAATAATTTTCCTTCTTCATTTCCTCCCAGCGGATAATCGGAAAACCCCAGCTTTGACCCTCAGTATTGAAATAGTCAGGAGGAGCACCTGCATGAAAACTCCTGTCAAACAGATTCTGCCTGCCCCATACATCGGCACTGTCATCCGAGGTAAGAATAGGCATATCTCCTTCCAGATAAACTCCAGCAGCCTTGAACTCCTGTTTGATTCTGCTCAGCTGCTCAAACGCAGTCTTCTGCAGAAAAACATAGTAGTATATCTTTTCTGAATATTTGCTCATCGATTCCAGAAAAAGATTTTCTGAATACTGAAGATTCCATTTTTCCCAATGAGTGCCGCCTCGGAGATCTTTCTGGAGAAGAAAACAGGTATATATTTTCATGAACGGATGAGAGGAGATAAATCTGTCCAGTTCTGCGCGGAGCAGATCATCAAAAATACTCAGGAAATATTTTTCGAGAATATGGAGCTTTTCCTTTTTGATTTTTTTGATATCCAGACCGGACTCTGGAAATTCTGTTTTTTTATGAGGAATTTTCAGCATCTGGAAGGAAATATAGACAGGATCCAGTGCAAACGCTGAAATGGAACTGTACGGACTTCTTCCTGATCCAAGATCATTCAATGGAAGAATCTGAACGAGAGAAATCTTTGTCTTCACTGCCCATTCTTTCAGAATTCGGAGAGAATAAAAATCTCCGCAGAGATAGGAATGCTCAGAAAGAAGAGAAACAAGAGGAAAGGAAACCCCTGCTCTTTTTTTTGTCTTAAGTTCTGCAGAGAGCATCATTTGCTGACAATCTTGAGCTGTCCGGCAGCCGTATTCAGGTCATGGATTCTTTTAACCTCAGTCTTAAGCTTGGCAGAATCCCCGGATGAAAGCTCACGGTTTTCAGTATTTCTTCTGGAAGAATAGCTGAGAACAATCGGTCCCTCTGCGGATGCAATTTTATCAATGAGTTCATTTGTAACCTCGGAACTGATCTGAAGCACGTCACCGTATTCAGTCTGAACCCTTCTGAGATTGTAGAAAGTATCTCCCAGTTTCAGAGAAACCCCAACAGGAAAGTCAGTATCGAAACTGTCCATATAGTAGTCTAAATAGTATTTTTTTTCCCCCGTGCTGTTTTCAGTCACTCCTCTGAAAAGCAGGCTTCCTGGCTTGGACTGATAACAGAAGAGTGTCCATTTTGCAATGCAGAGTGCATCTGAATGAAATGTGTACTGATGAATTGCAGGTTCAGCCACATAGTCCTTGGATCTGCAGGCAGAAAATAATACAATGAATAAAAATGCAAAGATTGCTGATTTCATATACCGTCCCGATTAGACCAGTTTTTTTGTAAAAACAGATTTGAAAAAGAAAAATTTTGGTCTGCGGAAGAGATTTTCAAAAGTCCGCAGAGATCTTTCTCCAGCCGAAAATACAATATACAAAGCCAGTATCTGAAATACTCTGTCCTGGCCAAAAGGAGAAGCAGATGATCCTGTCTTTCATTGTACTTATTCCTCTGTTTATTTTTTCAGAACAAATCTATTATTTTCTGATTTTTCTAATGGGAACAGGCAGCATTCTCTTTTATAAAAAACGGCAGCCTGAGTACTCTGCTCTGTGTTTCGGAGGCCTTATTCTTTTTCTGCAGTGCCTGATCATCATCCTTCTCGGAATTCATACTGAAAGCCTTGCATTCGGAATTGTCAGCTTTTTCATTTTTTTCGGTTCAGCCCTTCTTTTGAGATACATTCTGTTTCTGAAGACAGAATCAGAAAATGAAAGCGAATCTCCTTTCGGAACTGTGCTCATTGCAATGTCTTTTATGTCCGGACCGTTTTCAGTCTGTTCCGGAACAGACCATCGTGAACATATGATCCGGATATCTCCTGTAAAAACAGAGGCCCGAATTACTTATGTGAGAAATTCCAAACCTCCGGAAATGAGTTATTTCCGGATTCAATATTCTGCTGACAGTAAAATATACACGAATGAAAAATCACAAAAAAAGGTAGAAAATCGATTCCAGAAAAAACAAATGAAGCAATTGAAATAAAGTTGTAAATTTACTTTGAAATTTATTGAAATATGGTACAAATAAATTGTTATAAATCAGTTTTTATCTATTATTTTCTAATAAATTTCAGCATCTCTAAATTCTGTTTATTCGTGCAAATTTTACGGAAATTATTAAAGCATTATTGTCAATACTTTCAGGTAATTTTAATATTGAAT
>DAORDI010000185.1:0-11279 GCA_035345895.1 Leptospiraceae bacterium
TCACTCGGCAACCGTCTTTCCTGAATAAAGAACCTTAATTTGACAGCATTGGCCGACCGATAACTCTATTTAGTCTTATCACAACAGTATGCAGGGCCTAGTTCGAAGGATAAGTTTCCGCCTTGACACGCTTTTAGGCTTAATCTGCATTCTGTCCGGATTCCCTTCTGTCAAACCTGATTCAGATCCAACAAAATGTCACCCTTAAATCTAATGGCTTCACTGCTCAGTGCACTGCTCGACGAGCAGCACCTTCGCCCGAAGGGCGAAACCTTGCAGACCTCCCTTCGGTCGCCGGGTGCCGGAGGCGGGGTGAGGTTCGCAGCCTCTCCCCACAAAATATTTTCTCCTTATCCAGTTTGCGAGCGGGCGCGGCCCTATTCCCTTTAATTTACTTTTCATAAATCCCCTACTGTGCAGAATTGCCATATGCGCAGGCTTAATAAATTATTTGTGATTTTCTTACTGATCTTTCAGTCTCATTTACATGCGGAGTCTGGAAAAGAACTTCTGGCTTCCTTTTTAGCGACGATGAACAGTGCAGATACAATACGAGCAAATGTGAAAATAGGCAATCTGACCGGGCTTCTGTCATACAAGAAACCCCAGAGTCTCTATGTAAAACTTTCCGACGGAAGAGTGATTTCTGCAAACGGAAGAAATCTCTGGTTTTACAATCCAGCCAGTGCAATTGCAGGAAAACAGGATCTGAAAGGAGGTACCGGCGGTCTATATGGTCTTCTTTCCGGATATGAAAATGTCACTGCATCAGGAAAAACTCTCCGACTCACCTCTTCCAAAAAACATTATGAAGAAATTATTGTTCAACTGACTCCTAATAATCTGCTTCAAAGTATTCGAATGAGACCCAGAGGGGGATCGGAGTTCTTTGAAGTTTCCTTATCGGGGATTCAGACAAATATCGGTCTTCCAGCCAGTATTTTTAATTTTCACCCCCCTTCCAGTGCCCAAATAGTAGAGAACCCATTAAACCAGAGGGAATAAAGTGGATCAGAACATTTCGAGAACAGAAGCCCATAAGATTTTTGCAAATCTGTACAGAAAACAGAGAACAGCTGAACACCAGGCCCAGGTGGATGAAATCATCACCAGGTCAAATGATGTTTTTATCAGGATAGATCTGATAAAAAAACTGGATGAGGAGTTCGAAAAAAAAGAAAGGCTGAAGCAGCGGGAAGCACGAGACGATAAAAAACCCTCCAACCCGACGATGGAAGCCGTTCAGGAACCGAAGGGAGCAGACATCAAACTGCAGACTGCAGCAAAAATAGCTGCTCAGAAGGACAGCGGACTTTTTGGAAGGCTGTTCGGAACAAATCAGAATCTGTCCAAATTTGCAAAGGAATCCAGGGCACTGGATATGGGACTTCTGGGAAGAAATCCTACAATCTCGGCAAATGTACAAAGGGTTTTTAAATTTCTGAAAGAGGAGGAAATCATTGCAACTGCTCAGTCGCTCAAATATGCGGAACAGGTAGGATGGAAAATTTGGAAACCTCTCGATTACAATATCATTGCTAATTTCGGAAGGTTCTTCAATTCATTCATCTCTCTGGACTCTCTTTTCAGAGATGATCTTTCCCCAGAAATTTTTCTGACACGTTCCACAAAGATGCAGATGTACTACATTCGAGTTCTTCAGTACCAGAGAACCAAAGAAATCGTAATGGAAAAGGTTCCTGCACTTGTCAAAATGGAACCGAAGCTCGGACAGAAAATAGAACAGCTGATGAGAGGATTGAGTTATTCACTCACACTGGAATCCAGAAGACCCACATTAAAAGACATCATCATTGCATTCCATGTAATTCAGACAAAAAAACTGGTGGAGTGGCAGGAGATTGTTGACAAACTTGGAGTGGGACCTCTCGACGAAAACAAATATGCCGGTCCTCCGGAAGTGGTCAAACAGATTGAACTGAGTGTGGCCAGAATTGGAGGAGATATTCAGACCAAACTGGGAATGATCGAAGAACTGGAAATGATCAAGAGGAATTATTTCACATTCCAGGCAGACGGAAATGTATCTCAGAATTTTGTAAATGTCATTATTGATGAGCATATAAAACATCATTATCAGGATAATCCTCAGGCGGAAACTGTCAGGGCAAACATTCCTCAGAATGCTCCGAAACTGCTCTATGTTCTCTGCAGGGATCTGCAGACTGTATACCTTCCGCTTTTTGAAGGATACATTAAAGTGGACAGCGAAAACATAAAGGATGTTCTTCTGTTTCAGAACGGCTTATTTTTTCCGGAGATAGACAAACTCAACAGCATCATCAGAAGTCTGGATATGTTCAATAAGAAATTTCCAAGCTTCATCTATCCTCTGAGCAAATTCTTTGAGGACCAGGCAAAAGGCACCGGGGACCAGATCGAACAGCAGCTCGTAAAACTGATTGCAGATTCTGCAGACTTCTTCGGCAAGTTTGCAAAGAAACTCACAGTTGTGGTGGAAAACGATTCTCTTGCAAAAAACTATGAAGATGCAGGAAACATCAACGAAAGAACCGTTGCCAACAAGGACAAAACGATTGAAGAGATCAAGATTATGCAGAGGTTCATTCCTTACAGATCTGCAAAACTTGTCACAGGCAACAGGATTCACGGGAGGACTGTGAGAGAATCCATATTTGAACTTACTAAGTATCTTTATAATTTTGCATATCTTTTCCATGACCCTGCAATTTCGTCAATACTGATGAACTACAAGAAATATGATACTGATCTTGCAAAACTCAATGCAGAATATGAAAGACTCACAGGAAAATCCTTCGTTCCAGGCGGACATCTTCATTGAAAAGAATACTTACCGGCCTTCAGCCTTCGGGAAAACTTCATTTGGGAAATTACTTCTCAGTAATGAGAAAGATGATCGGTTATCAGAATTCATCTGATCTTTTTCTGTTCATTGCAGATCTTCATTCACTGACTACATTCCAGTCAAAGGAAATTCTTCAGGAAAACATTTATGATGCCGTCTGCGATTTTCTTGCACTTGGACTGGATCCGGACAGATGCACATTCTGGATCCAGTCGGATGTTCCCGAAGTGACTGAACTGACCTGGTATTTAAGTATGTGCATTACAGTAAATCAGCTGGAACTTGCACACTCCTATAAGGACAAGACAGCAAAAGGATTCAATCCAAGTGCGGGTCTTTTCTGTTATCCTGTACTTATGGCCTCAGACATCCTTGCATTTGATTCAGATGTGGTTCCGGTGGGGAAGGACCAGAAGCAGCATCTGGAATTTACAAGAGACATTGCACAGAGATTCAATCAGAATTTTGGAGAGGTATTCAAGCTTCCTCTTCCGGAAATAGAAGAGAACACTGCTGTCATTCCCGGCACGGACGGACAGAAAATGTCGAAATCCTACAAGAATACAATCAACATATTTGATGATGAAAAAAAACTCCGCAAGTCAGTCATGTCCATCGTTTCCGATTCTGCGGGAGTAGATGAGGCCAAGGACCCTGACAAAAGTGTCATTTATTCAATATACTCTCTTTTCTGTGACGAAGAAGAAAAGAAAAAACTCAGAGAAAGATTCCTGACCCCGGGTCTGCGTTACGGAGACATCAAAAAGGAACTTGCTGACAGGATCACTGAGTATTTTGCACCATACAGAAAAAAAAGAGATGAACTCTTATCCAATTTAGATTACGTCGAACAGATTCTTTCCAAAGGAAAAGAAAAGGCAGGAAATGCCGCAGAAGCAAAACTCTCCCAGGTCAGAAAAACTCTAGGCGTCCAAAGAAAAATCAAGAGGTAAAAATGAACAATCCTAAAATATGTGCTGCAGTTCTTTTGGCTGCATGTACATTTTCCATCAGCGCGGACGATCTGTACTTAGGCGTCAACAAAGAAAAATATCTCATTGGAGACTACCCTGCCGGAAAAGTTCTTCAGAAATATTCAGACAAAAACATCGGCGGTGCACTCGTCAGACCTGATGTAAAAGATGCATTTGAAAAAATGATCAAGGCCTATGACAAGGACAGAGTCGGAAAGAAAAATGCTCCCCCTATCATCGTGAACTCCTCATTCAGAGGATACTATGATCAGAAGTATATCTGGGAATCAAAATACAGGGGCGAAAGGAAAATGCGAGAACCGGTTGCAGGGAAAAAACCTGCTGAGATCGCAGCTCTGATTCTGGAATACTCAAGTGCGCCCGGAACATCCAGACATCACTGGGGTACAGATCTGGATCTTAACTCTTTTGATAATAAGTATTTTGAGAAAGGCGGAAAAGGGGAATACCTTTACAGCTGGCTTCAGGAAAACGGACAGAAATTCGGATTCTGCCAGCCCTATACAGAACTTGCGGACAGAGGCAATAAAGGTTATTTTCTGGAAAGATGGCACTGGTCGTATTTTCCTGTAGCCTCAAAACTGGTTGCAGACTGGAAGGAAGCATACGATAAAAAGCAGATCACCATTAAAGGAAAGTTTCTGGGATCGGAAGCATTTACGGAAGAGATGCCAAAGACCTATGTTACATCCATCAACAAGACCTGCCTGAAAGATCAGTAAGCATACAGCAGCCGGAGGGAGATTCTCTAATGAAACAGAATATAATGAAAAATATTGCATTGACTGCAGTATTTGCCTTTTTCGCATGGGGACTCTGGCTCGGTGAAATTCTTTATTTCACAGGCTGGAAATCTCTCGACTGGCTTCGGAAAAGTCTTTTCTCTCCTTACATCATACTGATTCTGCTCACATTTTCATTTATGAACCCTCTGCTTCAGACAAAAAAAGCAGAGGAAAAACTGAACCCGGTATTCCCGGCCCTTGTTTTTGCCGCAGCTTTGTTATGCTTCTTCTCAAGCGAGGTGCTGATGAGACTTTCCTACTGCAGATCCTGCTTTCTGTCAGAAACTCAAAACTGGCTTCTGCACACAGGCTTGGTATCGGACTGTTTTATTTTCGGATTCCTGCTGCAGTGGATTGCTGAAAAATATTCAGGCAGGATGCCTCGAGGCTTCGGAATTGTACTTGCTCTGGGAGCGGTCTTTGCCGCGCTTCTCAGTCTGATCACAGTGAAGCTTTTTCCCGGATACGGAAACGGAGCAGACTGGGTTGATGCAGTGAAAATGGGATATCCAGTATTTTATTCCGTACTGCTCACGGGACTTTCATCCTTATGGGCCTCATTAAAACTGTCAGGAGAAACATAATGAAAACAGAAAAAATCATCCTTGGCGGAGGATGCTTCTGGTGCCTCGAAGCGGTCTATCTTCAGGCAGAAGGAATCATTTCCGCAGTGTCCGGATATTCCGGAGGACACAGAGAAAATCCAACGTACAGAGAGGTCTGCGAGGAAACCTCTGGACACGCAGAAGTCGTACTGCTGGAATTTGAACCTGAGAAAATCAGTCTGGAATCCATTCTGGAAATTTTCTGGCTGATTCACGATCCGACTAGTCTGAACAGGCAGGGAGCGGACGAAGGAACTCAGTACAGATCTGCAATATATTATATGGAAGACTTTCAGAAAGAAACTGTGATGAATTCAGTTCAGAATCAGGAGAAAGTCATCGGAAAAAAAATCGTGACTGAAATCAGAAAAGCGGATAAGTTTTATCCTGCAGAGGATTATCATAAAAATTATTATAATCTGAATCCGGAAACTTCCTACTGCAGATACGTGATTCGTCCAAAACTCGAAAAGTACATCCAGTTCAGGAAAAAGGCCAAATGAATTTTCTGATTTTTCTGGCAAACTGCCCTTGGGACGGATTTGCGCCTCCTACAATAAAGTACTGCGAAAACAATCTCTGCTCCTGGATTACTCAGCCGTCCAACACCTGGTCAAATCTGATATTCTATATTGCAGGGATACTTCTGTTCAGAAACATACAAAACAGAAATAATTCCGGTCCTCAGACGAGTTTTCTTTACATCAATGCTTTTCTGATAGGAACGGCATCTTTTCTTTATCATGCCTCATTTACTTTTCTGATGCAGTTTTTCGATCTTTCCTCGATGTACATGTTTTCTGTCACCCTCCTCTGCCTGAACTTTTACAGAATGGGTCTTGTGAGAAAAAAGGAAATCTTCACAGTCTTTCTTCTGGTTCTGACTGTCTGTATGGGAGCACTTTATTTTCTGAAACCATACGGGATACCTATATTTGCACTTACTGCCGCCGCAGCAATCGGAACAGAATTCATCATCTTCAGAAATGGCAGGGAGAAAGCAGATTATTCAAGATACAAAATCGGCCTGATTCTTATTCTTTCTGCCTTCCTTTTCTGGGCACTGGACTTCAGGAGAATCTGGATCTGTGATCCGGACAATCATCTGTTTCAAGGACATGCAGTATGGCATATTCTTTCAGGAGCCGCATATTATCAGTTTGCAATGTTCTTCATCGACCTTCAGGAATCTGAATAAATTTCTCTTTTTCAGAACTCTCGGGCAGAATTCTAATTGAAATTGAGATTGAAGACTGCATCATTGAGTTATGGTTCTTTTGAATTTAAAGTCAGCAGAAGCAGATACCCTTACCTTGCGCGTTTCTGATAATTTTCCCGTGTTTTCATCAGTCTTTCTTTCAGAACAGCAGAAGTGCTTCCCAAAAAAACACAGCTTTCATTATTTCAGGATACTGTGTATTTTTGTACTGATTTTTTCAACCGGATGCAGGAACAGTTTTTTCATCAGAGCACAGAATTTGAGCGGGATATGGCTTAATTATATAAACTGGACACCGGTAGTGGAACTCAAAGCGGAACCGGCTGAGAAGGGATTTGCACCCCCTGTACACTTACGATTTCTTCTTGATACGGGATCCAACACCACTCTGCTCAGGAAAGATTTTATCCCCGGAGTAGAAAAACAGGTTTACAGTTCATTTACTACTCACGGGAAGACAGAACTGGAACTGCATCCGTATGAAGTCAGACTGAGTTCTCCTGATGAACAGGAAATATTCAAAGGCACAGTAAATCTGATCAAGTTTGAGGAGAACCTTCCTTTTGACGGAATCCTGGGAAACGACGTACTCTCTCATTATATTCTGGTTCTTGACCATTTTTACGGAGCCTTCCTGGAGAAAAGACAGATCCTTAAAAAAAACTGGTTCAGGCAGATGAAAAAAATTCAGCTGAATGCAAATGCTCCAAGGCACCTGATGGTATCAGCTCTTGCGGGAAAGAATCTCGAGAGAATGGATATGCTGATAGACACAGGAGCAAATCATACTTATCTGGGTTCAGAAACGGCAGAAAACCTTAAATTAAAACTTATTGATAAAAAACCTTATACGGATATCAGAGGCGTTGAACAGGAAGGAAAAATTTTCCGGTTGGAAAATCTCTGCATAGAAAAATTCTGTAAAAAGGAGTACCCTGTACTTTCTGGATCTTCTCTCAGGGGATTTTTAGGAGAAGACGGAATTCCAGTCGCAGGCCTGATCGGCTACGACTGGATGCGGGAACATGTGATTGCAGTGGACTATCTTCTGCACGAGGTATATATCCGGTAATTATTATGAAAGAAAAAATCATTGTTGCAATGAGCGGCGGAGTGGACAGTGCTGTGACCGCAGGTCTTCTTCTGGAACAGGGATATGATGTAATTGGGGTCAATCTCAGGACCTGGGAATACGAGCCTCCGGCCTGCGACACGACTAAAAAATCCTGCTGTTCTCCTGAAGACATTCAGGATGCCCGTGATACAGGACTTTCCTTTAAAATACCCTTTTATGTGATCAAGATGGAAAAACTCTTTCAGGAAAAAGTCATAGACAGATTCATCAATGACTACAAAGAAGGGAAAACGCCGAACCCATGCGTAGAATGCAATACCTTTGTAAAATTTGGAGCACTGTTTGAAAAGGCAAAAGCATTAGGAGTATCTAAAATAGCTACAGGTCATTATGCCAGAATTGTTGAGAAAAACGGACGGTATGCTGTGGCAAACGGAAAAGACAGGAAAAAAAATCAGGCATATTACCTTTACGGTCTGTCTCAGGACAACCTGATGAACACAGTTTTTCCGCTGGGAGAAATGGAAAAGCCCGAAGTAAGAGAATATGCAAGACGTTTCGGACTGAAAGTTGCCGAAAAGGCAGAATCTCAGGAAATCTGCTTCATTCCGGAAAACGACTACAGAAGTTTTCTGAAAAAGAAAAATGTGGAATTTACTCCCGGCTTTTTCAAACTTTCAGGCGGACAGATCATAGGAAAACATTCAGGCAAGGAAGGATTTACAGTAGGTCAGAGAAAAGGACTGGGAATTTCCTGGAAAAAACCTCTTTACGTACTTTCCATAGAAGATGATGGCACTGTCTACTTAGGCGAGGAAGGAGAAACTGAATCAGCAGAGTTTGAAGTGGAAGATGTCAATTTTCAGGGACTGGCACCGCTCGAAAACGGTTCATCTTTCAGATGCAGGGTTCAGATCCGATACAGACACACTCCGGTTCCATGCAACGTCAGTCTGATTGACGGTAAGTACAAAGTCAGACTCCTTCAGCCTGCGGCAAGCATTACCCCCGGACAGTCAGCCGTTTTTTACCATGAAACCGAAGACTGGCTTCTGATGGGCGGAATCATCTGCAAAAATAAATTTATTCAGCGAGTCTAAATTCCTCAATTATCCGGACTCTTTTTTCGATTTTATAATTACATAACCAGGACAGCAAATGAACAGACACTCTCAGCTTAAAATCAGAATATTTGCGGATGGAGCAAATAAAAAAGAAATCCTTGAACTCAATCAGAATCCGTTCGTGAAAGGATTCACAACAAATCCCTCTCTGATGAAAAAAGCAGGAATCACTGATTATCTCAGCTTTTCGAGGGAAGTGCTGTCCGAGATAAAGGACAAACCTTTTTCTCTGGAAGTTTTTGCAGATGATCTGAGTGAAATGGAAAGACAGGCAAAGATCATAGCCTCGCTTGGAGAAAATGTATATGTAAAAATTCCGGTGATGAATACAAAAAAGGAATCCACAGCCCAGCTCGTCTCCAGTCTTTCTTCTGCAGGAATCAAGATCAATATCACAGCAGTTTTTACTGTTCAGCAGAGTCTGGAAATGGTATCTGCTCTCAAAAATGACACTCCTGCGTTCCTGTCTGTTTTTGCAGGAAGACTGGCAGACACAGGCATCGATCCCGTGCCTCTTGTTGCCGGCTCTGTAGGGGCTGCCTCAATGAAAAAAAATGTAGAAGTGCTCTGGGCATCGACCAGAGAGGTCTGGAACATCTATCAGGCTGAGGCACTGGGGTGCGGGTGCATTACAGCACCGGGAGATGTCATCAAAAAACTGAGTCAGGATTATAAGTCAGCATATGATCAGTCTCATGAAACAGTTCTTACATTTTTCAGGGATTCCACTGATGCCGGTTTCAGTCTTTAAGCTGGAAGCAGTTTTTCCGGTTTTCAGGGACTGTTTCACAGATCCCGATAAAAGGAAATGGAAATGGCAAAAAAAAGTACTGGACAATATATTATCCCTAAATAACCTTTTCGCAAGCGCCATTTTTTTAAATGCGGGGGCGAATATTCTATGAAAAAATACATACTGACGGATCAGAAAACTCTGACCAGCATTTTGAGCCGTTTGCAGGGCAAGGCAATCAATTCCCTGACTGAAGACGTAAAGTATTCGATCACCAAAATTATGCCGGAAAAAGATCTCAACCACTCCACCAATGTAGTGATTGAGGCAGTTGAGGGTGAGATACAAAAACCGCAGACCTTAGTCTCGATTATGAAAGAAAACAAGGTAGAGATCAGGCTTAAGCAGGAAAATCCATACAGAAACGATTTATATAAAGTTTTAGAAATTATCATTGAACCTCTGGAACGGTCTGCAGCAAGAGCAAGCATTAAAAATATCAAACTGATGAATCTGTACTATTCACCGCAGATTGACCTTACATCTGTTCTTTCTCTTTATGGGAAAACATCCATCATTACGCAGACAATTCAGCAGTTTCAGATAATGCTCGAAAGTGCACTGAATCAGTTCGGGTATTTTGTCACAAAGGTCAATGTCGGTTTCTATTACTCAGCAGACACCCCTCTTCTGAATGCCTTATCGGATGCAAAGGCCCCCTATTTTCTGAGAGATGCCTATAAAAAGCAGTTTTATACAGAAAGAGGATTTTTTAATCCGAACACAAAATTTAAGCCGCAGGCAGTGGACAATATGATCCAAGGCCATCTGCTGGAAAATGTCAAGTCAGTCATCATAGTGCCCTTTTTCGGTGCAGGAAACGTACTGCTTGGTTATGTAGAAATTTACAGCAGTCTTCCCAATTTAGGAAATGACAGTCTGCAGAAGGAAATCGAATCTCCGAATGGAATTGCTCCTCTGGTCAATTTTATAGAATCAAGATGCGAGGACTTTACTTTTGAACTCGAACTTGCTTACGTAAAGGAATGGAGACTTTTCTCTGCGAAGGAAGATGCAATTGACATCAGTCAGGACGGACGCGGACTAGGAGTGAACTTAGCCGGAGGAAAAGACTATTCTTTTATCGACAAAGGAACTAAGGTAGCATTTTCAATTTCAATAAATAAGAAAAATTACCTGTTTTACGGAAGCGTAAAAAATGTAAAAAAACCCAAAACAGACCCGACTGCCAGCTGGAACGTAGGTCTTCGCATTTACAGCTGTGATAAACCGGAGGGGATCAGTCTGATGGCAGCATATGCAACTCAGCTGATCAATAATAATCTGACAGGTTAATTATTTTGAACGAACAGGAAACTTTGAGCAGAATACTCGAAATTCTGCACGAAATTCAGACGCAAGGTTCTTCCAACTCGTACAAAATAGTTCTTTTTTTAGTTCCGATATTCGGCATTGTTTTTGGATCAGCACTCCTCTTTTTTCTGCTTCTTTTCTGGCATAAACAGCGGATGGAACTGATCAGAACAGGTCAGTACAAACCATGGCAGCTTGATTTGAGAGTTTTCTCTTTTTTCCTCGGTCTGCTTCTCGCCTTTGTCGGAGCAGGACTGAGTCTCGTATTCATTATAGTATTAGGCAAATCACTGGCAATGCTTGGAGGTCTCATTCCATTTACTCTTGGACTCAGTCTTCTCAGTTTTTATAAACTGCAGAAATAAATACCTGTCAAAAAATCTCAAACTAATACACATTTTCAAATTCGGCTGCAGGCTTTTGCTTGAACAGATGAGGAAAACAAAACAGAAATAACTGCATGAATTTTTTCCGCGCAGCGTCTGCAGAAGAGACAGTATTTCAAAAAACAAATCTGCATT
>DAORDI010000186.1:0-11245 GCA_035345895.1 Leptospiraceae bacterium
AAAAGCAATCCGGTTCGCACGACTGGGGATGGTATCGATTTTACTTGTACCTGGGCTTCCGCTCTGAGCAGCCTCCTGTCCGTTAACAAAAAGTCGAAAACTGGAGAATTGAAATGAAATCCGAATTCCCATCTTAGGAGAAAGTTCCGGCAGAATCAGACGGAGCCGATAGGTTGCATATCCGTCCGTTCCCAGTTTTTTTCCATGAACATCCATTGTATTCCAGGGTTTCAGCCCATTTGAGTATCCGTCGGGGACAGGCGGATGAGAAGTCTTAAAATCATCCGGATAAAGAAATTTCTCCCAGTAAAATTCCCAAGGACCGTTCAAGTCGATCACATCATTTGAGAAATCAAAACTGGAAACGTCGATCCGTTCAGACACTTTCAGCTCTGTCTGTTTTCGACTGCATCCGGCCACTGCAAAGAAAATCAGTGCCGAAAGCATATAAAGCAATGCTCTGTTCTTCATATCAGAACAGCTGGTTTGCCTTCTGAGAGAGTTCTGCACGGTTGTGAACATTCAGCTTTTTGTAGATTGCCTTTACATACCCCTGCACAGTATGAATGCTCAGATCCAGAAACTTTGCCACAGAGAGCACAGACTTTCCCCGTACAAGCAGCTCCAGCACCTGCCTTTCCCTGTCTGTCATTTCCGGAGCCTTGGGTCTGTCTTTTCTGAAGGATGCAAAAACACGAAGCGCAATAGTGGGAGTAATGACTGCACCGCCTTCGACTACTGTCTGGATGATGTTTTCCAGTGTTCCCAGTTCTGATTTTAAAATATAGCCCAGTGCTCCGTTCTTGATGGATTCAAAAATCAGTGCATCTGAATTCATATTTGTGAGCATAATAATGATGGTTTCAGGATTTTCATTTGAAATTTCAAGAGCCAGATCAACTCCATTTTTGTATGGAAGCATAATATCTAAAAAAATAATATCAAGAACAGGACGATTTTTTTCCCTGAGGTATTCTTCTGCTGAACTCCATGCATAAATTTTTGAGACAGAAGATATGCTTTGAAGTTTGACTTCCGTAGTTTCACGAAATTCCAGATCATTTTCCACCAATCCGATTCTCAGAGATTTTTTCATAAATTCATCAGAACTTTTTTTCATAAAAGAAATATCCGAATCCATTATTCGGTTCCTTCCAGAACTGGAACAGCATATTTTATTCTAAAAAACCCCCTGTTCAGGGGGGATGTTTCTGTATTAATTTCTGGAAAATTAACTCAACCTTGACAATATCGGAAATTGAGGAAGATCACGATGATAAAAAGTATTCTGCAATGTCCTGTATTGGAAACTGTCTGAGGGTGCGCGCTTGATATACTTTCCGATTATGAATAGATCGTACCGGACTCAGGAACAGTTCTGTCCAGAGTCATCTTTCAATATTCCGCAAAATGACAGATATCTCCTCATTTTTCAGCGTTGGGCTGCTGCGCCGTCGGTCTTATCCATAAACAAAGTCTTTTATATTCTCCGAAAATCCATTGTACTGCTGCTCCTGATCCTGGGAGCAGCCTGCATTCGGCTTGAGCCGAGCATATTCGATACTTCGAAAAATCCTGCGGCACTGTTTGCAAGTCTTCTTCTAGGGTCTGCAGCAGGCGGGGCAGTCGGCTGGAGTTCTTCTTTCATAACAGGATCCGGTCCCCTTGGCATCCAAGCAGATGCTGCAGCAAACCGGCTTTATGTAGTCAACAACGGGTCCAACACTTTTACGGTCTTCAATGCTGCTACGGGAGCGGTTGTTTCGACTCTTCCGACAGGACAGTTCCCCAGTCTAGTTGCTGTGAATTCCACTGCAAATCTCGCATACGTGACAAACCGGCAGTCCAACTCTGTAACATTCTTCAACGCTGCCACGGGCGCCTACGCATTCGGGGGCAGTCTGGCAGCTTCCACCTTCAATACTGGAAGCAGCCCATTTGGTGTTGCCGTAAACACTGCTGCGAATCTCCTCTACGTGGCAAACTCCACGGCAAATACTGTAACGTTTTTCAATGCCACCACGGGGGCTTACGCCTTTGGAACGTTGGGCGCATCCAGTTTTACTACAGGGAACAATCCATTGGGTATTGCCGTGAATCCGGCCGCAAATCTAATGTACATTATGAACTTCCTTTCTAATACGATAACGTTCTTCAACGCGACTACAGGAGCCTACGCCTTCGGAGGCACGCTGGCGGCTTCAAGTTTCACACTGGGAACATCTGGATTTCCGGCGGGAGTTGCCTTTAATCCAGCAGCGAACCTGCTCTACGTCGGCAGCCAGAATTCTAACACGTTAACGTTCTTCAATGCAACTACGGGAGCCTATGCCTTTGGAGGAACCCTGGCTGCTTCGAGTTTCCCGACCGGAGACAAGCCCGTGCTGATTGCACTTAACACGAGTGCAAACCTGATCTACGTGACCAACTGGAATTCGAACACGGTTACATTCTTCAATGCAACTACGGGAGATTACGCTTTTGGAGGAACTCTGGCTGCCTCAAGTTTCAATACAGGAACGGCTCCGCGAGGTGTTGCAGTGAATCCGACTGCAAATCTGCTCTATGTTGCAAACTGGACTTCCAACACGATAACGGTACTGAATGCCATGACAGGAGCGTATTCATTTTGAAAGAGATTATCATTATACTGTCACTCAGCCTGACATACTGCATTCGGCTTGATCCGAGTGTTCTCGATACTTCGAAAAATCCTGCTGCACTGTTGGCAAGTTTTCTTCTGGCTTCAGTGACTGGAGCCGGTGCAGGAAAAGGAACCGGAACACAAGCTGCTTCGTGTATCTCTACCGGAAACAATACTACTCCCTGGGGCTGGCTGGCTGTAAATCCTGATGCTAATCTTATTTACGTCACAAACTATGTCGGGACTGGTCCTCACAGGGTAACATTTATAAATGCAACAACGGGTGCTTATATGAATGGAACGCTTGCAAATTCCAGCTTCACAACCCAATCCGGTCCGACCGGTGTCGCGGTGAATCCAGCGACAAATCTGCTTTATGTTTCCCATGGACAACTCAACACAAACAAGTTGACACTTTTTAATGCAACCACGGGAGCCTACGCTTTTGGAACAATTGCAGCCTCTACTTTCAGTACAGGCAGTCGTCCGGACCTTATCAGATTGAATCCGACGTCAAACTTGCTGTATGCCGGAAATAATCCGACATCGAGTGTTACCTACTTTAATGCGGCTACTGGAAATTATATGAATGGAACTCTTGGTGCTTCCAGTTTCACCACCCAATCAAGCCCGGGTGCGGTTGCTGTGAATCCAAACGCAAATCTCTTCTATGCCGCAAACTCATCAATGAATTCTGTGACATTTCTGAATGCTGCTACAGGGGCATACGCTTTTGGAACGCTGGGCGCCTCCAGTTTTGCTGCCGGAACCTACCCCAATGGGCTTGCCGTAGATCCGGCTGCGAACCTGCTGTATGTTGTAAATTACACAGCAAAAACTGTAACATTTATGAATGCCACAACAGGGGCATATGCTTTCGGAACGCTTGCTGCTTCCAGTTTCGCTACAGGCAGCTTGCCGTCTCAGGTTGCCGTAAATCCTGCGGCAAATCTCCTCTATGTCTCAAACTCAGGCACCTCTGCTGTCCCGAATGAGCCGAAAGTTACATTTTTCAATGCGACAACAGGAGCCTATGCTTTTGGAACGTTCGAGGCATCCAGTTTTGTGAAGGATTCAGTATTGGTTGGAGAGGTTGCAGTGAATCCGACTGCAAATTTAATCTATATTGTAGACATAAGCAGAAGCTGCGTGCTTTTCCTGAACGCCACTACAGGAGCGTATGTATTTTGAAAGTTATTATAATTATATTATCACTATTGCCCGCAGCCTGTATGCTGCTCGAACCGAGCATCTTGGATGCATCCCAGAGTCCGGCTGTACTGATTGTGAGTCTTCTTCTCTGTTCAAGGACAGGAAAGAGGAATGGAACAAATACCAGTACACCGACTGAAACAGTGCTCGCGGAAGCCTTCGGAAAGACTAATACTGAAGATGTACACTGTGTTTCCGGGGGTTGACAGTGAATCCCATTTTAAATCTGCTGTATACAGCAAACTATGGTTCAAAAAAGATAACAGTTTTCAACGCCACTACAGGAGCCTAAGCATTTTGAAGACAATTCTAATCACATTATCACTGATACTCACTTCCTGCATACGTCTCGAGCCCAGCGTTCTCGATACATCAAAGAATCCTGCGGCACTGATTGCGAGTTTTCTTCTGGGTTCTGGCACAGGGGCTGCCGGAGGAACCACTGGCATCTCTTACACAGGTCAGACGCAGTGTTTTTATGCCACCGGGACAACTTGGAATTTAGATGCAAACTGCACTCAGACGTACACTGTGGGAAATTTTAATTTTCCTTATGGTCAGGATGCACATTATCTGAGAAAACCGTATTCACGCAGTTTTACAGGACCGACGCTCGTAGGAACATCTGATTATATTACCACAGATAAAATAACAGGTCTCGTGTGGAAAACCTGTACGGAGGGCTTGAGCGGTTCAAACTGCGGAACGGGAACTGCCTCTGCTTATACTTGGACTGCTGCGGATACTGCCTGTACTGCACTGAACAGCGGAGCCGGTTATGCAGGCAGAACGGACTGGCGTCTTCCGACAATTAAAGAACTCCGAACCCTGCCTGATTATGGGAAAAATCCTGCTTCTGATGCATCCTATTTTCCCAAAATTGCTGCCAACAACTATTGGGCTTCTACTGTAAGAGCTGCTTTGACCACGAATGCATATTACATGGTGATGTCTACCGGAGGTGAGCTTTTCGGTCTGAAAACAACATCCACTTACAACGCACTCTGTGTTTCCGGAAGTATGTCTGGCACACAGACCCTGACAGACAACGGAGACGGAACTGTTTCAGAAAGTACGACAGGACTTTTGTGGCAGAAATGCCTGGCTGGGCAGAATGCATTGGACTGTTCCGGAACTGCGAATTCTGTATACTGGTCGGATGCGATTACCTACTGTGAGAATCTGAATTTTGCCGGCAGAACAAACTGGCGCCTGCCGGATGTCAATGAACTGAAGAATCTGATTGTAGACACTCAGACTGGTCCTTATATCAACCTGACATACTTTCCCAACCTGGGAAATTCCGACTGCTGGTCTTCTACCTCAGCTTTTTCCGGTCCCGGAAGTGCATGGACTGTGGATTTCTCCAACGGTTTTGCACGGACACGCGGGAAAACATTTGTGGTCACTTTTGGCTTACGCTGTGTTTCGGGGCCGTAAGGAGGCGCTATGAAATCATTTTATTTGTTATTATCGATTTTATTAGTATCCTGCATTCGTCTCGAACCGAGCGTTCTTGATACATCGAAGAATCCGGGAGCTTTGCTGGCGAGTCTGCTTCTGGCCTCAGTGACTGGAACAGGGACTGCGAGCGGAACGGGAACGCTGGCGGCTTCCAGTTTCATTACCCTAGGCAGTCCATTTTGGGTTGGAGTGAATTCTTCTGCGAATCTGCTCTACGTAACAAACTACAATTCAAATACAGTTACTTTCTTCAACGCTGCAACAGGAGCGTATGCATTTTGAAAATCCCGTATATAGAACGAATTAAATACAAATTAATTAAGGAAAAATATAATATGAACCAAAGATTAAACTTTCACTCAGACATCAAGCCGCGTCTATTCTTCTTTTTCTGTGTTGTCTTTCTGGCTGCGGCTTTCGCACCGATGCAGGCAGAGGAGATTCTCCTCAAAACCGGTGCTGTTATTCTGGGACGTGTTTCAAAGATCAATGCAGACGCTGTGTTTGTGACCACAGCCAAAGGGAATCAGAGCATACCCAAGGCAAACATCATCAGAATTCAGAATACTCCATTTACTGCTGAACAGAAGGCAAAGGCACTCGAGGCACAGCAAAAAAAGAAAGCTGCAATCGCATTGGAACAGGATCAGATTCGAAATATTCAGGAAGCGAAAGAACGGAAACGGCGGGAAGAAGAGCTTGCTGCCAAAATCCGAAAGGAGAAGGAAGAAGAAGCACGTGCAGCTGCAGACAGGGCGGCTGCCCTCCGTGAACTGGTGGCAAAAGGCCAGATGGAAAAGCCCAAGGATGAACCTATCTCTTACAAGGACTTTGCCTGGCGTTCCATGGTTCTTCCCGGCTGGGGTCATTTTTATCTGGAACGGCCTTTGTTCGGTGCATTGTATTCCGGCGGAGCAGCCCTGCTTCTGTTGACTCTGTATGAAACTCGCAAGCAGGCACTGGCTGCAAAAACGGAAAATCATCGGGATGCTGCGGCCAATTTTATGCTTGCCGCAGTTCCCAGCACAATCAGCTCCGATCTCCGCATCGCCTACAGTGTTTCTGCCAACGCCAAAACCTTTACTGCAGATCAGCACAAGGTGGATCAGTACAACGGAGCACTGTTTGCGCTGGCTGTATTCTACGGGGTTCAGATGGTTCATATCATTTATAATGGATTTGCCTGGGAAAACGGTCTTTTGATTGTGGACAGTCAGAAAAAAGAACCTGGCAGAATCAATACCTATCTGACTGCTATGCCTGATTATCTTCCGAATACAGAAAGGAAATCAGGAGTCGCTTTTCATGGCGGACTGACAGTGAATTTCTGACGGTCTATCCTGAAATATCTGCTGTCTGACGGTGCGGCGGCAGAATGAAAGTTTATAAAAACTTATAATTTTTTTATTTATGTTTATTTTACTGTCTCGCCTTGCGCAAATATGATGTGTCTAGACACAGCAATTTTTGCTCAACGGAGCATCTCAATATTAATCCGTAAACAGTAATTGATCAGCTCTTTCTGAAATGGCGGTTCATTCCTGCATACACTGAATATATGTGCCGATAGTTTAAAATGTCCTGCCGGAAATGCAAAACAGTTTGACTTGTCGGCAGTATGCGTCAGAACGGTTTTTTCGGGCTATGCCGCATATCAGGAGTTTCTATGAAAAAAATTATATATTTATTAATAATATTTTTATTTATCTTTCCTGCACAATATGTGCAGGCACAAAGCCTGGAAGTCAAGATTGAATCAAAGTATTCCATAGACGGGAGATCTGTCACAGAGGCAGAGTTCAATCAGTTCAAGGATACACTGAAGGAAGTCAAAGGAACATGGTTCTGTGCCGAAACAAATACTGGCGGCATCACTGGGTACAACGCTGCAGATAAAGACGGAACAGTCTATGAAATCAGATTCATCTCCGACAGCCAGAAAGATGAGAATTCCATCCGAAAAAAATAGGTCAGTGGATGCACAGTTGCAGAGCTGGACGATTATGCTTATAATAAAAGCGTCCTCTGCCGAAATAAAAAATTGACAGTTCGGAACTGTAGGAAATTATTCGAAATATCAGTCTGACATATTTTTCGGCAAATTGAGTTCTTGTTGGAGAAACCAATTTGCTGATTTACGGAGATTATATGTATTTCAGAGAATTTTCGGCATATTTCTTCTTTTGTATATTGACCTTGCAGATTTCTGCACAGCAGTACAATCTGTCTAAAGTGTCCGGGAAGGAAACAGAAAAACATTTTTACGGACAGTTCAAGGAACTGAAGACCCGTTCAGGTCAGACTAAGATTGTTTATGAAAGCCTGAAAAATTCCCGAAGTATGGAACCCGACAGAGATGAAAAGATTGCTTATGCTGTTTACAGCGGCAATTTCAGGGCAGTTCAAAAACTCCTTTCTGAAGGAGCGGATATCAATGCAAGAATGTACCCTGGCTGCGGCCCAAAAGGTCATTCCATATTTCTTGCACTTACCTCCGGTTCTGCTGCAATGACCAGACTAGTCATTGAAAAGGGAGGCGATGTCAATTACACTCTGCCGGCAGGAATGCACGGTATTCCTTACGGATGGTATCTTGCCGGTCTGCAGGAAATTGCAGATGAAATGGGCAGACGTGACCTGAAAGATATTCTGAAATCAAAAAAAGGGTTGAAGGGACATATCCGCAACGTGGGCAATCTGCATGAATATTTTGCTTTCAAACCGTACTCCCCCGACTCCTCATTGAAGCCGGTTTCAGGCAGACCTAACAGAAATGATTTCACTGGACAGTATGATTACCCTGCTGTCTGCAGATATACGGACGGTGAATTTTCATACGGATTGTTGAAAAAAAATCAGGAAACCGGAACAATGGTCTGCGACCAGAGATCTTATAAATCAGACAAAATTCAATTCAGAGACAGTCCATTTGAAGTTCTCTACCATCTGAAACCTTTGAAGAAAAATCAGGAAATTGTCTGGGAAGTTCCGCTTCCCTGGGAAGGCGAGAAAGGCATTGAGGAAACTTACAGCCATTCATTTCAGCCGCCGGATGATAATAAAGTGCTGAAATTCAATGCGGTGTTTGAATACTATACTGTTTATATGCAGGAGACAGTCTTTTCTAAACCGAATTCTGAAAGTAAAGAAAGTTACATTAAAAATAAGTATTATCATTTTATGCTGACTTTGGTGGAATTTGATTCAGACAGCAGTGAGGCGGACAATATTCCTTCACCGGAACTGAATCTTCAGCTTCTGAAGGCAGCCTTCAGCGGAAATTCTGAAGCAGTAAAATCTGCACTGAAATCCGGGGCTGATCCTAATGCTCAGAATAAAGGATGGACCAGTCTGATGTATGCGGCTTATTACGGCAAGACGGATGTCATTCGTATTCTTCTCGAATACAGTGCCGATACGAATATAAAATATCAGGGATATACTGCACTTAATATAGCTGAAAAAAAAGGAAATACGGAAGCTGCTGAACTTTTGAAGCCGGCCAGCCGTTCTCTGAGACCGACTGTCCTTCCCCGGTCTCTTGTTCCTGAACCGTCAGCACCCGGAGTAAAATAATGAAAAAAATATATTTTTTATCTTTTTTTGTTTCCTTTCTTCTTTATTCTGAGGAGATCCCTGATTTCCGTATGCGCCGTGTAGAGGCAGGTCAGTATTATAAAATGAGGATCGGGACAGTCAAAGAGCCTGAAAAACGGATGGTATTTTATAAGGTTGTAATATCTAAACCTTACAAACTGTCGGCAACCGAAGTAACTGTAGGACAATGGAAGGCTGTAATGGGAGGTGAGTCACCTTATCAATTTTCAAAAGGGGATGATTATCCTGTCACAAATGTTTCTTATAATGACATTCAGGAATTTCTGAAAAAGCTGAACAGAAATTCTTCCGGAAAACCCTATCGGCTTCCGACATATGCAGAATGGGAGCTTGCTGCCAAGGGACCTGCAAATTCTGAAAAAGAACAGAAGATATTTTATTGGGGAAATAATCCCGCTTTGGGAAATGATTATGAATGGAATATTGACAATTACGGAAATGAATCGCATAAAGTCGGAACACGCAAGCCAAATCCTAATGGAATTTATGATCTTTGGGGAAATGCCGGAGAATGGCTTTCTGACGGAAGGATCAATGCTTCTACCAGAGAACTGCGACTTGGAAACAAAGGTGACGGAATATGTCTTCTGGAAAATGATCCTGATTACTGTTATCCGGCTGACCATACTGTTACAGATCCCGCAGGAGATGCAGGAGCAGACAGATTCTGCATCATTGAATTCTGTGAGGCTTCCATATTAAAAGAAGTCGGAACCACAAATGAATATTACAAAGCATTCAGAAGAGAATACAAGACTGGCAGGCTCGGCTTCCGGCTGGCACAGGATGCCGACTGAATTTTTCCATTGGAAAATAATTTCCTCCTGGCGCATCACTTGCAAAAATGACAGCATAATAAGGCTATAATAAAATACAGCCGATCTGTCTAAAAAAGTTTTATGAGGTTTTCCATATACTTGAATCTGGATTCGTCCTGTTCTGAGGGTGCCCAGGCTGCAAACATCTTGTCCACGGAAGGATCATAAGGCCCCGATTTGCCTTCAAAGCAGATGCAAGTCTCCGATAAAACAACGATGCTGTGCCAGATCCCCGGCTGAATGTCAATTCCGTAAATCGGACCTTTCTCTGAAAGAAGATACTTGTTAATTATATTTCCATTATCATCAAAGGTCAAAAATCCAAGTTCTCCTTTCAGCACAAGGAATGTTTCCGGCTTCGGAGGATCTCTGTGCATATGAGGCTGGATATAAGTTCCTTTTACCAGCACGTTCAGAAAACGCTGATAGACTTCGTGAAGTTCATGAAAATTCCAGTTGGAACGTCTGCGGGGGCTGCTCACGGCTTTCTCTACAGTTTCCTGAAAAAGTGTGTCGGAAATAAGCTGGATAGAAGGTTTCATAGTATGCAACTGCTATACTCGGATGCTTGTTAATATTTTGCAATAGTATTTTTCAGAAACAGTTTACCTGAGCCGCTCCAGCGGTTATGACAGCGGCTCCGGCATCGCAAAAATCGTTTTAAAAGGAAAATCTTTTGAATGTGACGGGGAATTTTCTTTTACCTATTTCAGAGGGTCGGGAGGCGGTCACAGCGGTATGGGAAGTTTTTTGACATTCGGGTCCTTTGAAAGAATCAGCAGAGCAGAAGAGAATATTTTTCAGCCTCATAATGCAAAACAGGTAAAAATGAATGAATGGGTTGAAGGATAACTTTCAGAAAAAGATCCCAGACTGCCCGATGGCTTCTCTGCTCATTTTTTTTATTTTGACAATGACTCAACCAAGGAAGCGGTTGAAATAGATCTGCGTTCTTTTTCAGGTCCAGTAAATGGAGCCTGCTGTAAGAATGGGATCTATCATACCCGCCCTTTCTTTACTAAGTCCAGATATAAAACTGGCCGAATCTATTTTTTGCTGAATTCCGGAAACGACAGGGGAAAATACAGATTTACTGTCAAGAAATACTCTAAAAAAGAATCCTCAGTTTTGATGGAACCTGATCTATAATACAAAGACTTCTAATTACATTATAATTAAATTAAACCGCCGGCGCAAGGTGAATGAGTAAATTTCTTTTTTACGGACTTCAGATCATCGCCGGAAATTCCGCTTCCCAGCAATCATAAAGTCTGTAAGGAGCATCGATCTGAAATAAAACAGACGGGCTGTTTCCTGTTTTGATCCTTTTCTTATGTATAGAGCTTGACCAGTCTCACCCAAAATTTATGATCAGTGAACGCATTAAATCATTCCAAATGCCCGTGAGAATCATATATGGAGAAGCCGATTTGATTTTGCCGGATATAAAAGAGACAGTTCAAAGATTAAAAAAGGATATTCCATCTGC